>JAGXKW010000006.1 GCA_018334995.1 Wenzhouxiangellaceae bacterium
GAAGCCCCTCCCACAAATTCCAGCGGATAGCGCTCGCAGTGCCGGCCACCGGACAAGAACACCGACCGAAACCAGGCCCGCACCGCCCTCATGGCCCCAAACTGAAACCCACTTCAGCATCCCCAGCCGCGAAGCTGCCAACGTACATTAGACTGGCCTGCTATCCGCAGGACCGAATGCAATGACCGTTTCCGTTCCGCCCCCGCCGAAGCCGACCGGCTCCGGATTGGGCTACGAAATTCGCCGCACGCTGCTGCTCGCCGGTCCACTGATCGTCGGCCAGCTGACCAGTTTCGGCATGAACTTCGTCGATACCGTGATGGCCGGCCGACTCGGGCGCGTGGACCTGGGCGCGATCGCGATCGGGTCTTCGGTCTGGGCGGCCGGGTTGCTGTTCGTGCTGGGCGTGCTGATGTCGGTCTCGCCGGCGGTCTCGCAGCTCGACGGCGCCGGACGGCGGCTGCAGGCCGGCGAGATGACGCGCCAGGCGCTGTGGATCGCGCTGGCGATCTCGGCGCTGCTGGCGCTGGGCGCGCGCAATGCCGGCTGGGTGATGGCTGCGCTGGAAGTCGAGCCCTCGGTGGCCGGGCTGGCGCTCGGCTATCTCAAGGCGATGAGCTGGGGCGCGCCGGCGCTGACCCTGATGTTCGCGCTGCGGTTCTTTTCCGAAGGCACCGGCCATACCCGCCCGACCATGTACATCGGCGTGCTGGGCATCGTATTCAACGTGCCGCTGAACTATGTGCTGATGTTCGGCAAGCTGGGCTTCGAGCCGATGGGGGCGGTCGGCTGCGGCTGGGCCACCGCGCTGGTGTTCTGGCTGCAGTTCGTTGCGCTGGCGTTGTACATCAAGTCTCGCGAGCACTACGCGGCGTTCGAGCTTTATCAGCGCTTCAGCCGGCCCAGCCTGCGCGAAATCCGTGGTCTGCTGCGCGTCGGCCTGCCGATCGGCGTGACCATCTTTTTCGAGGGCAGCCTGTTCGTCTCGGCCGCGCTGCTGATCGGTACGCTGGGCGCGCTGCCCATCGCGGCCCACCAGGTAGCGATCAATTTTGCTTCCATGGCCTTCATGGTGCCGCTGGGCATGGCCGGCGCGATCACAGTGCGGGTGGGCAACGCGATCGGACGCGGCGACCCCCAGGGCGCGCGCGTGGCCGGCCTGGTCGGCATTGGCCTGGCCGCGGTGTTCGGGCTGTTCTCGGCGAGCGCGATGTTCCTGCTGCCCGAGTGGATCGCACGCATTTACACGTCCGAGCGCGAGGTCATCGAACTGGCCGCCAGCCTGCTGATGCTCGCGGCCATATTCCAGCTTTCCGACAGTCTGCAGGTGGCCTCGGCCGGCGCACTCAGAGGCTACAAGGACACCCGGCGGCCGATGGTCTACAGCGTGTTGTCCTACTGGGCGATCGGGCTGACCATCGGCTGGTGGCTGACCTTCGAGCGCGAGTGGGGCGCGGCCGGCATGTGGGTCGGTCTGATCGCCGGCCTGACCGTGGCGGCGGTGCTGCTGGGCACGCGCTTTCTGCGTCTGTCGCGCGCGATGGAGAAAACCGCCGGTCCCTGACTTTCGGCCCTTGCGGCGGCCGCGGGGCCCGCCCAGGATGCTCGGCACGGCTTGTCGCTAACCGGCACAATACGGTGTGGCCGGTTCTGCGGCTTGATCCGGCCTTGATGCGGATCGTCGATGATCGAAGCAGTCCCCAATCCAACCTGGATGATGACCAATGAACGACAAGAAGGGCAATTTCCTCGTGCGCGTCTGGCGCGGCTTCTGGAACGGGCTCACGGCGTTTCGCATCGCCGTGTTCAATATCCTGTTCCTGATCGTGCTCGCACTGGTGGTGCGTATGCTGCTGGGCCCGGGTGACGCGATCACGGTCGAGGAGGATTCGACGCTGGTCATCGCGCCGAAAGGACTGATCGTCGAGCAATATACCGGTTCGCCCTCGGAGCGGGCGCTCAACGAGGCGCTGGGCCAGCAACTGCCCGAGACCCGACTGCGCGACATCGTGCGCGCGCTGGAACTGGCCGCCGAAGACGACGACATCACCCAGGTCCTGATCGGCACCGACCGCCTGCTGGGCGTGGCGCCGGGCACCTTTACCGAGCTTGCCGCGGCGTTCGACAAGTTCCGGCAGACCGGCAAGCCGGTCTACGCCTACGGTAGCAGCATGGGCCAGAGCACCTACGGCCTGGCGTCGCTGGCCGACGAGGTCTGGCTCAACCCCGACGGTACGCTGATGATCGAGGGCTACGCCTACTACCGCAACTACTTCCGCGAAGGGCTGGAAAAGCTGAGGGTCGACGTCAACCTGTTCCGGGTCGGCGAATTCAAGTCGGCCATGGAGCCGTTCATCCGCGATTCGATGTCCGAAGCCGACCGCGCCGCGGCCGAGTATTTCATCACGGGCTTGTGGCGGGAATACCTGGATATCGTCGCCGGCCACCGCGGCATTCCGGTCGAGCGCTTGCTGGAAATCACCGAAGACATGGTGGCGCTGCTCGAAGACGCCGACGGCAATCCCGGGGAGATGGCGCTGGAGGCCGGGCTGGCCGATCGCCTGCTGACGCGGCCGGCCGCGCGCGCCGAATTGGCAAGCACCGGCGCACCGGACAAGGAAAAGGGTTTTCGCCAGATCGGCATGCGCAGCTATCTGAAGGTGCCGCGCAAGCTCGACCTCGATGGCGACCGGGTCGGCATCATTGTCGCCCAGGGCGCGATCACCGAGGGTGACCAGCCGCCGGGCACCATCGGCTCCGAATCGCTTTCGAAGCTGTTGCGCAAGGCCCGGCGCGACGACGACCTCGAGGCCGTGGTGCTGCGCATCGATTCCGGTGGCGGCAGCGCGTTCGCCTCTGAAGTCATTCGCCAGGAAATGCTGGCACTCAAGGAATCGGGCAAGCCGGTGGTCGTCAGCATGGCCAACGTCGCCGCCTCGGGCGGCTACTGGATCGCCATGGGGGCCGACGAGGTCTGGGCCTATCCCAACACCATCACCGGATCCATCGGCATTTTCGGTTTCCTGCCCACGTTTCAGGATTCGCTGGACGCCATCGGCGTGCATACCGACGGCTTCGGCGTGACGCCGCTGGCCGGCGCGTTCCGGGTCGATCGGGAATTGCCGGAATCGGCCCGGCGCGTGCTGCAGTCGGTCATCGAGCACGGCTACGAACAGTTCATCGAGCTGGTGGCCGAATACCGCGGCAAGACGACCGACGAAGTCGACGACATCGCCCAGGGGCGGGTCTGGACCGGCACCCAGGCGCGCGACCGCGGCCTGGTCGACCAGCTCGGCACGCTGGAAGAAGCAGTGGCCGCTGCCGCCCGCATCGCCGGCATCGCCGAGCGCTACGACACGGTTTACGTGGCTCCGAGCATGAGCCCGTTCGAGCGGTTCTTTGCCGACATGGGTGCCCGCGCGCTGGCGTGGTCCGGGCTGGAGCGGGCGATCTCGCGCGCAGCCTGGTGGCCGGGTAACGATCTCTACCGGCGCATGCTCGGCCAGTTCGCCGAAATCGAGGCCGCCAGCAGCGCACGCCGCCCGGCCGAGCCCATGGCCCACTGCCTGTGCGAACCGCCGATGTAGCGGTAGCGGGAAGTCGCCACGGCCGGGTCGCGGACAATGAATACCATGGATATTTCGTTGCCGGATTATATAGAACAGTAGAGGCCGTTTCGCCGCCGGCAAAGCCGGCGGCGAACCCGGTTTTAGGGGTGTCAGACGGTTGAAAAACTCGCGTAACCTGGAAAACGCTGGTTTCCTGCGACCCTGGAAGAATGCATCTGTCACGCACTCGACCTGAATGCGCGACTTCGAACCGGCGTGTTGCGGTGGTCACCGCTCTGCGCCGGGCACTTCGGCCGGCGGCAGATAGCCGTCCATGCGCGCCAGCGCTTCGAGCTGCGGCAGATCCCGGCCGATGACAACCTGCCGGCGCTGGAGGTCGCGCCGCACGTCGGCCGGGAGCGATTCTTCTTGCAGCCGCCGCTTGATCTTGGCGGCTTCGGCCCGCATTTCGGCCAGCATCCGGCCCAGGCTGAGAGCGCTTTGGTACGCGGCGCCGGTGCAGGCTGCGGCAGCCTGCTCCCCGTCCAGGCCCGCGTGGAAGCCGTGCAGCGGTACGCAGTCTTCGGCCAGTGCGGATGCCCACGCTTGCCTGGCCTCATCGGTGCAGGCCGCGTCGACTCCGCCGATCCATTGCCCCGGCGGCTGCCGATCCTGGGCCGCCTGTCGGGCGGTTGCCCGCGCGTCCCCGCACTCGGTTCGAGTGGCGCATCCGGCCAGCAGCGCAAGGGCTCCGGCCACGGCGGCCGGGATGAGAAAGCATCTGGTCATATCGCGTAGACTTCGCATGGAATCGCGGCAAGGATAGCAGCAGCTTGGATCCATTTACCCAGGGCGTGTTCGGCAGCTTGTTCGCCCAGGCCGGCGCGCGCCGCAAACACCTCCGGCCGGCCGCTGCCGTCGGCTTCGCAGGAGGCATGGCGCCGGACCTCGATGTGCTCATCCGTTCTTCGGCCGACAGTCTGCTGGCGATCGAATACCACCGCCATTTCACGCATGCACTGGCATTCATACCGATCGGCGCCATGCTGGTCGCGCTGCTGGCCTGGCCGCTGGTACATCGCTGGCGGCCGGACGTCAAGTTCGCCCGGGTATTCCTGTGGAGCGCGCTGGGGGTCGGCTCGCACGGATTGCTGGACGCCATGACCTCCTACGGCACGCGCCTGCTGTGGCCGTTCAGCGAGGCGCGCGTGGCCTGGAACGTCATCAGCGTGATCGACCCCGTGTTTACGCTGCCGCTGGTGCTTCTGCTGGGCGTGGCGGTCTGGAAGCAAAGCCGCAGGGGCGCGCGCATCGCCGCGCTCTGGGCCGTGTTCTACCTGGCGCTCGGCGCGCTGCAGCAGCATCGCGCCGAGAACATCGTCGCTCACTGGGCCGACGACGCGGGCATCGAGGCCGACCGCGTGATCGCGAAGCCGTCTTTCGCGAACCTGGTGCTGTGGCGCGGCCTCGTCGACGAAGGCGAGCGCATGCACCTGGTCGCCGTGCGCATTCCGCCGGGTCGCGACGCGCTGGTCTGGCCGGGGCCCGCCGTGCCGCATTATGGTCAAGGCAATGGCGACGGCCGTTGGCCGGACGACAGCCGGCTGGCTCGGGACCTGGAACGCTTCCGGCATTTTTCCGGCGACTGGCTGTTTCGCTACTCCAGCTACGACGAACAAGACACGATCTTCGTCGGCGACCTCCGTTACGCCATAGACCCGGCCAGCCCGCGGCCGCTGTGGGGCATTCGGCTGGATCCCGACGACCCGGCGCGGCCGGTCCGGTTCGAGCGCCCCGCGCAAGTTGTCGAATCCGAACGCGAGGCATTCTTCGAGCGCCTGCTGGGACGCGATCCGCCACCTTGACCGTTCGCGACGCATGGTCCGCGAGCTGGAATCATTGCCGAGTGTGAAAGCTGAAAAGCAGGACACGAAGGGCACGAAGAAGGCACGAAGTTCACGAAGAAAGTCTCCGGATTTTGAAACTTCGTGGCCTTCGGTAGGCGAAGGAAACCGGGCCGGTAAACAATAATCTGCGAGAATCTGTGTAATCTGCGGTTTCATGGTTTTTCGTCCACGGTAGCAGTGCCGAGGTATCCGGATCATCAGGTAATCATTCATTGTTTCCAAAGACGGTCTTTCCAATGAATTTCAAGAGCGACAACGAAGCGCCCGCCCATCCGCTGATCCTCGACGCAATCGCGGAGGCTAATCGCGGCATGGCGACCGCGTATGCCGAAGACGCCTGGAGCCGCCGGCTGGACCGTGCGTTTTCAAACCTGTTCGAAACCGACTGCAGCGTGCTGCCGCTGGCCACGGGCACCGCGGCCAACTCGGTGACGCTGGCGGCCGCGTCGCCGGTGTGGGGTGCGGTGATGTGCCATCGCCAGGCGCACATCGCCAACGACGAGGGCGGCGCGCCGGAGTTCTACACCCACGGGGCCAAGCTGGTGCTGCTGGACGGCGCGGACGGCAAACTCCGGGCCGATGATCTCGGCCGGGCCATCGACGCGGCCGGCACGCATGGCGTGCACAACGTCAAGCCGTCGGTGGTGTCGATCACCCAGGCCACCGAATGCGGCACCAGCTACCGGCCCGACGAGATTTCCGCCATCGCCGAGGCGGCCCATGCGCGCGAGCTGCCGCTGCACATGGACGGCGCGCGTTTCGCCAACGCGGTGGCCTGGCTGGACGCCACGCCGGCCCAGGCGACCTGGAAGTCGGGCGTCGACGTGCTGTCCTTCGGCGCGACCAAGAACGGCGCGCTGACCGCCGAGGCGATCGTGGTGTTCGGCCACCCGGAATGGCTGGAGGCCATGCACCGCATGCGCAAGCGCGGTGGTCACCTGCTGTCGAAGATGCGCTATGTCTCGGCCCAGCTGCTGGCGATGCTGGACGCCGACCTGTGGCTGGAACTGGCCGGCCACGCCAACGCCATGGCCGCGCGCCTGGCCGAGGCCATCGAGGCGCATCCCGAAACATCGCTGGCCTGGCCGGTGGAAGCCAACGAGGTGTTCATGCGCTGGCGTCCGGAAAAGCTGGCAGCGCTCAAGGCGCAGGGCTTCGAGTTCCACATCTGGCCCGGCCACGACGACCTGGCGCGGCTGGTCTGCTCGTTCGCAACCCAGCCCGACGACGTCCGGCGGCTGGTCGACGCGCTCGAATCCGGCGCTTCCGCATCGTGACCGGCGTAGCCGGCCCAGCGACCCCGAGCGAGTGCGACTGGCTGGTCGACGTGCTGACCCGGCAGATTCCACTGGGCGGAAACATGCAGCTGTCGATCGCGCGGCTGGACGCGCGCGGCATCGAGCTGCACGCACCGCTGGCGCCGAACGTCAACGACAAGGGCACCGCGTTCGGCGGTGCGCTGGTGTCGCTGATGATCCTGGCCGGGTGGTCGCTACCCCGGCTGCTGCTGCGGCGCGCCGACCTGGCCGCCGATCTGGTCATCGGCCGATGCGAAGTGCGCTTCGTCGCGCCCGTCGAAGCCGGATTCGCAGTGCACTGCGACTGGCCCGACACGGCCGCAATCGGCGATTTCTTCGATCAGCTTCGGGCCCGCGGCCGCGGCAAGCTGGACCTGGCGCCGCGGATCGTCGCCGCCGGCGAGGTGGCGGCGACGCTTTCGGCCCGGTATGCTGGGCTCGACAAGCGCAAGATGTAGACTCCAGACGGAATGGATCAACCAGGGATTGCTCGATGAAACCAATCTTTCAGTCGGTCCTGCTGCTCGGCCTGGCCCTGGTGGCCGGCTGCGGCGCCATGAGCGATCGCGACCTGTTGCGTACCGAGACCATGGACCGCTACGAGGCGACCGTGCGCTGGAACCAGTTCGACGCCCTGGTCGATTTCATGCACCCCGAATGGCTGGAGGAAAACCCGGTCGCTTCGCTGGATGTCGAGCGTCTGCACCAGTTCCGCGTCAGCCAGTATTCCGTGCGCCAGGTGCTGAGCGCGCCCGATGACGGCGTCGACCGGCTGGTGCAGCTGCGCATGTACAACAAGCACACGGCCCGCGAGCAGGTCGTCGAATACGTCGAGGCCTGGCGCTGGGACGAAGAGCGCGGGCGCTGGATGCTGCATTCGGGTCTGCCGGACGTGACGGACGGAAGGTTCTGACGCGCGCGCCGACAGATTCAAGACCGTCGATGACCGGTTGGAAATTCGGGAGGCAGGAAAAAATGCGAACGATAGCGGTACTGAACGCGAAGGGCGGCTGCGGCAAGACGACCGTAGCGACCAATCTGTGCGCTGCGCTGGCCTGGGAGGGCTACCAGGTCGCCCTGGGCGACATGGACCCGCAGCAGTCCTCGGCGGACTGGGGCCGGATCCGGCCCGAGGAATATCCGGAAGTCATCAGCATCAATTCCGCAGACGGCCCCATCCGCGCGCCGGCCGACACCGATTTCCTGGTGCTCGATTCCGCGGCCGGCATCCACGGTCCCGAGCTGGGCAACCTGGTCCGGCGCGCCCAGACCGTGCTGATCCCGGTGCTGCCTTCGTTCGTCGACATGAACGCCGCGCACCGCTTCCTCGGCCACCTGTTCTCGCTCAAGCCGATCGCCGAGGGCGAGGCCAGGGTCGGACTGGTCGCCAACCGGGTCAAGCCGCATACCATCGTCTATCGCGAGCTGAAGGGTTTCCTCGGTGGTTACAAGGCCCCGATCGTCGGCCAGCTGCGCGATTCCATGAATTACGTGCGCGCGTTCGAAAGCGGGCTGTCGGTCAATGATTACCCGCCCTACCTGGCCGAGCAGGATTGGGACGAATGGGCCACCATCCTCGAATGGATCACGTCGAGAAAATCCCGGGGAAAAGCGTGACGGACCTGCTGGCGCAAGTGTTCACGCGCCTGTCAGGTCCGTGATTTTCGTTTTTTGATTGAAACCGCAAATGAACGCGAATAAACGCAAATTACTGATGAGACAACAGCGCAATCTGATCAGCGCTTTTCAGACGCTTCCGGATTGGTACCCGGTCTGATTCGATGTTCACGCATGATTTCAGGCTTTATTTGCGTTCATTCGCGTTCATTTGCGGTTCAAAAAGGTTTTCGGGCCGTCCGGCGACGATCGCTGAACGCTGTCGCGTCTTCTACGTGACCAGGTGTGGTTTTAATCGGGATAAACGGGTTTGAGGATCGGATCGCATTGCATTGACCCGGCGCTGGGGCTGGCGCCGATGGCCGGTGTCACGGACAAGCCGTTCCGGTTGTTGTGCCGGCGCATGGGCGCGGGGCTGGCGACCTCGGAGATGACCTCGGCCAATCCGCAGTTGCGCGGCAGCCGAAAGTCGATCGAGCGGCTGGATCATGCCGGCGAGCCGGGGCCGATCAGCGTGCAGATCGCCGGTACCGAGCCGGAACAGATGGCCGAGTTCGCCCGCTACAACGTCGATCGCGGCGCCGAGATCATCGACATCAACATGGGCTGTCCGGCGAAAAAAGTCTGCAAGGCGTGGGCCGGATCGGCGCTTATGCGCGACGCGGGCAAGGTCGAGGCCATCCTTCGGGCGGTGGTCGGCGCAGTCGACACTCCGGTCACGCTCAAGATCCGCACCGGCTGGGCGCACGACGCGAAGAACGCCCCGGTCGTCGCCCGCATCGCCGAGGATGCCGGGGTCAAGGCGCTGGCGATCCACGGCCGCACCCGCGACCAGAAGTACCAGGGCAGTGCCGAGTACGACACCATCGCGGCGATCAAGCAGGCCATCTCGATACCGGTGTGGGCCAACGGCGATGTCGATTCGCCCGAAAAAGCCAGGCAGGTGCTCGACCATACCGGCGCCGATGGTCTGCTGATCGGTCGCGCCGCCCAGGGCCGGCCCTGGCTATTCGAAGAGATCCGATATTTCCTGGATACCGGCCGGCGTCTGCCGGAGAAGTCGCCGGCCGAGGTCGGCGCCATACTGGGCGAGCATCTCGAGGCGTTGCACGCCTTCTACGGTGAGGATCGCGGTGTGCGCATCGCGCGCAAGCACCTGGGGTGGTACGTCAAGGCACACCCGGGGCGCGAGGTCTTTGTGCAGCAGGTGAACCGGCTCGACGATGCCGCCGCCCAGATCGCCCGAACGCGAGCGTATTTCGAGCGGCTGGACGATGTTCTGGGCGCGGTCGCCTGATTCCGACGCCGGCATCAGGCCAAAAACCGCGGCCCGGCTTCGATCCCTCTGGCGGGCGACTTGCACCGCGACGACAGACCTGCTTCAATCGGGGGCCGTTGCCGACAAGAGACCCGAGCATGGATTCGATTCACGACCCCGACGGCACGCGCCTGCCGATCAAGCTGGATTCCACCTCCAACGGCGAGTACGAGCCGATCCCGCTCGACGCCGCCGGCGAACTGGCCAACCGCATGGCCCACGAGGCTGCCGGAGAGAATGCCAGGCGCCTGGACCGCACGCGCCGCGATTTCCTGGTTTCGAGCTGCGGAGCGGCCTCGACGCTGCTGGCGTTCAACGCCGCCAACGCGGCGGTCGGACGCACCGGTGGACTGTTCGCGCTGGCCGACGAGGCGGCGCTGGACGAGAATGCCGCGCAGGCGGCACTGAACGGCGACGAGTTCATATTCGACGTCCAGGGGCATTTCGTGAACCCCACCGGCGCCTGGCTTCAGCACGTACCCGAGGACGCGAAACCGCTGTCGGGCATGCCGGCGGCCGGTTGCGCCCTGGGCGAGGGCCCGGGCGCGCGCTCGTATCTGAAGTGCCTTGGGCCGGACGCGTTCGTCAAGGACGTGTTCATGGATTCCGACACCGACGTCATGGTGCTGTCGTTCGTGCCGAGTACCCGCGAAGGCGAGCCGCTGACCATCGAGGAGGCCGCGGCCGCGCGCGATATCGTCGCCAGCCTGGAAGGCACGCATCGGTTGCTGCTGCACGGCCGCGTCAATCCCAACCAGGCCGGCGATGTCGACGACATGCGGCGGCTGCGCGACGACTTCGGCATCCAGGCCTGGAAAACCTATACCCAATGGGGGCCGGACGGCAACGGCTATTTCCTCACCGATGCCGACACCGGCATCCCGTTCCTCGAGACCGCGAAAAGCCTGGATGTGCCGGTCGTGGCCATCCACAAGGGCATCCCTTTCGGCGAGCAAAGCTACCGGCATTCGCTGTGCACCGACATCGGTCCGGCGGCGAAGAAGTATCCCGGCCTGAGCTTCCTGATCTACCACTCCGGCTTCGTGCCGGGCCAGCCGGAGGGTCCGTACGATCCCGAGCGCAACGAAGGCATCGATTCGCTGGTCAGGACGGTCGTTGAACACGACCTGAAAGGAGGCAACGTCTACGCCGAGCTGGGCTCGACCTGGCGCTTCCTCATGCGCGACCCGGATTCGGCCGCCCACGCGCTGGGCAAGCTGCTGAAATACCTTGGCGAGGACAACATCCTGTGGGGCACCGACTCGATCTGGTACGGCTCGCCCCAGGACCAGATCCAGGCCTTTCGCGCCTTCCAGATCAGCGAGGAGCTTCAAGAGCGCCACGGCTATCCGGCACTCACGCCCGAAGTCAAGCGCAGGATCTTCGGCCTGAATGCGCTCAGGCCCTACCGCCTGGAAGCGGGCGTGCTCGAGCATCACCTGGGCAACGACGCCGTCGAAATCGCCCGGGCCGAATATGCCCCGGTGGCGGACCCGCATTACCGGACCTTCGGCCCGAAAACGCGGCGCGAGTTCATGAACCTGATGCGCTGGACCGGCGGCGAAAGGGCTTGACTCTTCCGTCTTCCTGTCTTGCGCGCGGCAGTTCGGTCGCCGGCAAACGGGCCGGAGCCCATGGATAATCGAATCGAGCTAGAATGAAAGACGATTCCTCGGGGCGGCGATTCTTCGCCTGAGACATCCAGTCGGATGGACCCGTTGAACCTGATCCGGTTAATGCCGGCGTAGGGACAGGAACCCGAAAGCGTCCGGCGTCCTCGCGCCCGGCCGCTTCCAGAAATCCCTCGTGCATACCGGGTCTCCACTGGCTTTTGACGGAGACTCAACATGAAAACCCTTTCACTGCTGGCCGCGCTTTCGCTGACCGTTCCGCATGCCGTTTCGGCCCAGGCCGGGCCGCCGTTGCGGATCGGGGACCCGATCGTGGTGACCGCCGATTTCCGCCAGCTCGGTCTGTTCGATCTCAGCGGCAGCGCCACCGTGATCGACGGCGAGACCCTGCGCCAGCGCAGTGCCTCGCATATCGACCGGGTGCTGAACCTGGCCCCCAACGTCAATTTCGCCGCCGGCGCCTCGCGCGGAAGATTCTTCCAGATCCGCGGCATCGGCGAGCGCAGCCAGTTCGTCGAGCCGATGAACGCCTCGGTCGGCCTGCTGGTCGACGGCATCGACATGAGCGGCATCGGCGGCGCGGCCACGACCCTGGACATCGAGCAGGTGGAGGTGCTGCGCGGCCCGCAGGGCACGCTGTTCGGGGCCAATGCGCTGGCCGGGATGATCAACATGGTCTCCGGCAGCCCCACCGACGTATTCACCGGCCGCTTCGAGACCCGGGTCGCCGAGCACGGAACCCGCACCTTCGAAGGCGTGCTTTCCGGCCCGGTCAGCGACACGCTCGGCTACCGCGTGGCGTATTCGAATCACAAAAGCGACGGCTACCAGAACAACGCCTTCCTGGGCGTCGGCGACACCGCCGACTTCGATGAGCAGACGCTGCGCACCAAGCTCTCATGGCAGCCGCACGAAGACCTGAACGTGGACCTGACCGGGCTGTACCTGGACGTCGACAACGGCTTCGACGGCTTCTCGCTGGACAATACCCGCACCACGTTTTCCGACCAACCGGGCCACGACCGCCAGGAAACGCTGGCCGGGTCGGCGCGGGTGAACTGGAAGGCGCATGACGCGTTCAGCGTGGAGGCCTTGCTCAGCCATACCGACGCCGACCTCGAATACGGTTTCGACGAGGACTGGAGCTTTGTCGATTTCTGCGATGCGTTCGACTGCCTGGCGCCGGCATTCTCGTCGTTCGACAACTACATTCGCGACAACCGCAATACCACGCTCGACCTGCGCATGATCTCCGATACCGGCCGGGACGAGGCCGGTTGGGTCGTGGGCGCGTACTACCGCGACCAGACCCAGGAACTGCGTCGGGTCTATACCTTTCTGCCCGAAGATTTCCTGCGTGATTACGACACCGAAAACCGGGCCGTGTACGGCCAGTTCGATCTTCCGCTGGCCCGGCGGATGAAGCTGGTTGCCGGGTTGCGCTACGAGCAGCGCGACGCCGACTATGTCGACAGCGATGGCGCGGTGTTCGCCCCGGACGAGGACATGTGGGGCGGCCGGCTGGCGCTGGAGTACCGAACCGCCGGCGGCGGTCTCTGGTACGCGCTGGCCTCGCGCGGCTACCGGGCCGGCGGCGTCAACAGCGAATCGGCCGTTCCCGACGACCAGCGCGAGTTCGACACCGAAACGATGTGGAACTACGAACTCGGGGTCAAGACCCGCCTGCTGCAGGATCGGATCGACCTGCGCGCGGCCCTGTTTTTCCAGGATCGCGACGACGTGCAGACCGACCAGTCGCTGGTGCTGCCGATCGAGGGCGAATCCTGTCCGTGCCGGTTCATCGATTTCGAGACCAACGCCACGGCCGCGCAGAGCTACGGCCTGGAAGTCGAAATCAACTGGCGCGCCAGCCGCTGGTTCGAGGCCTACGCCAGCCTGGGCTTGCTCGACTCGCAGTTCGACGACTTCCTGAATTTTTCCCACGTCGACGCCGACCCCGAAAACGGCGTGCCGTTCGACATGGACGGCCGCGACGTGCCGCATGCGCCGAATTACCAGGCGGCCCTGGGCGGGATCTTCCAGTGGTCCGACCACTGGTACGCGCGCGTCGAGGCCGAAGCCAGGGACGCCTTCTTCTTCTCAAGCCGGCACGAAGTCCGCTCCGACGCCTACGAGCTGTTTCACCTGCGCCTGGGCTACCGCACCCCGCGCTGGGACCTGGCGGTGTGGGCGCGCAACCTCACCGACGAAGACGTCAAGACGCGCGGCTTCGGCGGATTCGGCAACGATCCGCGCAAGGGCTACGTCGTCGAGCCGTACTTTCAGTTCGGCGCGCCGCGTGTGGTCGGCGCGAGTGCAAGTTATGTCTTCTGATGCGCTTGCGGTGCAGCCCGGCCCGCCCGCAGGCTGGCTGGAGGCGTTCGCCGAGCGCGCCGCGCAGATGTCGGGCTGGGAGGTCGCCGCGGTACTGCTGGCGGTGGCCTACCTGCTGCTGGCGGTGCGCCAGAACCGTCTTTGCTGGGTGGCCGCGTTCATCAGCACGGCGCTGTACACCCTGCTGTTCTGGCAGGTCCAGTTGATGATGCAGTCGGCGCTGAACGTCTACTACATGGTCATGGCGGTGTACGGCTGGTGGCACTGGCGCCACGGCGGCCAGAACCGCGCCGATGGTACCGGGGCGCGGCTTCCGATCAAGCGCTGGAGCGGACGCCGGCATCTGCTGGTGCTGGGACTGATCGCGGCCTGCGCGCTGATTTCGGGTGCGCTGCTGGACGCCAACACCCGCGCGGCCTGGCCGTATCTCGATTCGGTCGTGACCTGGGGCGCGGTGGTGACCACCTGGATGGTGGCGCGCAAGGTGCTGGAGAACTGGGCCTACTGGATGGTCATCAACAGCCTGGCGATCTTTCTGTTCATCGACCGCGGCATGGTGCTCACCGCCGGGCTGCATGCGTCCTATCTGATCATCTCGGTGTTCGGCTGGACAAGCTGGTACCGGGATTATCGGAAACATGATCGGGTGCATTGATCGATGCGCGGGCGCCGGCGGGCTTCGAGGCCGGAACCGGTGGCAACGGGTCGCCCTGGTTCGACGCGTGGCGAGGCCCGCGGCGACCCGTTGCCGCCGGCTCCGGCAGGCCGCGGCATCCTGGCGCGGTCCGCTCGTTGCAATCCCGGGGACTGGCCGGACGATCTGACCAGACGAGTGCTTGATGGACACTGACATGCCGGCACCAACATACACCGAGATCGAGCGACTGCTCGACGGCTGGCGCGATTGGGGGCTTTCGCTTACCGGTCGGCCGCGGGTCCTTGCGCCGGTGCCCGGCGGCAGGACCAACCGGAACTTTCGGCTCTCGGCGCCGGGCCTGGATCATGACCTGCTGCTGCGCCTGAACCACCCCGACCCGGCGCGGCTGGGCATAAACCGCGCGCTGGAACGGGAGATCCTTTCGGCGACCGCCGGTGCAGGCATCGGTCGGGCGTTCGGTCACTGGGACCCGGCAGGACGTTTCGTGCTGTTTCCCTGGCTCGAGGCGCGCCCCTGGACCGCGGCCGATCTGGCGCGGCCGGAGCAGCGTGAGCGATTGTGGCCGCGGGTCGAGCAGCTTGGAAAAATCGAGCTGGATTGGCCAACGCGCTCCTATCACGGTTATCTCATGCACTACTGGCGCCAACTGGAACGCGCCGGCGGAGTCGACGCGGCACTGGGCGTGGCGTGGCGTGAATTCGAACCGCGGCTTCGTTCGTTCGACACGGCGCCTTGGCCGGCACGGCTGGTGCATCACGACCTGATTCCCGAAAATATCCTGGATGCCGGCCAGCGGCTGTATCTCATCGACTGGGAATACGCCGCGCCGGGGCATCCGGATATCGATGTCTGGTCGGTGGACCCGGCCGCGGTAGCCGAGCCGTTCGTCGCCGAAATGATGGCCTGGATCAACGACCTGTGGGAGCGTCTGATCGCAGTCTGATTAGGGTCCATTAACCACGAAGAACACGAAGGAATGTTCGGGAAGCAGTTCCGCTTTTAACCTTCGTGTGCTTCGTGCCCTTCGTGGTCAATGATGTTTATCAGAATCAACAGCGGGATCAGCAGGATCAAAGCGTTGCCGCCAGCCGCGTGCCTTCTTCGATGGCACGCTTGGCGTCCAGTTCGGCGGCCAGCTTGGCGCCGCCGATAAGGTGGACGGGCAGACCATTGTCCTTCAGCGTCTCGAAGAGCGCGTTCTCCGAGACCTGGCCGGTGCACAGCACGACGTTGTCGACTTGCAGCACGCGTTTTTCTTCGCCGCCGTCGCCGCCCTTGACGGTCAGGTGCAGGCCGGCGTCGTCGATGCGGTCGTAGGCAACCCCGGCCAGCATTTCCACGCCGTGGTTCTTCAGGGTCTTGCGGTGGATCCACCCGGTCGTCTTGCCCAGCCCGGCGCCGGGCTTGCCCTTCGACCGCTGGGTCATCCAGATTTTGCGCGGCGGGTCGTCGCGATCGGGCTGCACGCCTTCGACGCCGCCGCGCGTTTCGAAGTCCATGTCCACGCCCCATTCGTCGAAGAAATGCTTGACGTCGACGTTTTCCGGGTCCGGGGTTTCGGGCACGTTTTCGTGCAGCAGGAATTCCGAGACGTCGAAGCCGATGCCGCCGGCGCCGACGACGGCGACCCGCTTGCCGACCGACTTGTCGCCCTTGAGCACATCCGGGTAGCTCAGCACCATCGGGTGGTCCTGGCCGTCGATCTTCGGGTCGCGCGGCAGGACACCGGTGGCGATGATGATTTCGTCGAAGCCGCCCTGGGCCAGCGCGGATTCTTCCACGCGCTCGTGCAGTCGGACTTCGACGCCGTGCAGTTCGATCAGGCGGTTGAAGTAGCGCAGCGTCTCGACGAACTCTTCCTTGCCCGGGATGCGCTTGGCCATGTTGAACTGGCCGCCGATGCGCCGGTCGGCCTCGAACAGCGTGACCGCGTGGCCGCGCTGCGCGGCGGTGGTGGCCGCGGCCAGGCCGGCCGGGCCGGCGCCGACCACCGCGACCTTTTTCGGGCGGGCTGCCGGCGCGATGACCAGTTCGGTTTCGCGCGCGGCACGCGGGTTGACGAGGCAGGTCGCCTTCTTGTTCTCGAACACGTGGTCCAGGCAGGCCTGGTTGCACGCGATGCAGGTATTGATTTCATCGACGCGGTCGGCCTCGGCCTTGATCGCCCAGTCGGGATCGGCCAGGAACGGCCGGGCCATGGAGATCATGTCGGCGTCGCCTTCGGCCAGCACCTTCTCGGCGGTCCCGGGCATGTTGATGCGGTTGGTGGTGACCAGCGGAATCGAGACCTCGTCGCGCATCTTGCGCGTGACCCAGGTGAATGCCGCGCGCGGCACCGAGGTGGCGATCGTCGGGATGCGCGTTTCGTGCCAGCCGATGCCGGTATTGATGATGGTCGCACCGGCCCGCTCGACCGCCTTGCCGAGTTCGACCACTTCGTCGAAGCTGTTGCCGTCGGCCAGCATGTCGAGCATCGACAGCCGGTAGATGATGATGAAATCCTCGCCCACCGCCTTGCGGATGCCGCGCACGATGTCGACCGGAACCCGCATGCGGTTTTCGAATGCGCCGCCCCATTCGTCCTTACGATGGTTGGTGCGCGGGACCAGAAACTGGTTGATGAAGTAGCCTTCCGAGCCCATGACCTCGACGCCGTCGTAGCCGGCCCGCCGGGCAAGCTTCGCGCAGCGGATGAAATCGCGAATCTGGCGCTTGACGCCGGCCGCGCCGAGCGCCTTGGGCTTGAACGGATTGATCGGCGCCTGGATGGCGCTGGGCGCGACCGAGAACGGATGATAGGCGTAGCGTCCGGCGTGCAGGATCTGCATGCAGATGCGTCCCCCGGCCGCGTGCACGCCGTCGGTCAGCTTGCGATGGCGCATCACTTCCCAGCGGTTGGTCAGCTTGGAGGCGAGCGGTGCCAGCGAGCCGCGGCGGTTGGGCGCGATGCCGCCGGTGACCATCAGTCCGACGCCGCCGCGCGCACGGGCGACGAAGTAGGCGGTCAGCTTGTCGTAGTTCCAGACCCGGTCTTCCAGACCGGTGTGCATGGACCCCATCAGCAGCCGGTTGGGCAGGGTGGTGAAGCCGAGGTCCAGCGGTTGAAAAAGGTGCGGAAATCGTTGTTCGTTCAAGAAGCCGTCCAGCGAAAGATTTTTCTCAGTCTACCCGCCGGCGCGAGGCGGGACATGCCTTTCGCGCGCGATCGCCCGGGCTCGCGATACCGCGCTTTCTGCCTGGCCGGTCGTCTGTGCGTCGTCTCGGCCGTCGTCCCGGCTGTGGAGCCGGCAGGTTCATTCGAGAACTTCCGCGATGTGTGTCACGATTGAGTCCTGTGCCGGAAGCATTGCGTTCAGAATTGCGGGCATGGCGATGTATGCTTGCATCCCTTCGACCCCGGACCGCCGCGCATGACCGATCGAAAAAGCAAAAACGGGGCCGCGCCGGAATCATTCGAGCCGCTCGACGAGCACGAGGTGACGCGGCTGCTGCACGAGGTCCGCGAGACGCCGGAGCTGTTCGACCAGGTGCTGCCGCTGGTCTACGACGACCTCAAGCGCATCGGCCACAACCAGCGCCGGCAGCTGGGTGCGGGCCTGACGATGCAGACCACGGCGCTGGTGCACGAAGCCTGCCTGAAGCTGCGCGATCATGCCTCCGGAGACCTCGAGAACAGGCTCCATCTCAAGCGCCTGGCGGCGATGGTGATGCGCCAGCTGATCTTCGACTACGCACGACGGCGGCAGTCGGCGAAGCGTGGCGGCGGCCAGCCGCATACCCGCGTCGAAGAGTGCCAGGTGCCGGCCGACGCGCGCGACGCCGAACTGATCCTGGCGGTCGAGAAAATCCTCGACGAGATGCGCCTGAGCAATCCGCGCATGGCCGAAGCGATCACCGCGCGTTTCTTTGCCGGCTATTCGATCGACGAGATTTCTCGGATCATGGGAATCTCCAGCCGCACGGTCACGCGCGACCTGACGCGTGCGCGGGCCTGGCTGAAAACCGAACTGGCCGATTTCGAGCCCGGCAACCGCTGAACCACCTGGCGGTGTGTGCGCCGGAAGGCCGTGCTACACCGACTGGGCTTGCGTCGAAGGCGGCCGGATCGCGGCGACGGCCTGTTCGAGCACGTCCCCGCAATCGCCCTGCAGCTTGAACTCGAGCAGCGCGTCGGCGCGGGTCAGGCCGTTGTTGATCGCCACGATCGGGAGTCCGCGCTCTGCGGCCAGGCGCGCCAGCCGGAAGCCGGACCAGACCACCAGCGAGGTGCCGACGATAAGCATGGCGTCGGCGCCCTCGACCCGCCGGTCGGCTTCGGCCAGGCGCTGGCGCGGCACCGATTCGCCGAAGAACACCACGTCGGGTTTCAGCGTGCCGCCGCAGCCGGTACACGCGGCGATGCGAAACCCGGGGTAGGCGCGCTTGTCGTGACGAACGTCGAGCTCGGCGTCGCCGTCGGGGTTGATGCCCAGCACTTCCGGCGCCCAGTCCGGGTTGAGCCGTTCCAGGCGCTGCTGCAGCGCATCGCGGCTGGAGCCCTGGCCGCAATCCAGGCACAGTACGCGCTCGAGCCCGCCGTGCAGTTCGATCAGCGCGTCGTGGCCGGCGCGCTGGTGCAGGCCGTCGACGTTCTGGGTGATCAGGCCGGCCGTTTTTCCGCTTTCGGCCAGCGTGGCGAGCGCGGTATGGGTGCGCCCCGGCCGGGCCTGGCGCATCACCGACCAGCCGAAATAGCTGCGCGCCCAGTAGCGGCGTCGCATCACCGGGTCGTTGATGAAATCCTGGTAGAAGATCGGCTGGCGCCGGCGCCAGCGCCCGGATTCGTCGCGATAGGCCGGAATGCCCGAACCCGTGGAACAACCGGCGCCGGTCAGCACCGCGATGCTGCGGTGGTTGTCCAGAAAGCGCGCCAGCTCGGCCACGCTGCCATTGCGGACCGCCACGTCGGGATCGGTTCTCAGCTCCGGAATTCGTGCCGCGCGTACCTGAGTCATCGAAACAGGATAGCGAGGCGGGATGAAGAACGGGCGACCGCGTCGGGCCGCCCGATTCTTGATGCCGGTCCGGCGCGTTCCGGCCGGACTCAGAAGCGCACGCGCACGCCGCCGGTGACATTCAGCCCTGGACGGGGCGCGAAGTCCTTGAGGAACGAGGTGTGCACGCGCTGGGTCTGGTCGAGCAGGTTGTCGCCCTTGACGAAGAATTCCACTTCGCTGCTGTCGACCACCAGCCGGTAGGCCAGGTTGGCGCTGAGCGCATCGTAGCCGCCCGTCCGGGTTTCGAACTCGGCCACCTCGTCGACCTCGAAGACCCGCTGATAATTGACGTTGGCGCGCAGGTTGCCGCGGTGCCAGTCGATGCCCGTGCCGATCCGGCCCGGCGACAGTCGCGGCACTTCGCCGTTGCCGGCCTTGAGGTCCGCCTCGACCGAATCGGCGAAGACGCGCCATTCCAGGTCGCCGACCGCGGTGTCTTCGAACAGGAGACTGGCCTGGGCTTCGGCGCCCCAGAAGTTGGCGTCGGCCTGGCTCCAGACCTGCACCGGCAGGTCGTCCTCGATTTCGCCGGTATCGGCCAGAAAGACGAAGTCGTCGATATTGTTGTAGAACAGGTCCAGGCGGACGTGGAAAACGCCGCTGTGCTTGTGGATGCCGAAATCGATGTTGTTGGACGTCTCCTTGCCCAGCATCGGGTCGCCGATCTCGAACGCCTGGGTGGCGATGTGCGGGCCGTTGGCGAAAAGTTCTTCCTGCGTCGGGCTGCGCTCGGAGCGCTGCCAGTTCAGGCTGGTCTGCCAGTCCTCGTCGAGCCGCCACAGCGCACCGGCGCTGACCGATACCGAGCTGAAGTCGCGCCTGGCGATGCCGTCCATGCTCAGGCCGTCATCGAGGCGGACTTCGTCGTCCTGGTAGCGCAGGCCGGCCGAGAGCTTGAACGGGTCCAGGTCGAATTCCTCGACCAGGAACAGCCCGAGCGATTCGGTGGTCGCCGGCGGCACGAAGGCCTCGTCGCCGATGGCTTCGAGCTCGGTGTCCTCGTACTGCACGCCGAACACGCCGGACAGCCGCCCGACGGGCCGGTGGTGCGCCTCGGCGCGGAGTTCGGTGGCGTCGATGTTGAACGTGGTGCCGACTTCGTCGCCCTCGAACTCGATGTGCTGGTAGTCGTTGGTCACCAGCTTGAAGTTCAACTCGTCGATGGCCGACACCGGCTGGTACAGGCCAGCCTTGAACTCGTAGCGCTCCTGTTCCAGCCCGATCGAGACGCTTTCTTCCTCTTCCTCGCCCGCGTGTTCGTCGTCGTGCGCTTCGTCGTGTTCGTCCGATTCTTCTTCGTGCGCGTGGCCGGCCCCGGGAATGCCGTAGTCGGTATCGAAGCGCTTGTAGGCCAGTCCCGCGAAGCCCCAGTCGCCGACCAGCGAGAATCCGACCGAGCCGCCTTCGCTCTCCTGCGCGCTGTTTTCGAGCCGGCCGCGGACCTGCTCTTCGCGCTCTTCTTCGTCGAGCTCGGCGAGCAACTCCGGGCTCAGCGCGAAGCCGGGAATCTCGTAGTCGTCGGTGTCGCGCTTGAAGCCGTCGAAATGAAACTGGAAGGCGCCGACGCCGCCGTCCAGGCGCGCGACGCCGGTGCGTTCGTCGGCAACGCTGTTGGCGCGCAGTTCAACCGCGCCGCCGAATTCCTGGCGCTGTTCGGGGATGCGGTTGTCGATCAGGTTGACCACGCCGGCGCTGGCGGTGGAGCCGTAGAGCAGGTTGGACGGCCCGCGCAGGATCTCGATGCGATCGACCAGCAGCGGCTCGGTCGAAACGGCGTGGTCGGGGCTGAGCGCCGAAGCGTCCAGCGAGTTCAGCCCGTCCTCGGTGATGCGGACCCGCGAACCGCCCAGGCCGCGGATGATCGGCCGGCCGGCGCCGGGACCGAAATAGGTGCTGTGAATCCCCGGTTCGGACTCCAGGGTCTCGCCCAGCGTGGCTTCCTTGCGGTCGTCCAGGTACTCGCCGGCCAGAATCTGTACCGGGCGGGTCGAATCCAGCGCGGTGCCGCCCTGCGGCAGAATGCGGACTTCCATCGCCTCGAGTTCGACGACTTCGGGGTCCTGGGCCACGACAGCGGCGAATGGGCCGGCGGCGACGGCCAGCGCAATGGCTTGGGTCAATGGTCTGAGATGCATGTCTTGTTGGTCCTTTGCTCGGATACGATGCTTGGATTCGGCAGAAGAACGTAATGTTATAACATTCAATATGGCCGTGCAATGCAATTCTCGGCCGTCGCGCTTCGGGACGCACCGACCGACTGCGAGGGGCCGTGCGCTCACGCGTTCTGGACGCGCGATGCGCCATCCTCAGATACGAAGCAAACGAGGCAATCGAATGAAACGCAGAGATATTGCGATCGGTATCGGACTGGGTGCGCTGGGCGGCGGCATGATCTTGCGCGCGGTCGCCGACGAGCGGCCCGATTCGACCCGATTGCAGAACGAGGACGACATGAGCAGCAAGACTATCGAAGAATGGAAGCGGATCCTGCCCAGGGAACGCTTCGACATCCTGTTTCGCGATAAGACGGAGCCGGCCGGGTCCAGCCCCCTGAACGACGAAAAGCGCGGCGGCACCTACATTTGCGCGGCCTGTTACCAGCCGCTGTTTTCCAGCGACGACAAGTTCGATTCGGGCACCGGCTGGCCGAGCTTCACCCGGCCGATCAGCGACGAGGCCATCGACACCAAGAAGGATTTCAAGCTGATCTGGCCGCGCACCGAATACCACTGCTCCAACTGCGGCGGCCACCAGGGCCACGTGTTCGACGACGGCCCGGAACCGACCGGCCAGCGCTGGTGCAACAACGGCCTGGCGCTGGAATTCGTGGCCGAGGGTGAGGAGCTGCCGGAGCTTCGCGCGTGATGCGGGCAATCGGCTTGATCGCCATGCTGGCAATCGGCGCCGTTTCGTCCGCCGCGGCCGACGACACGCGTGTGGCCACCTTCGGCGGGGGCTGCTTCTGGTGCATGGAGCCGCCGTACGACGAACTCGACGGCGTCGTTTCCACCACCTCCGGCTACATGGGCGGCGACGTCGACGATCCGAGTTACGAGCAGGTCACGCGCGGCGGCACCGGCCACGTGGAGGTCGTCCAGGTCGAATACGACCCGGAAATCGTCGATTACTCCAAACTGCTCGAGATCTACTGGCGCAACGTCGATCCGCTGACCGACAATCGCCAGTTCTGCGATGCCGGGGAAAGCTACCGCCCGGTGATCTTCGCCCACGGCGAGCGACAGGAAGCGCTCGCCCGGGCGTCGAAGCAGGCGTTGATCGAGTCCGGTCGCTTCGAGCGTCCGATCATCGTGCCGGTCGAGCCGGCGAAGGAGTTCTGGCCGGCCGAGCAATACCACCAGGACTACTACCGCAAGAATCCGGTGCGCTACAAGTACTACCGCTGGCGCTGCGGTCGCGAGCAGCGCCTGGAAGAGCTCTGGGGCGAGTCCTGATTTCATCACCCCGCGCTTGTCGGGGCGCGGCAGCGTTCGCGGCAATCGAATCAACCCGGCTCCGGCCGGGTTTTTTCGTCTTCGGAATACCTGGATGCAATCGCGGTCTTTGTATTCGCTCCGTGTTGTCCGGTCTGGTTCATTGATGCATGTTAAATGCTAAATTAGGCAAAGTTGATATTTGTCAATCCGGTGCCGTGCCGGCTATTCGATAATTGCAGCCGCCCTTGAAGGGAACCTGTCCATCTGTTGCAGGCAAAGGAGCTGCCATGAGCCACATCATCGACGAGAACGCCCCACCCGCACCGCATCCGAAGGCGCCCGCACTGCTGATCGGCCTGTTCGTTTCGACATTTCTGCTGCTTCCGATACTGGCTTCGGCCAGCGATTCCGGAAGCGGCGGTTACATGTTGCCCCAGGCCGAGATCGAGCAGTTCGCCCAGCAAGCCGAAGAAAACGGCGTCGACATCCACGAGCAGGTCTTCGGCGAGCAGCCGTACGAGGGTACCGCCGACTGTCTGCGCTGCCATGAATCCGAGGGCACCGAAATGCTCGATACCGGCCACTTCAAATGGGCCGGCAAGGTCGAGAACATCGACGGCCTGGAAGGCATGACCCTGGGCAAGCGCGACCTGATCAACAACTTCTGCGTTGCGGTCGACACCAACGAGGCACGCTGCACGCAGTGCCACGTCGGTTACGGCTACGACGACAAGAACTACGATTTCACCAATCCCGAAAACGTCGACTGCCTCGTGTGCCACGACCAGTCCGGAACCTACAAGAAGGCCAAGAAAACGGCCGGCCTTCCGGACCCGAGCGTGGACCTCAATCGGGTGGCGATGAGCATCGAAGCCGGATCGAAGCCGAAGCGCAAGAACTGCGTCGGTTGCCACGCGTTTGCCGGCGGCGGCGACAACGTCAAGCACGGCGACATTTCCACCGCCATGCTCGATCCGAGCCGGGACCATGACGTGCACATGGGCGTCGACGGCGCCAACTTCTCCTGCGTCGAGTGCCATGCCGCCAATCACGACCCGAAGACCGGTGCGGTCAACCACGGCATCGCCGGCCAGGAGCTGCATTCGGTGCACGAGGGCGAGATGCGGCAATGCACTGACTGCCACGGCAGCCAGGAAGTCGTCCACCGCGGCACGCCGGTGGAGAACACACTGTTTTTCGACGACTGGCACGAGCGGCTGGCCTGCGAGACCTGCCATATCCCGGCAATCGCCAAGGAAGTGTCGACCAAGACCGAATGGTACTGGTCCGATGCCGGCCAGGACATCAGCCCGATTCCGATCGATCCCGATGGAGGCCGCCCCGCATACGACAAGAAGAAAGGCTCGTTCAATTGGGAACTCGACGTCCGGCCTGTGCTCCGCTGGTACAACGGCAAGTGGGACCGCAAGGTGGTCGGCGTGACCGACGGCTACGACGAGGTGCCGATTCCGCTGGCGACGCCGCTCGGCGACCGCAGCGATCCCGACGCGATGATCCGGCCGTTCAAGCTGATGGTCGGCGACCAGCCGGTGGACACGGCCAACAAGATCGTGATGGTGCCGCACCTGTTCGGCAAGAAGACCGGCCCGAACCCGTACTGGGGCAAGTTCGACTGGAATCTTGCGCTCGAAGACGGCGCGCTGTATACCGGCCAGCCCTATAGCGGCGAATTCGGTTTCGTCGATACGACGATGCTCCTGACCGTCAACCACCAGATCGCGCCGGCCGAAGACGCGTTGGGGCAGGGCGGTATCGTCGACGGCTGCATGGACTGCCACGACCCGGGCGGCGAATACGTCGATTGGGAAGAACTGGGCTGGACCGGAGATCCGCTCAGGGGCGGTACCCATTCACCCGAATGATGAGGTAGTCGTCGTCTGCCTTCTCCCGGCATGATCCCGCCGCGAAGACGACGACATGGCATGGAAAGCCCGGGCGCCAGTCGCCCGGGTTTTCTTTTACAAGCTGCGGCTACCGACAAGCGCGCTCGCATTCATGGTCGGCATACACCTCAAGCCGATTTGGCCGACCGGCCGGCGCCGGGCGCGGGGGATTGGCAGTATTGCGTCAGGAACCGATCATGTGCGGGTACCTTTCGAACGCGCTCGGCAATGTCTTTCCCGACGCGCGAAATCATCGCTTTCAGCTGCCCTTCGTCCAGCGTATCCACGACCGGGTGATAGCTTTCCGGCAGAACGCTCTGACCCACCAGGACCGCGGTCCAGGAAACTTCGGAAAACAGTTCGTCGCCATCACGGAACACATGTCCCTTGCGCGAGAAAAGCTCGATTCTGTGGCGCAGTGAATCCGGCACTTCCATTTCGCGGCAATCGATCCAGTAGTCGGCATCGGTGCGCCGGTTGGCGTGGTAATGGAGGATGATGAAGTCGCGGATATACTCGATTTCGGCCTTGGTCTCGCGATTGTATTGCGCGACCTCGGCCGGCTCGATGCGCTCGCGCGGGAACATCTTGATCAGGCGGATGATGCTGTTCTGGATCAAGTGGATGCTGGTCGATTCGAGCGGCTCCAGAAATCCGCTGGCCAGCCCCAGCGCCACGCAGTTGCGGTTCCATTGCTTCAGGCGCCGGCCGGTCCGGAAACGCAGCGTCCTGGGGTCGGTGATCGGCTGACCCTCGAGGTTGTCGAGGAGCGTTTTCGCGGCCGCGTCTTCATCCATGTAGTCGCTGCAATACACCAGCCCGTTGCCGACCCGGTGCTGGAGAGGGATCTTCCACTGCCAGCCGCAGCGGCGCGCCGTCGAGCGCGTATACGGTGGTGCCGGACCCGTCGATTCGGTCTGGACCGCGATGGCCCGGTCGCTGCGCAGCCAGTGCGACCAGTCTTCCCAGCCGGTATCCAGTGCCTGCTCGATCAGCAGTCCGCGAAAACCGCTGCAGTCGATGAACAACTCGCCGGGCACCGCGGTCCCGTCTTCCAGGATCACCGATTCGATGAAGCCGGATCCCGGGTGCTGCACGACTTCGACGACCTTGCCTTCGCGACGGGTCACGCCCATCTGTTCGCCGAGCCGGCGCAACAGCGCCGCATAGCCGGCGGCATCGAAATGATAGGCATAATTGGGTTTTCTGCCGCCGGTGTCGCCGAATCGATTCGCGCGCGCAAGCGCCGCCTCGAGGCTGAAATCGTCGAGCGCGGCAGTCTCGCCGAGTTGCCTGGCCCGCAGCCAGTAGTGGTGGAATCGAGCGGCCCAGTTATCCACGCCGTGCGGGGCAAACGGATGAAAGTAGCGTTCACCCAGCGCACCCCAGTTCTCGAATTCAATCCCCAGCTTGAACGTACCGTTGACCTCGCGCAGGAAACCCGCCTCGTCGAGTTCGAGCAGAAGATTGAAGTTCCTGATCTGCGGTATCGTGGCCTCGCCGACGCCGACCGTGCCGATTGCATCGGATTCGATCAGCGTCACGTCCAGCGCGCGCCCGAAGGTCTTGGCCAGCGCGGCCGCCGCCATCCAGCCCGCGGTGCCGCCGCCGACGATCACGACTTTGCGGATATTGCTCATTGATGTTCCCTTTTCAATGAAGTCACCTTCAGCGGTTGAGCCTGTTTCTCAGGAGCATGCGCCACTGTCGAATCAGGTCGTCGTCCGGCTCGCCGAGAATCCCGCGGCTGTGCTCCGGAATATGGTCCAGGCCATCTTCGGGCGGATCGAATACGTAGTGCTCGAACAGACACCGCCAGGCCTCGCGCTGGCGCGCCGGAAGATGGCGCAGGTTCACCAGGGCGTGCATCAGCGCATCGCCGGGCGCACCCATGTGTTCGGCGGTATCGCGCCACCAGTGATTGATGAGGACATTCAACGGCGACAGGGCATTGACCTGGTGCCACCACATGCTGGGGATGTAGATGGCGTCCCCGGGTTCGAGCTCGGCCCATCGCGACCGCTCCAGCGCATCGGCGTAGCGCGGAAATTTTTCGAAGTCCGGATCGTCCGGATCGACCAGGCTGACCTGCTGTCCGGCCGGCGTCAGGTCGATCGGGCCCAGGTAGAGATTGGCGAGCTGGTCGGGCGGGAACAAGGTGAACTGCCGGACCCCGGCGCACACGCAGGCGATATTGTCCATTACGTCGTGATGCGCGGCCACCCTGGAGCGATTGCCGATCCATATTCGCACCGTCGCCGCCAGTTCGCCGGTCGGCAGGCTGTTGTCGGGCTTCACGCCGGGCAGGCAATGATCCAGCGCCATGGACCCCATGTAGACGGTCGGGGCAGGCGATTGATCGGCCGCTTCCCGGATGCGCGACAGCACCTCGTCCAGGCGCGACCTGACCTGCTGAAAATTGAGCCCCGAGATGTCATCGTTGTAAAAGATCCTGCCGTCGGCGTCCGAAGGCCCCAGGAACGCGGTGACCGGCGCACCCTCGTAATGAGACAGCAGGTAGCGCTCTATTTCGGCACGATCGTCCGCGGCCTCGACCAGCGGCCAGCGTGAGCACAGGCCCCGAAAAACCACCGGTTCCGGTTGGCCGTTGGTGGCAGCCAGGACCTGGTCTGGATCTGCGTCTTCGACCACGGCGATCTTGCTGCCGTATCGGCTCATGAAGCGGCGGCCATCAGGGCGCGGTTCTTGCGCTGGATCAGTTTCTCGAGATTCGGCTGCGAGGCCAGCATCATGTAGATGGCGTGCAGAAAGCCGTCTTTGTGCAGCGATTCGAGCGCGGCACCGTTCAGTGCGGCAAGGCGGGTTTCGTCGATCGTATGGAGTCCTTTCAACAGCTGGCTCGAGCCGTCTTCGAATTTCAGGTCCAGCGACACCGACTCGATCAATTCCATGCCCACGAGCGTTTGCGAAAACGGCGGGATGGCCTTGTGACCCTCATGAATGGCCATCAGGATCGAGGTCATGCGTTCCAGCCATTCGCTCTCGCCGCCATGCGGCAGAAACAGCGGCATGCCTTCCGACTCGCTTACGCTTGGATGATCGAGATCGATATGGACGACCGGCTCCTGCGTGGGCACGCCGTCGACGGTCTGTTCCTGGAAGCCGATCAGCAGTGGCTGGCGTTCCACGCTGTGCGGAAGGTAGTCGGCGTCCCAGCGTCCTTCGTGCAGGTACAGGTTTTCCCGGTCCGAGAAACCGAATAGCGCAACGGGTTCGAAATGACCGGTTTCCCGGTTCTTGAACAGGAACAGCGGATATTCGTTCTGCAACACGAGCAATTCGTCGGGAAATACCCGCGCAATATTCGAGTCGTAGCCGTGGCCCGGGCGAAAGGTCGGTTTCACGCGGAGGTTCTTGTGCGAAACATTGTCCAGCAACACGTGGTTGGTCATGGTGCTCTCCGGGAGAAATATGCGGCCGGCATTCAGCCGGCCACCGACATGCCCTGCTGCGCGATCTGCTCCAGCAAAGCGCGGTGCGAAGGAAGCCTTGCAAGAAACTGATTGGACATTCGAACATTCCCGTCGAGCAGTTCGCGTGCCCTTTTGAGTTTTGCCTGGTCGGGCCGAATTCGGGTGCGCGCAGATTCCGGATTCATGCCGTAGAGGACGTACTGGTAGCTGGCCGCGGAAAAGATTTCGTCGACTTGCGGCAGGTCGGACAGCCCGGGCGGACGAAAGCGCCAGAGTTCGAGCAGATCCAGCAAGCTGTCCGGAATCGTTGCGCGCGAACGATTTTCGCGCCAGTAATCCGAATTGTCGCGTCGGCTCAGCACATAATGCAGCTTGAGGAAATCGATGATGCGGTCCCAGCGATAGCGGAACCTGTCGTTGAAGCGCCGCGCGACGATGTCCATGGTGCTCCGGTTGGCGGGAAGTTCCTCCACGATCATGCGCGCGGACAGTTCGACCATCACCAGTGCGCTGGCTTCCAGCGGCTCGATGAATCCGGCCGACATGCCGACCGCCACGCAGTTGCGGTGCCAGAAATGTTCCCGGTACCCGGGTGCAAAGGAAATCTTGCGCGGCGACTGGAGCGATTCCGACGGCGCCCCGACCGATCGCAGGTAGTCTTCGAGGGTCGAGGCGGCATGGTCATCGTTTTCGTGCCGGCTGGAGTAGACGTAGCCGATGCCGCGCCGTGATACCAGGCCGATGTCCCAGATCCAGCCCGCAGACCGGGCCGTCGAGATCGTCTGCGACGCGATGGGCACGCCGGATTCGGCATACGGGGCCTGCACGGCGAGCGCGGTGTCGTTGAACAGGACGTCGGATCGGTCGATGAACGGAACGCCGAAATGATCCCCGAGCAGCATCGAACGCATGCCGGAGCAGTCGACGAAAAGATCGCCTTCCAGGCTGCCGTGAGAGGCGGTCTGCAGCGACGCTATATCGCCGTTTTCGGCACTGTTGATGCCCGTGATGTGGTCCTGGACATGCCGAACGCCGAGGTTGCGAGTGCAGTGCCCGGTGAGCAGCGCTGCGAATTTGCCCGCATCCAGGTGATAGGCGTAATTGACCACGCCGGCATATTCCGGTGTCTGCGCCTGCTTGGGGCCGAGTTCTCGATCGCAGATCATGCCCTGCGGGCTGACGGCATCGGTGAACGACAAGCCAGGGCATTCCTGAAGCCAGCAGGTGGCCGCTTCGTCGCCGGGATAGCCTGCCGGCGCCGTGAACGGGTGATAGTAGATATCTTCGTCGCCGCCGGTGACCCAGTCGACGAAACGCGTGCCCTGTTTGAACGTGGCCGAACACGCATCGAGGAACAGCGATTCGGGAATGCCCAGTTGCTGCAGCGTAGTGCGCATCGTCGGCCAGGTGCCTTCCCCGACGCCGATGGTGCCGACCCGCGGCGATTCCACGAGCGTGACCTCGACCGCGGCATCGGAACGGCGCGCATTGCCCGCGGCGATCAGGCCGGCGGTAATCCAGCCGGCACTGCCGCCGCCTACGACAACGACGCGACGGATTGCAATTTCGGTTTCGGCATCCATGCAAAAGATGATGCCGCTGCAGGGGCAGCGGCGTCAAGTAAAGGCACTCCAGCGGTTTCAGAATCGGTAGCGAACGCCAAAGTTGTATCGAGCGCCGTACTGGTTGGCACGGAGCATCTGCTCCGAATACCGGCTGAATATCCGCTGCGTTTCCTTGTTGATGTTCAAACCTTCGACGAAGACCGAGAGATTTTCGTTGAAGTTGTAGGTCAGGTTGATATCGATCGGAGCGAACGATTCCGTGAACACCGGGGCGCCGAACTGATCGAATCCGCTCAGGAACTCGTCGCGCCAGTTGTAGGCGACACGGCCCGAAAAGCGCTCGGTTTCGTAGAACAGGACCAGGTTCGCCGTATCGCTCAGGCCCGGCAGGGCAAAGCTCTGGTCGACGACGTTGGGGTCGGCGTCGACGTCGCCTTCGACCAGCGTCGCGTTTGCCTGGACGCCCCAGCCGCTTCGTCCGAACAGGTGCTGCACGGCAAATTCGAACCCGTACAGGTCGCCCTCTTCGGCGTTTGTCGTGGTGGTGACGCGGAAGAGCGCCAGCGGATCATCCGGGCTCTGGCGAATCGGCGCGTTCGGTTCGGCACCGCGGATGGCGTTCATCCGGCGGAATACAGCCGCATTGTCGGGGTTGATTCCTTCGGCGGCCAGTTCCTCACGCGCCTGTTCGGCCAGCGGGCCCAGGAACGGATCGCGAAGGCCTTCGAAGGTCCGTTCGACCGTGGTCGAAATCAGGAAGTTGTCGACCAGTTTGTTGAAGAAGCCGACTGAAGCGTAGCTGCCTGGTGCGTAATACCATTCGAGAGAAAGATCGAAATTGTCCGAGACGAATGGCTGCAGGTCCGGATTGCCCGAGCTTACGCTCTTGCTGCCGATGTTCGGGGCCCCGTCGAAACTGCGGTTCGGGCCCAGCGCGCCGATCGGCGGGCGCGAAATCGAACGCGAATACGCCGCACGCGCAATCACGTCGGGTACGACTTCCAGGGCGAAAGCGAAGCTGGGTAGCCAGAAGTCGCTGCTGCCGGTGCCTCTTCGCAGCTGCGGTTCGCCGACGAAATCGTAAGTGAATTCGTCGCCTCCGACCCAGACGATGGCCTCGGGCGGCCGTTCCTGGCCGAACGATACGGTCTCGGCCGTTTCCCATCGCAGGCCGACCGACGCGTTGTAAGGCATGCCGTTGAAGGTGTCCTCGAAGTCGGCCCTCACGTATGCCGCGTCCAGGTCTTCGTTGACGGACGACTGACCGCTGTTGCCCAGTGGTCCCGGCCAGAACAGACCGCGCTCACCGGACGGGTCCTGGAAGTCTTCGGTCCAGAAATTGGTGTCCGGCCAGTAGCAGCAGGGGAAATTGTCTGCGCCAACGGTCTCGAATCCGTTGATCAGGAAGCCGAGCGGCGCGGTGAAGAATTGTTCGAAAGCAAAGTCGCCGCCGTTTCCGAAATCGTCGAGCAGGCCGCCGAAGCTGCCTTCGGTGAATGCTTCATCGTCCCAGTACTGCGCCGACGTGAGCCAGAATCCGGCCGGCAGGAGGCCTGAAAAGGCGTTGATCTGGTCGAATTCCTGCTCGGTGCGGTCATAGCCGAAACTGATCGAATCCAGGGCGCCCCCGGACAGATTGGACCAGGTACCGCCAAGCTGAAGCTGCTTGATGTCGTTGTCGTTGTTGACGTTGAAGGCCTGCCCGAACAGTGATCCGATGTCCTGGCGCAGGAGCCCTTCCTGCGGGCCGCCGTCGGGTCCGGTGCTTCTGAACGAGACATCGAACAGCGGAACGCCGGCGCCCGGATAACGCACGGTCTGCCGGTCGATGGCCGCCGTGAACGGGCCGGCGCCGTCGACGAAACCGCACCAGTCGCAGGCGGTGTTGCCGATGATCAGGTTGGCCGAACTGCCTGGACGCCCGTTGATGTCGCCGCCGCGCAGCTCGGAGGACGAAGCGTGGTAATCCGCCGTGAAAGCAAGGCTGTCGGTGGCCTGGAACTCGACGTTGAAGCCGATCTGGTTGTTTTCCTTGATCGTGTGGTCGCGGGCGACGTTGGTCGAGAAGTCGCCGCACGCCTGGCTGACCTCGGTCACCGTGCCGTTTTCGTTGATGGTCGCGTCGATGTTCGGGCATTCGAACCAGACGCCGACGCTGTTGCGGTCGGCTTCCCGTTCGACGCGCGAGTAGGTGTAGTCCAGCGTGGCCGTGATGCGGTCGGTGGGCGCGAATTGGAGCACCAGTTGGCCGTTGATGCGCTCGCGCTGGAGGTCGCTCCAGCCGTAGCCGATGTTCTGCGGATGCCAGAAGACACCGTCTGTGCGCTGGTTATTGTTGGTGACGTTTCCAGCTGCAAACGGGTTGTTGATCGCGCCGGCGGTCGCTGCAGTGGCCGGCGACCAATTGGCGACCTCCGCATTTTCTTCGCGGTTGTCGCGTTCCTGGTATGCGCCGCTCAGAAAGATACCGAATTTGTCGTCGAAGAAGGTCTGGCTGTACAGTCCTTCGATTTCCGGGGTCACTTCGTCGAGATTGCCGACGTCGGCGTCGGTCGAAGAAGTCTCATGAACGGCCTTGCCGCTGATGACGGCACGAAATCCCGGGCGGTCGAGCGGACGTGGCGTCAGAATGTTGACCGTGGCGCCGATGCCGCCGCTGGGCAGCTCGGATTGGGGGGTCTTGTATACATCGACGGCAGAAATGCCCATCGTGGCCAGGTCGGCAAAATCGAAGGAGCGGCTGCCGGCCGTGGGCATGGACCGGCCGTTCAGCGTGACCAGGTTGAATTCGGGTCCGAGGCCGCGGACTGTGATTTGCGAACCTTCATTGTTGTTGCGATCGATGGCAACACCGGGAATGCGCTGAAGGGATTCCGCCAGATTCTGATCCGGGAAATCGCCGATGTCCTCGGCCGTGATTGAATCGACCACGCCGATGGAATTGCGCTTGCGGCCCATTGCCCGCATGACGCTGCCCCGGTAGCCGGTCACGACCATTCGGTCGACTGCGGCTTCGTCCTCGACTTCGCGCGGTCCGGCCATTCCTGTGGTTTCGGCCGATTGCCGTTGCGGCTCCTGGTTTCGCTCGTTGGTATCCGACGACTGGCGATCCTGCTCGTTGTCCTGAGCGAGTGCCGGCATGACGGCGGCGGTATGCAAGGCCATCGCGATACCCGTGGCCAGCGCCGTGCGGCGCAGATTGATTCGTCCCATAGGTTCCTACCCCGTGTTCTTTTTTGGCCGCTTGCGGCTGGTTGATTTTTTCGTGCTTTATCTAAAAGCGCCACCCGAGTAAAATATAAATGACAGCGCTGACATCCGGATTAGATACCAACTCGCCCCCCGATGTCAAATCCATTGCTCGAAGAATTTCGAAATGGATGATTTTTCGCGGCGCCCGAATTGTTCCGACACGCCGCGGCCAGCCGGCTATCGAGGGCAGCGCAGCGTCGCGGTGTCTGCGGCGCCGGGCTCGATCTGGACATCGGCGAAACTCAGTTCCAGCGGTTCGCCGGTTGCCAGCGTGAAGATCCGGGTGACCCGAGCCAGATCGGCCCCGGCCTCGGCAAAGCACCCCAGGTCAACGCCGATTCGTTGCCAGCGCCCGGTTTCCCATGCCTCCATTGCGGGCGCCAGGGCGACGCCTCCGCTGCAGGATTCGCCGCATTCGATCGCGAGTGCCAGGTCGTCCGGCGCTTCGGCTTCCAGCCGCAGATCGAATGCCAGCGCCGCGCCTCGCTCCAGCAGGCCGGACAGGTCCTGCGGCGCTGGCGCCGCCAAAGCGAGCGCGGCCGGGCCTTCGCCCGTCCAGATCGCGCGTCGCGCATCCCCCTGCAGGTGACGATCGGTCGGTTCGATGCGCAACGCGTCGGTTCCGCCGGACTGCCCGTCGAGTACGACTTCGGGCACGCCCCGCTGGTGCAAAACCAGGCGCCACGGCGCCCGGGCCGCGCCGTCGAACGCTGCCATTGTCGACGCGTTCTCGGCGGCGTCGACCCCTGGCGTCAGGCCGGTTTCAGGCAGCCGTGGCAGGTCCGGGCCCTCACCGTATTCCAGCCCGTGGCCGAAGTCGAACAGTACGGCGATTTCTCCGTCGGGCCCGGCTTCAGGCTCGGCCGGCCAGGCGAACGGCAGCCTGCCGGTGGGCTGGAAACGCGGGCCTCCGTTGCCGTCGCCCAGCACGACGTCGGCAACGCCGCCGCCCTCGGTGCCCGGCAGCCAGGCGGCCACGAATGCGTCGGACTGGTTGATTTCCGGGTTGACCCACAACGGTCGCCCGGACAGAAAGACGGTCACGACCGGCGCCTCGAGGCGGGCGAGCCGCTTGAGCAATGCCAGGTCGGATTTGGCCCCGGACTGGTATTCGAGCGTGGTTCGATCGCCGCGGCCCTCGGCATAGGGATCTTCGCCGATGACCGCAATCACCGCATCGGGCGCGAAGTCGTCCGCGCCGGATTCGCCCCGGTGCACCTTTCCACCCGCGGCGGCGACCTGTTCGGCAATGCCCTCGTGAATCGACTGGCCGCGCGGAAAGCTTTCGTTGATGCCGGTCACGCCCTGCCAGTCCAGGGTCCAGCCGCCGGATTGCTTGCCGATGTCGTCGGCGCCCTCGCCGACGACCAGGATGCGTCCGCGCGGATCGATCGGCAGGGCCCGGCCGTTGTTCTTGAGCAGGACCAGCGATTGCCGGACGGCACGCCGGGCCAGCTGCGCGTGGGCCTCGGGATCGGGCAGAGCACGCCCGCCCTCGATGCGGCGGTCGAACAGGCCGGCGCGTTTCTTGACCCGCAGGATCCTGCGGACCGCATCGTCGAGACGTTCCAGCGACAGGCGACCGTTGCGGGCATGCGCGATCATGTTCGTGCGGAATTCGCGCCAGGCCTCGGGCACCATGAACATGTCCACCCCGGCTTCCAGCGCTTCCACGCAGTCGGTGACGGTGCAGCCGGGCAGCTGCCCGTGTCCGTTCCAGTCACCGACCACGAACCCGTCGAAACCCATCCGGCCCTTCAGTGCGTCGGTCAGCAGGTAGCGGTGGCCGTGCATCTTTTTGCCGTTCCAGGACGAAAACGAGGCCATCACGGTTTGCGCGCCCGCCTCCAGGGCGGCCTCGTACGGGTACCCGTGAATGGCAACCAGGTCGCGCTCGTTCAATTGCGTATCGCCCTGGTCGATCCCGTCACGGGTACCGCCGTCGGCGACGAAATGTTTGGCCGTGGCCAGCACCCGGCCCGGCGCCAGCCAGTCGCCGTCCATTGATCCCTGGAGGCCGATGACGGCCGCGCGGCCCAGTGCGCTGACCAGTTCCGGATCGCTGGAGAAGCTCTCGTAGGTACGACCCCAGCGCAGGTCGCGGGCCACTGCCAGCGTCGGCGCGAAGTTCCAGTCGATGCCGGTCGCCGCCACCTCGGCCGCCGTGGCGCGAGCGATGGCTTCGACCAGGCTGGCGTCGCGCGCGGCGCCGAGCCCGATGTTGTGTGGAAAAACGGTCGCGCCGCGGACGTTGCTGTGCCCGTGGACCGCGTCGGTACCCCACAGCAGCGGAATCGCGGGACGCCCCTCGGGTCCGGGCTGCAGCGCTGCGGCGTGGAAATCGGCAGCGAGTTCGGACCAGGCCGCGACGGGGGCTTCGCGATCGCGTCCGGGGAAGGAGCCGCCGCCGTTGAGTACCGAGCCGAGCCCGAATTCATGAACCTCTTCGGGCGTCACGTACTGGATTTCGGCCTGGATGATCTGGCCGATCTTGTGCTCCAGCGTCATGCGCTCGAGCAACGCTTCGACGAAGGCTTCGACTTCCGGGTCCTGTTGCGCTTCCAGGTGCGGCCAGTGCTGCGGGTCGGCGGCCCGGGCGCAAAGGCCGGAAACCATGAGCATTGCGGCTGCGGCAAGACGCGGCAGGCCGCTCGAAATTCGGTCGACGTGATTCATTGCAACCCCGTGATGACAGGTGGGCCGATCAGGCTCAATCGGGTGGCGGCGCGGTCGTGGCGCGCTCGACAAGCGGCGCGTCGAAAACCTCCACGCGCGAACCGAGACGTTTACTCCCCGCATGGCCGTGGATGTCCAGGTTTTCGTGCAGGTTTTCGGCCAGGTTCTCCAGCAGAAGTTCGGTGGCGCGCAACGCCATGTGGCGGATCGGCTGATGGACGGTGGTCAGCGGCGGCCACAGCGTTCGTGAAAGCGGCGTGTCGTCGAACCCGGCGATGGACAGCTGTTCGGGAATGCGCCAGCCACGCTCCAGCGCGACCTGCAAGAGTCCCGCCGCCATTTCGTCGTTGCTGGCGAAGATTGCGGTGGGCGGGTTCTCCATGTCGAGAAAATAGGCCCCGGCCCGGCGCCCGGATTCCAGGTCAAATCTGCCTCCCACGACCAGTTCCCTTTCGAAATCCAGGTCCTTGCGCAGCAGCCCCAGGCGATAGCCTTCGAGCCGGCTCTGGGTGGCGCCGTGCTCCGGATGCCCGCTGATGAAGCCGATTCGCCGGTGCCCCAGGCCGGTCAGGTGGGCGACCACCTGGGCCGAGGCATGCCGGTCATCGACTGAAACGCCCAGGCCCGGCCGGCCATCCAGCGGCGATACGCGGGCGTAGGGCAGGCCGATCGCTTCCAGTGCATCCAGTACCGCGACGACGTCGCCGACCGGTGGAATCAGGAGCAAGCCGTCGACGCGCGACTGGGAAACGAAACGCGTGACGCTTTCGGCAAGATCCGGTTCGTCGGGATTCGGAGCCTGCAGCGAAAGCGCGTAACCGGCTCCGTTGCACGCCTCCAGCACGCCGGTGATCGTGCGAAACAGGTAGTTCGGGCTGGGATTGTCGTAGATCAGGCCGATCATGCGCGACTGGGTCCCGGCCAGCCCGCGGGCCGACGGGTTGGGCGAGTAATCCAGCGCCCGCACGGCGGCCTCCACCCGGGCGCGCGTCGACGGGCGGACGCTCGGCTCGTTGTTCAGCACCCGCGAGACGGTCTTGATCGAAACCCCCGAGCGTTCGGCCACGTCGTTGATCGTGATCCTGCCGGTGGTCGGCCGCTGTCTTTTCTGATGCATCACCCGCAATTCCGGATTGGGTTGTGGACAGGCATATCGTCGGGGAACGAAGTGACGTTGCCGCCCTCCGCGCAAGACGCATCAGTCGATGATAATTCAAAATGACAGCGCTAACAAATTTTTCCGCCAAACGGTGTTTCTCAGCTCGCAGCTCGACGCCGTCGCGCCCACGCAGCTTTATCCATGGGATGGCTGGTACTGGGCGTCTCGGGACAGATCCTCGAGCGTTCGTCCCTTGGTTTCTTGCACGAACTTTCTGACGAAGACGTAGGCGATCAACCCGAACGTGGCGTAAATGCCGTACGAGAAGCCGAGCCCGATACTCGCCAGCATGATCGGGAACGTCATGGTGATCAGGAAGTTCGAACCCCATTGCACCAGCCCGCAAAACGCAAGCGCGGCGCCGCGAAACTGGTTCGGGAACATCTCGCCCAGCATGACCCACATGACCGGGCCCCATGAGAATGCGAAAAACGCGATATAGGCATTGGCCGCCAGCAGGGCATAAAGGCCTTTGTTTCCTTCGAGCAGCAGGTCGCCGCTCGCGTCTACGCCGGCCGTGCCGAAAAGTATTGCAAGCACACCAAGCATCACGGCCTGACCCAGCGCTCCTGCAAGCAACAGTGGCTTCCGTCCGACCTTGTCGACAAGCGCTATGGCCACAAAGGTAAAGATGACATTGACCGAGCCGCTGATCACGTTCTGCAAGAGCGCGTTCTCTTCGGTGAAGCCGGCCGCCTGCCAGAGTGTGGCGCCGTAATAGAACACGACATTGATGCCGGTGAACTGCTGCAATGCCGCCAGTCCGACGCCCACCAGGACAATGGGATGGATGCGGCCCGTGTATTTATTGACGATGTCGCTCAGGCTGGGCTTGCTGCCTTCGATCAGCGTCGATTTGATGTCATTTACCTTTGCCTGTGCATCAACGGTATCGGACAGCTTCTGAAGAACACCCCTGGCCTTGTCCAGTTTGCCGACTGCGACAAGATAACGCGGCGATTCCGGAATGAAGAAAAGGGCAATCAAAAAGATGGAAGCCGGAATGATCTCCATCCAGAACATCCATTGGTATGTTTGAAAACCGCCCCAGAGCACTGCGCTGGCGCTGCCCGAAATGCCGGCCAGCCAGTAATTGCTGATGAACGCGGTAAAAAGTCCGATCACGATCATCAGCTGCTGCAGCGTTGCCAGGCGTCCCCGGATCCTTGGTGGCGCAATCTCGCTGATATACGCCGGAGCCAGAATGCTTGCGGCACCGACCGCGAAGCCGCCGAGAATGCGGGCAAAGACAAACTGAAGGGAATCTGCCGCTATGCCCGAACCCCACGCACTTGCGATGAACGCGATCGCCGTCATCATCATGACCGGTTTTCGGCCGATCCTGTCGGCAAGGTTTCCGGCAAAAAAGGCACCTGCGGCACAGCCCAGCAGCATCGAAGCCACATTGAAGCCGGTGCCGACGGCATCGGAATCGAAGGCGAGCTGCAGGGCTTGCACCGTACCGTTGATGACGCCACTGTCGAAGCCGAACAGGAAACCGCCGATCGCAGCGACGACGGACAGGAACAAAACCCGTCCTATATTCCCGGCACCTTCAATCGCTGTTTCGTTTGCTTCTTTCATGTCTGCCCCCTGGTTGGATTCATGATTCATGCTGATCGGCATCCTTTATTTTTGGAAAACAGCAAAACTGTAGCGCTCGGAATTCGGATCTCGTGCGTTGAAAGCGCCGGAAGTATAAACCGCAAGTTTCCCGATTTCCAGCAGTATCCCAGCCGACGCCGGGCCCGGTCGGCCTGATTGCAGCGAGCAAGGCGCGCCGCCTTTTCTTCGCAGGGAACAGCCAGTCGCGCAGTAGATCGGGCGGTCAACGAGGCGGGAAAGAGCCGCCTGCATCCGCCAGCTCTGGCAGCACCGCCGTGGTCGACCGGGCTCCGGTAACGTTTTCCGAGAGCAGGGTGCTACACTTTTGCGCGTGAATGACATGCGCGAAAAACGTTCTACCAAAGGTCGTCCGAACTCGCTGGATATCGCCCACCGGGCCGGTGTTTCCCAGGCGACCGTTTCGCGTGCACTGCGCGGCAGTCCGCTGGTCAGCGAGGCGACCCGGCGGCGGGTGGTTGAAATTGCGCGCGAACTGAACTACAAGGTTGACAAGAGCGCCTCCAACCTGCGCACCCAGCGCTCGAATACGCTGGCGCTTCTGTTGTTCGAAGATCCGACTGCCGACGGTCCGGCGATCAATCCGTTCTTTCTCTCGCTACTGGCCTCGATCACGCGTGCCTGCGCCCAGGTGGGCCAGGACTTGCTGATTTCGTTTCAGCAACTTTCCGACGACTGGCAGGCCGATTACGAGAGTACGCACAAGGCCGACGGGCTCATCCTGCTGGGATACGGCGACTTCATCGAGTACCGGAGCAAGCTTGATCGCCTGAATCGCCGCGGCGCCCACTTCGTTCGTTGGGGCTCGGCCCATCCCGGGCAGGCGGGACCTGTCATCGGTTGCGACAACGTGGGCGGCGGACGCGAAATGACCCGGCATCTGGTCTCGCTGGGACGCCGGCGGATCGCGTTCATCGGTACCAAGACCAAGCAATATCCCGAGTTTCGCGATCGCTATGCTGGCTATTTTCGCGTGCTTCGGGAATCGGGACTCGATATAGATCCCGAGATGCAGGTCGACGCGATCACCACCGAAGAATCGGGATACGCGGCAATGAAGTCGCTGATTGACAAGAATGCGCCCTTCGATGCGGTATTCGGCGCCAGCGACCTGATCGCTATCGGTGCGATGCAGGCGCTGCTCGAGGCCGGCTACGATATTCCGGGCCAGGTCGCCATTGCCGGCTTTGACGACATCCCGGCAGCGGCTTATGCCCGCCGCCCATTGACCACCATCCAGCAGGATACCCGCCGCGCGGGCGCCATCCTGGTCGAAAGTCTGCTGCACTTGATCAATGATGAACCGGTCAAAGGTCGTACCATCCCCGGTAAACTGGTGGTGCGTGATTCATGCGGGGCCCGATGAGTGTCTGCTGATTAGTGACCTCATTAGTAAAAACAAATCTGGTTTTTCACTGCAGCATGGCGAGAAGTTCGGAGTTGGTCACCGCTGCGTCGAGCATGAAGACGGCGACGCCGTGCGCGGGGACCTCGTGGACCAGCGTTTGTCCGGGCACGATGTCGATGGTTTCTTCGTCAAGTGCCGAGCGCCAGGTCCCGGCTTGCAGGCCGCTAGCGATCTCGAACGTTTCGGGCGCATCGCCCTTGTTGAGCATCACCAGCACGATCTGACGGATGTCTTCGTGCTGGAAGACGCGGTAGAACGCGGCCCGATGGCCTTCCAGTTCGAGCATCAGCTGCACGCCTTTCTGCAGCGCGACGGACTCGGCGCGAATGGTGGCGATGCGTCGCAGGCTTTCCCGGATCGGATTCCCGCGGGCCTGTTCGATGCGGTCCCGGCCGAAGTAATTGCGGTTGCCGGCGTGCTCGGCGCGGCCGCGCATGAAACCGGTCTCGGAGCCGTAGTAGACCACGGGGATGCCGCGTGCAGTGAACAGCCAGTTGTTGGCGTCGATGAAACCGGAGTCGCTGGCGTCGATTCTGGCCATGTCGTGGTTGTCGTAGAAGGTCGCCAGTTCGTAGGCATTGTGGTACGGGTTGTCTTCCAGCATCAGCGCATCGGCCAGCTCGGCATAGTCTGAATCGGGGTTCTCGAAGACCTCCTGCATGGTCCGGCGCATGGGAAAGTCGAGCACGCTGACGCCGCCGTTTTCCGGCAGCGTGTGCTCGGCGATCACCGCCGGGTCGTAGTCGAAGGCCTCGGCGAACATGAAGAAGCCGGGATGTTCGGCACGGATGCGGTCGGTGACCGTCTTCCAGAACCGGTGCGGGGCATATGGGATCGTGTCGATGCGGAAGGCGTCGGCGCCCTGGTCGATCCAGTGCAGGTAGGCCTCGACCAGGTAATCGACCACGTCCGGGTTGTCGGTATCGAAATCGGCCAGCTGGGCAAGCCCCGGCTCGTTGTTGTACCAGGCGTGGCGCGGATCCCCTTGCGGGTCGAGCTCGGCCGGCGGCAGGTTGCCGTGGTCGGCCAGCAGTTCTCCATCGGCCGAGAACACCTGGCCGAAGCCGGGCTGTTTTTCGGGCATGGTCCAGCCGGGCGAGGAATGGTTGCCGACGATGTCCAGCACCAGTTTCAGGCCGTTGTCTTCCAGCACCCGATCGAGGTCGGAGAAGTCCATGTCCGGGCTCGGCAGGTGTTCGTCGAGTGAAAGGAAATTCGTGCCCCAGTAGCCGTGGTAGCCGGTCTTGCCGTGATCGGTGAGCACGCTGTCGCAGGAGATTTCGTCGCCGCCGGTGAACGCCTGGTTCGGGTTGTCGACTACCGGCGTGATCCAGACCGCGCCGAAGCCCATCTCTGCGATATACGCGGCGTTGTCGGCCAGGCCTCTGAAATCGCCGCCGAGGTAACCGATATTGGCCGTCACCCCGTCGCATTCGGGCAGCGGGATGTCGAACGTCCGGTATTCGCCGCCCTGGTCGGGCTGATCGTTGGTCTCGTCGCCGTTGACGAAGCGGTCGGTGACGACGAAATACACTGAGCGCTCGGCAAACGGCTCCAGCGTGCCGTAAAGGCTCGGCGCTCCGCTTTCACCCGATTCCGATTCCACTTTCCGCGAGCCCGGTGTTTCGTTCGTGCATCCGGTGAACACCAGGAGCAGCGAAATCGCGCATGACATTATCCATCTGCGTTCATCTGCGTTCATCCGGGGTTCCTTTGAAAGAATTTCATCAATCCGCAGGCGCCTGCGCAGGCGGCTTGATTTCCTGCGCCGCGAAAGGCCGCAGCCGCAGCACGGTCAGCCCGGCGATGAACAGGCTGATCGCGCCGATGACCAGCGCGTAGATGGGCTGACCGTCGAACAAGGTCTTGAGCATAAAACCCAGCACGCTGGCGGCGACCAGTTGCGGGATGACGATGAAGAAATTGAAGATGCCCATGAAGGTGCCCATCTTTTCGGTCGGCACGGAATCCGACAGCATTGCGTAGGGCAGCGACAGAATCGAGGCCCAGGCAATCCCGACGCCGACCATCGACAGCAGCAGCCAGTACGGGTTGGTGATGAACAGGATGGACAGCAGGCCCAGTCCCCCGATCCACAGGTTGGTCATGTGGGTCTTCCTCAGGCCGATGCCGCGGACCATTAACGGGATGACGATGGCGGCCAGCGCGGCGAAGCCGTTGTAGGCGCCGAACAGCACGCCGACCCAATTGGCACCGTCATTGTAGGCGGCCGACTGCGGGTCGCTGGACCCAAAGTGCACTTCGGCCACCGCGGCGGTGGTGAAGATCCACATCGCGAACAGCGCAAACCACGAAAAAAACTGAACCAGCGCCAGCTTGCGCATGGTCTCGGGCATGCCGTGCAGGTCGGCCATGATCGAAGTGAACAGGTTCTCCGGCCCGTTGCGCGAAAGCCACAGCAGCGCCAGCCCGTACACCGTAATGCCCGAAGCCAGCAGGTAGAGCTGCCTGTCCAACCCCGCGAAATAAACGCACACGCCAAATGCGATGCCCACGCCCAGCCAGGTCTGGCCGTGGCGGCGCGCCTGGGCCGGATCCGGCCGGTGCGGCATGACCGGCCTGGCGTCGCTGAATGCCGTGAGTTTTTCGGGCGGGTATTCGCGCGTGCTCACCACGGTCCAGCCGATGGCGATGAAAAGCACCACGCCACCGGCATAGAAGGCGTACTTGACGGTATCGGGCACCATGCCGGGTTCGGCGGTGTTGGCCACCCCGAACGAGGCGAGTATCCAGGGCAGAAAGCTGGCGACGATCGCGCCGACACCGATGAAGAAGCTCTGCATGGCGTAGCCGGCCGGACGCTGCTCCGGTGGCATCTGGTCGGCGACGTAGGCCCGGAAAGGCTCCATCGAGATATTGATCGAGGCATCCATGATCCACAGCATGCCGGCGGCGACCCACAGCGTCGGCGAGTTCGGCATCACGAACAGGGCCAGCGTCGTGAATACAGCGCCGACCATGAAGTACGGCCGCCGGCGACCGAAGCGCGTCCAGGTACGATCGGAGTAATAGCCAACGATGGGCTGGACGATCAGGCCGGTCAACGGCGCGGCGATCCAAAGGATCGGGATCGCGTCGATCTCGGCGCCCAGCGTCTGGAAGATGCGGCTGACGTTGGCGTTCTGCAGCGCGAAGCCGAACTGGATGCCCAGGAAGCCGAAGCACATGTTCCAGATCTGCCAGAAAGACAGCTCGGGTTTATCGTTCATTCGGTGGTCTCCACGCTATGGTGACCGGAAGTGTTTGCGATTGTCCTCACGGGTTTCCGGCCGAGTCCTGCGCGAGTACCGCAAACGACAGCGGCGCGAGTTCGACGTCGATGTCACGGCCATCGGCCTCAAAATTCTCCAGCCCTCGCTGGAATGCTACCTGCCAGCGGCCGCTTTGGATCTCGACCCGCACTTTTCCGTTGTGCCTTTCGGTGGCGGTGTTGAGCACAACCAGGGTCTCGCTTCCCGCATGACTGCGGGTGAAGGCGAAGATACCGGGCTTGCCTGCGGCTTCGAGCACCTTCTGCTCGCCGCGGCGCAACGCCGGGTCGCTGGAACGCACGCGCGCCATCTCGGCGATCGCCCGGTACAGCGGATGGTCGGTGTCGAAATTGTCCTTGGCGGTGGTCGCGTCGGTGCCTATGAGGCGGTTGTCATTGTAGATATCGACCTGGCTCTCGAACATGTCCTCGCGCGCATCCTGGTCGCGACCGTCGCCGGTGAATCCCTGTTCGTCGCCGTAGTAGATCACGGGAACGCCCCGTGAAAACATCATCAACGCGTGGCCGAGAATGGTGCGATTCAACAATTCGCTGTCCTCGGCATCGTTGCCCAGTGCTGCCAGCAGCGCGTGGCCGATGCGCCCGTCGTCGTGATTGCCGATGAAGGTCGGCAGGATCAGCGCGCCCCGACCGTCCCCCCGGTACAGGTTGTCCTTCGCCAGAACCGCGGCCAGCTCGGCCGGTGGCGCGGTCCCGGTCGTGATCCGCTGCGCAACGTCGCGGAAAGCGAAATCCAGCACCGCCGGGAATTCGACTTCGCGCGTGAAGCGCGCCAGTGCGGCCGGTTCGAGCTCGTAGGATTCGCCGAACAGGTAGAAATCCTCGATGCCCGCGGCGCGCGCGTGGGCCAGGATCTCGGGATTGAAACGCTGCCAGAACGCATCGTCGACGTGCTTGGCGGTGTCGACGCGAAACCCGTCGATTCTGAATTCGCTGATCCAGTACTTGTAGATCTCGAGCATGCCGTCGACCACGCGCGGGCGCTCGGTGAACACGTCGTCGAGCCCGGAGAAATCGCCGTACAGCGCGCTTTCGCCCTCCCAGTGGGAATTGCCGCGGTTGTGGTACTGGACCGGGTCGTTGAGCCAGGCCGGCACCTTGATATCGGTCTCGTGTTCGGGAATGAAGACCTGGTAGGCCCAGTTCGGATCGGAGAGACGGGCGAAGTTTTGTTCGGTCTGGTTTTGCGGGGCGTCGCCTTCGAACTCCGGGTTGATCAGCTCGCCTTCCGGTCCGCCGCGCGTGGTCCATGGGTAGTCGGCGATTGAACGATAACCGCAGTCGGACCACCAGGTGCGTGCCTGTTCGTTGGCTTTGGCGCACCCGCGGTACTGGATCACGTCGGCGGTGTGGTTGACCACGATATCCATGATGATCTTGATGCCGCGTGCGTGCGCGGCCTCGACCAGGCGGCCGAATTCCTTTTTCGTCCCAAGGTGCGGGTCGATATCGGTGAAGTCGGTGATCCAGTAGCCGTGGTAGCCGGCGCTGGTGTCGTTCGGCGGGCCCTGGACGGGCTTGTTGACGAACACCGGGGTGATCCAGATGGCCGTGACGCCGAGGCCCTGGATGTAATCCAGTCGATTGGTCAGGCCGGCGAGGTCGCCGCCGTGGTAGAAGCCCTTGTGGGTCGGGTCGAACCCGTGGCTTTCCGGCCCGCCGTCGATACCGCCCGTGTCGTTGGTTGCATCACCATTCGCGAAGCGGTCGGGCATGACGAAGTAGATGATCTCGTCCTCGATCCTGCGCTGCGAATCATCGGTCGCGGCAGCGGTAGCGGCAGCGAACAGGAACGGTGCCAGTAGCAGCGCCGCACATACAAAGGCATGTATAAGTACGATCCGGGTACGTATCATGGCTGTTCACCGACCGGCGTGAGCCGAAGGGCGGTGCCGCCGCCGGGCGCAAGTCTGAGCTCCAGCACGTCACTTGCGTTGACGCGTCGTGACTCGATACGGATGTCCTCGGGGTTGTCGTCCCAGTGCGCGTTGGGCCCATCGCGGTAGATTTCTGCGGTATAGATCGTGCCCGGGTCGAGAAAGCCCAGCGGGGCGCGCAGGTGGCGGCCGCGTTCGTCGGTTATGGCGCCGAGGTACCAGTCGTCGCTGTTCCGGTCCTTGCGCGCGATGACGACGAATTCGCCGATTTCCCCGTCCAGTGCGCGGGTGAATTGCCAGTCGGCCGGCACGTCCTTGATGAACTGGAATGCATCAGGCCTGGCTTCGTAGTTTTCCGGCAGGTCGGCGGCCATCTGCAGCGGGCTGTAGATGACCACATACAGCGCCAGCTGCTTGGCCAGCGTGGTCGGGATGTTGCGCTCCGACCTGGCCTCCTCGCTGCCCAGGTCGAAAATGCCAGGGGTGAAGTCCATCGGCCCCGACAGCATCCGGGTGAACGGCAGGATGGTGGTGTGTTCCGGTCCGTTACCCTCGGACCAGGCGTTGTATTCCTGCCCGCGTTGGCCCTCCCGCGTCAGCCAGTTCGGCCAGGTGCGGCGCAGTCCGGTGTCCTTGACCGGTTCGTGGGTATTGATGCCGATCCGGTGCTCGGCGGCGACTTCGAGCACGCGCTGCATGTGGTCGACCATGTACTGGCCGTGTTGCCATTCGAGCTTGAGTTCACCGTTCTCGTGGCGGCGGATGCGCCCGTTTTCCTTGACGTAACCGGTCTTGATATTGCGCACGCCGTGGGCTTGCATGAAGGCCATGGCGTCCTCGAGCTGGCGCTCGTAGTTCTCGATGCCGCCGGAGGTCTCGTGGTGGCCGATCAGGCGCACGCCCTTTTTTTCAGCGTAGCGCGCGAGCGCGTCGATGTCGTAGTCGGGATAAGGCGTGGTGAAATCGAACTGATCTGCATTTTTGATCCAATTTCCGTCCCAGCCTAGGTTCCAGCCTTCGACCAGCACGCCATCGAAGCCGTGTTCGGCGGCGAAGTCGATATAGCGCTTGGTGTTCTCGGTCGTCGCACCATGCGCCCCGCCGGAAGCCCAGGTGGATTTGCGGATGTGCAGTTCCCACCAGATCCCGACATACTTGCCGGTTTCGATCCAGGAGACATCGTCAAGCGTGTTGGGTTCGTTCAGGTTCAGGAATATGTCGGCGGTCTCGATCAGCCGGGCGGCGGTGTCGGTGACCTGCAGCGTACGCCAGGGTGTGACGAACGCACCTTGCGTCCTGACCTTGCTGCCGTCGGACCAGGGCACCAGGTCGGCTTGCAGCACGTTGTTTCCCACGTGCTGCAGCGTCATCTCGCTGTAGTCGAGCAAAGCGGCCTCGTGGAAACTGAGATACAGGCCCTGATCGGTCTTCATCGTCAATGGCGTGACGGCTTTCCAGATCGCCGATACCGGACCCTCGCGATACAGATACTCGTAGCGGTTGGGCAGGTAGGCGCCGGTCCACCAGGCATGATGGTCGCCGGTCAGCGCGAACTGACTGCGTTCGTTGACGACCCTGCGCTCATCCTTTTCGGCGTTTGCCACGATTTGGTAGCGGAATCCGACGCCTTCGTCGAACGCGCGGAAGACGATGCTGACCAGGCGTTTCCCGTCGCGGCCCAGGTCGACCGTCAGCTCGTTGAAGTGGTTGCGTACCTCGGCGGTCGCGCCCCACGGCTGCGTCCAGGTTTCGTCCACGTTCCTTTTGCGCTGGTCCAGCAGTTCCAGGTCCTCGGCCAGCGACGGTTCGTCGGCTAGATCCAGGCCCAGGCGAGACAATTCGATGACGGCTTCGCCGAAGCGCTGTACCGAATAGTACGGCGCGCCGTCGCGCAGTTCGAATTTCACCGCCAGAACGCTGTTCGGCGAGGCGACCGTGGCGGCCGGCACCGGGGCCGCGAGCGCAAAAAGAATCAGCAGGAGGACGCCGGATAAGAATGGTTTCATCGATCACTCGAATTAGTGGGTTTGTCCTGGATCATGCTAGAAGCCTCCAGGCCGCGCGACAACGACCTGCAAACGTATTCAGGCGCAAAACGTGCGCCCGGGGTTGCGATCGAAGCTTCGAGGAATGAAGATTGCAGAAAACGAAAGCACGTCGTTTCGAAACGACGGAACGACGAGACGACGAAACATGCCTGACCAATCCGATAACCGAATCCGCCGTGTCGTCATCGTGGGTGGCGGCACCGCCGGCTGGATGACCGCTACGGCCCTGGTCGACGCGGTCGGGCAGGCCTGCGAGGTGGTCCTGATCGAGTCCGAACAGATCGGCATCGTCGGCGTCGGCGAGGCGACCATTCCACCGATCAAGCTTTTCAACCAGAAGCACGGTCTCGACGAGTCCGAGTTCCTGCGCGAAACAAAAGGAACGTTCAAGCTCGGCATCGAGTTCGTCGGCTGGACGCGGCAAGGCCATCGCTATTTCCATCCGTTCGGAAAGTACGGCGCCGAGTTCGACGCCGTGCCGCTGCATCACCATTGGCTCAAGGCGCGCACGCACGGCAAGGCCGAGGATCTCGGCGAGTATTCGATGGCCTGGGCCGCGGCGCGCAGAGGCCGCTTCACGCACCCGCTTCGCGATCCTCGCCGCGTGCAGTCGACCTTCGACTATGCCTATCACTTCGATTCCGTCATGTACGGGCAATACCTGCGCAGCAAGGCCGAAGCGCGCGGCGCCAGGCGCATCGAAGGCAAGGTGGTCGACGTTGCGCTGACCGGCGAAAGCGGGCTGATCGAAAGTCTCAAGCTCGAAGACGGTCAGCGCATCGAGGCCGACCTGTTCGTCGACTGCTCCGGCTTCCGCGGGCTGTTGATCGAACAGGCGCTGGAGACCGGTTATATCGACTGGACGCACTGGCTGCCGTGCGACCGCGCCGTCGCCGTGCCCTGCAAACACGGCGGCGAAGGATTGACTCCGTACACTCGCTCGACCGCGCACCGGGGCGGCTGGCAATGGCGCATCCCTCTGCAGCACCGTGTCGGCAACGGCCACGTCTACTGCAGTGATTGCGTCAGCGATGACGAGGCGGCGCAGGTGTTGCTGGAAAACCTCGAAGGCGAAGCGCTGGACGAACCCCGACCGCTGCGCTTCAAGACTGGTCGACGCAAGAAATTCTGGAACCGCAACTGCGTCGCCATCGGACTGGCCGCAGGCTTCATGGAGCCGCTGGAGTCGACCAGCATCCACCTGATCCAGACGGCCATCAACCGCCTGCTGGCGCTGTTCCCGGAGCGCGGTGGATTCGAGCTCAGCGCGGCCGAATTCAACCGCCTGACTGCCACCGAATACGAGCGCGTACGCGACTTTCTGATTCTGCACTATCACGCCAACGAACGCAGTGACAGCGGATTCTGGCGCCGCCGCGCCGCGATCAACGTTCCTGATGCGCTGCAATACAAGATCGACCACTTCAAGGCTTATGCGCGCATCGTGGCGGCCCCGCTGGAACTGTTCCAGAATCCCAGCTGGCTGGCGGTGATGGTAGGGCAACTCGGTGAGCCTGCACGCTACGATCCCATGGTCGAGCAGCGCCCGCAGGTTGACTCCGAGCGTTACCTCGAAAGCCTACGGCGCGTCACTGCCGAGGCGGCAGAGGCCATGCCCAGGCATTCCGATTTTGTTTCGAAGTTGATGTCGAATTCGACCTGAATTCAGCCTGGATTCGACTCGATTGCAAGTTCAACTTCAAAAGCGGTTTCGCCTTTGGCTTTGGAATTTGGATCGTGGATAAAAAGATAGTCTCTCACATCTCGCCGGCGTGCCAAACCAGGGCGCAGGCCGAAGCCGACTTTGCCCGGCTGCCAGCAAGCACCCGACCGGCCGGGTAAACGCGAACTCAGATTTTCGCGGCCGGGCAATGCCGCTTGAGAAACTCCTCATGCATCGGCATGTTTCGCACCGTGCGCTTGACCGCCCGCCTGGTCTGGCTCATGAATTCCGTGAGTTGTCCGGTGTTCATGGCCCCGGTTGCGGCGTGACAGGATCGCGGCGGGATGTCCTGGCCGAGCAATACCTGCAGCCAACTCTGCTCGGTGAACAGTTCGTCGGCCTCGCGCACGATCTGGCCGGTGGCGCGGAAAAGTTGCATCTTTTGCCGCAGTGACTCGGGAATGTCCGTGCTCAGGCGTTCTTCCCAGAACGCCTCGCCGATGCGGCCGTTGGCGTGGTAGTGCAATATCAGAAAGTCGCGGATGCGCTCGTACTCATGCGTGGTCTGCCGGTTGTATTCCTCGGCCAGACTCTGGTCGAAGGCCGTATCGGGGAACAGCGTGAGCAGCCGGCTGATGCCGGACTGGACCAGGTGGATGCTGGTTGACTCCAGCGGCTCCATGAAGCCTGCGGCCAGTCCGATGGCCACGCAGTTGCGCTTCCAGAAGCTTTTGCGGTGGCCGGTGGTGAAACGCAGCAGCCGCGGCTCGGCCTGCGGTTCGCTGTCGAGGTTGTCCATCAGCATGGCCACGGCTTCATCGTCGCTGATATAACGGCTGCAGTAAACGTGGCCGTTGCCGGTGCGGTGTTGCAGCGGGATGCGCCATTGCCAGCCGGCCTTGCGCGCGATGGCGCGGGTGTACGGGACGATGGGCTCGGTGCGCGCCGTGGGGACGGCCGCGGCCCGGTCGCAGGGCAGCCACCCGGTCCAGTCGGTATAGCCGGCCTTCAGCGCATGTTCGATCAGCAGGCCGCGGAAGCCCGAGCAGTCGATGAACAGTTCGCCGGTGATCCGGCGCTCGTCGTCGAGCGCGAGCTGGCTGATATTGCCGGTCTCGCCGTCGAGCTGGATATCCCGCACCCTGGCTTCGGCACGTTTGACGCCGCGTGCCTCGGCGTATTTTCGAAGGTACGCGGCATACAGCGAGGCGTCGAAATGGAAGGCGTAGTTGATGCCGCTGGGTACTGGGGCCTCGCCCGGTTTGATGCGCGCGAATCGATTCTCGCTCGCGGCTTCTGCATTGAGCGAATATGACCAGAGATCGCGGCCGAATCCTTCGTCTCGGGCCCGCAGCCAGTACTGGTGGAACGGCAGGATGTCGTGGCCGTGGCCGATTTCGCCGAATGCGTGAATGTAGGAGTGATTGAAGCGCGTCCATCCGTCGAACCGGATGCCCAGCTTGAAGCTGCCCTGGGTGGCGGCGATGAACTCGTCTTCATCCAGACCGAGATAGCGATTTATCAGGCGGATCTGCGGGATGGTCGCCTCGCCGACCCCGACCGTGCCGATCTGTTCGGATTCGATCAGGGTGATATTCATGGCGTGGCCGAAGGCGCGGCTCAGCACTGCTGCGGTCATCCAGCCGGCGGTGCCGCCGCCGACGATCACGATGTTGCGGATTCGAGTTTCGGAAATTTCGGAATTCGAAGTCATACACGGCCTTCAATCCTGAATGACCCGCCTCCGATTCCGAAGGCGGGTCATCATGCGCGATCCGAGGAGATTCGTCCAATCAGAATCGGTAGGAGGCGCCAAGCAGGAAATTGCGCCCGAAGATCTGGCGATCGATGATCAGTCGTTCGTCGAAACTTTCAAAGGTCGTGAAGGGTTCGTCGGTCAGATTGTTGCCCTGTAGCGTGATCGTCAGGTTCTCCAATGGGCCAGTATTGAAGGAATATCCGATCTGGGCATCGATGATGGATTCTTCCTTGGCCGAACGTTGAACCCGGGTAGCGCTGAGGCCGAATACCTCCGACAGGAATTCATCGCGGTAGCGGTGGGAAACGCGCGCCTGGAAGCCGTTTCGCTCGAAGTAGACCGTCGAATTGATCACCCACTCCGAAAGGCCTGGAATCGTGATGTCGTCCGGATTGTCGCCCAGCTGAACACTGCTGTCGGTGTAGGACACACTGGAGATCAGCCCGAATCCTTCCAGCGGCTCGATGAACGGGCCCAGCGGAACGGATGCGGTGAACTCCGCGCCGAGGATATCGCCGTCGCCATTGTTGGTCGGTCCCGAGACAGTACCCAGCGGCGTGCCGAGATCCTCGGCCTGTTCGGGGGTAAGGAAGTCGGGGATGAAGGCCGAGAAGTCCGCCAGGAAAGAATCGTTGGGGTTGATGAAGTCCTCGAGATTCTTGTAGTAGCCGGCCAGGGCGATATAGCCGGCGTTGTCGGCAAAATACTTCTCGAAAGAGACGTCGACGGTATTGGCAATCAACGGGCGCAGACCGGGATTTCCGCCGCCGGCGCTGAAGAACGATTGGTTGGGATCCGTGGACGTGAGCTGGGTGAAGTCGGTCCCGAGGCTCAGTCCGGCATTGAGTTGATCCATGCGGGCGCGCGCCATGACGCGCGATGCACCCAAACGCCCGATCAGGTCGTTGCCCAGGTCGAAGCTCAGGTTCAGGCTCGGCAGGAACTTGTTGTAGCTGTCGCCCCGGGTGGTGGGTACGAACCCGCCTTCCACGGTACCCGCGCCGGTATCAGCGCCGGCAACGCGGAACCCGGTAGACGACTGATCGGTGTAGACCCACTGCAGCCCGACGTTGCCGTTGACCGGGATGTTGGCAATCATGGTATCCACGTCCAGCCGAAAGAAAGTCGTGACCACGTCTTCTCGGACCTGCCAGTCCTGCGGAACGTTGAAGGAAGACAGCTGCACGTCGACCTGGTCATAGACGTTTTCAAGCAAAAACCGCGGATCCCAGTTGATCATGCCGGGAATGCCGATGAAGCCAAGATCGACTGTCCCGTCGCGCAGCGCTTCTTGTGGAATGGGCGCCGATGTGGCGCCGTTCGGAGGCGTCAGGAATGTCTGGCGAATGGTGCGATCCTTGTCGCGTCGGCTGAAATCCACTCCCAGCATGGCCTGGCTGAAAGGGCCGGTGATGAATTGTCGATCGACGTGGAATCGCGCATGGGCCAGCCAGTCATCGGTTTCCGGATTGTTGATGAACCCCGCCTGGGTCAGTGGATTCGGCTGTGCGCCGGCCCCCCATCCCTGTGGGTCGGTCAGTACGAACAGGTTGGGGTTGGTGAAGTCGATGTCGGGATCGAACTGGAATACACCGTTGTCGGCGATGTTGAAACCCACCGACACCGGATTTCCCGTCTGTGCCGGGCCGGTCCCGGCGTAGGACTCGACCAACGAATCCTCGCGCTGGGCGCTGGAGAAGCTCACGTCCGACTCGACGCCCCACAAGCCGTTGATCTGGAAACGGTTGTTCCAGCCTAAAGTGAACAGCTCCGCATCGCGCTGGTTGACGTCGTTACGCATGACCGGATGCACGTTATCGAATCGGCCCTCGGTCACCAGTCCGTCGACCACGGTCTGCGGCGGTGCCAGTTGGGCCGAGGACCAGAACAGCGGAAACTCGATGCCACTGAGCAGCTGTTCTTCCTCGAAGTCGGAATACGACCAGTCCAGCGTCGACTGGAAGTTGGCGGCAGGTGCCCACTCGAACGTCCCGATGAGACCGATTCGCTCGAGCTCGTTGGCCTGCGAGAAAGGCTTGGCGCCGCCGGGCACGAGGTTACCGTCGCCGTTCGTGGGGTAGCCCCAGGCGTTGAAGCGGCGGATCTGGTTGGGTGTGGATTGGATGGCCGCGCCGAACATGACGCCGAAGGTATCGTCGGCAAACTGGTCGATGTACGTCACACTGGCCCGATAGCCCTGGTCGTCGCCGCCGGGCACCAGTGTGTCTTCGTCGGTGAATTCGTAGCGTGCGTTGGCGGCAATGGTCTGCTCGCCGGCCGCCAGCGGCCGAATCGTGCGCAGATCGACGGTACCGGCAAGTCCCTGCCCAATCAACGTGGCGTCCGGCGTCTTGAATACGACCACGCTGCCGAGCAGTTCGGCCGGGTACTGGTCGAACTCCACGCCGCGGTTATCGCCCGTGGTGACCTGTTCGCGGCCGTTGAGCAACGCCGTGGAGAAGTCCGGCCCAAGTCCACGAATGCTGATGGTCTGGGAGCGGCCGTCGGTGCGTTGCGAGGTCAGCCCTGGCAGGCGCGCCAGCGATTCGGCGATGCTCACATCGGGCAGCTTGCCGATGTCCTCGGCGTAGACCGCCTCGACGATGGAGGTATTGTTGCGCTTGGTTGCAACCGATTTTTCCACGCTGCGGCGGAAGCCGACGACCGAAACATCGTCGAGTCTGGCAGCTTCCTCTTCCCGATCGGCACGGATCCGGTCCGGATCAGCGCTTTCCTCGTTCTCGGCAGCGACCGGCTCTTCCTGCGCCATGGCATGCGGCACGGCGCCCAGGCAAGTGGCCAGCGCCATGAACAACACCGTGCGACGCGGGTGATGGCCGGATCCAGTCAGGCCGTCGCGTACGGTATTTCGGATCTTCAGATCTTCGCTATTCGAATTTGGAGAACGTTTTTTCATAACGGGGCCATTTTGGATTCATTGAAGAATGCCGACGAAACTGTCACCGGCTTGTAATAGCTTCGGCATGCTAGACATTCGGACGGCCCACGAACAATCGTTTGCAAACGTATGCACGGATGTATACGTTTGCATTGGTTGACCGCACTATGAACTTCTGTCCTGGCCGGGTTTTTTTTGATCGACTGGATCTGAATACGATTGCAGACTATCGGCGCGATGCGCGTTCACGGGTAAGCTTGGTACCGCTATGGCCGAGGTGCATTCAGACAAGTCGTCCGCTACGGAAGAACGCGCTGCAAGGCAGGCGCAGGCCGCGGCATGGTGGCGCGGTGCGGTGATCTACCAGATCTATCCGCGCAGCTTCCAGGACAGCAACGGTGACGGCGTGGGCGACTTGCCCGGCATCATTTCGCGCATGGACTACCTGGCTGATCTCGGCGTCGATGCGTTATGGATCGCACCGTTCTTCAAGTCGCCGATGGTCGATTTCGGCTATGACGTGGCCGATCCGCGTGATGTCGATCCAATGTTCGGTACGCTGGCAGATTTCGACGAGCTCGTTGCCCAAGCCCATGCGCGAGGACTGAGAGTCATCATCGATCAGGTCCTCAGCCACACTTCGGTGGAACATCCCTGGTTCCAGGAAAGCCGAAGCTGTCGCGACAATCCGAAAGCCGACTGGTACGTCTGGGCCGATCCCGGACCCGACGGCACGCCGCCCAATAACTGGATGGCGCTGTTCGGCGGCGTGGCCTGGCAATGGGAACCCCGGCGGCAACAGTACTATCTTCATAATTTCCTGACGGCACAACCGGATCTCAATTTCCACAATGATGATGTGCGCCGCGCTGTGCTCGATGATCTGCGGTTCTGGCTGGATCGCGGCGTGGACGGCTTCCGGCTCGATGCAATCAACTTCTGTTATCACGATGCCCGGTTGCGCGACAATCCGCCGAAGCCAGCCCACCTGCGCACCGGGCGCGGTTTTTCGCCGGACAACCCTTACGCCTACCAGTATCATGACTACAACAACACGCAACCGGAAAACCTGGAATTCATGGAAGACATCCGGCGATTGCTCGACGAGTATCCGGGCACCACGTCGCTGGGAGAAATTTCGTCGGAAGATTCGGTCGCGACCATGGCCGAGTATTCAGGTGAGCGGCGCCTGCACATGGTCTACAGCTTCGAACTGTTGACCGAAGACTTCTCCGCATCCTATATTCGCGAAACAATTGCGCGCCTGGAGCGCAAGCTGACCGACGGCTGGCCGTGCTGGGCGATTTCCAACCATGATGTCGAGCGCGTTGCGAGTCGCTGGGGCCGCGGTGATTACTCGGCCGACCTCGCAACCATGCTGAGCGCTTTGCTGGCCTCACTGCGCGGATCGATTTGCATCTACCAGGGCGAGGAGCTCGGGCTGCCCGAAGGCGATGTCCCGTTCGAACAGATGCGCGATCCATACGGCATCGCATTCTGGCCTGACTTCAAGGGCCGCGACGGATGCCGCACGCCCATGCCGTGGGACGATTCGGTCAATGCCGGTTTCAGCGCCGCCACGCCGTGGTTGCCGGTGATGGCGGAGCATCGTTCGCTGTCCGTCGCGTGCCAGGCGGCCGATCCGGATTCGGCCCTGAACCGATTCAGAAGACTGCAGCAATGGCGTCGCAGCCAGCCTCCATTGGCCCGCGGCGACATTCGCTTGCTCGACACCGACGAGCCGGTACTTGCATTCGTGCGCGGAACGGAGACTGAATCGATGCTTGCGGTATTCAACCTATCGGCCGGGCCCGTTCGCGCCACGCTTCCCGAATCCTTCAGGGACTACTCGGCCGTCGAATGCCCCGGCCCGGTCAACGGTATCGTCTCCGACCGCAGCGTCGAACTCCCGCGCCACGGCGCCGCCTTCGCCCGCCGACGGGAATAGAAACCGCGCTCGGGACGGCGATCCTCGACAACCGAAAGCCGCCTTTTGTTCTTGATCGTCTCGGGGCGCTGTGCAGCGAATCCTCGATGTTGTTTCCAGGCTGCCGGCGCCTTGATCAGTCGGACAGCAGGTTGACGCAATCGCGCGCCAGCGCGGCGATGCGCGGCCAGTCATGGTCGCGAACGGCCTCGGCGGGCACCATCCACGATCCGCCCACCGTCAGTACGTTTTTCTGGCGAAGATAGTCGGCCGCGTTGCTGCCGGAGATGCCGCCGGTGGGACAGAAGCGCGCATCCGGCAACGGACCCAGCCAGCTTTTCAGCGTCGCGACGCCGCCGGCGGCTTCGGCGGGAAAGAACTTGAAGCGCTGCCAGCCGAGCTCCACTCCGGCCATGACTTCGCTGGCCGTTGCCACGCCAGGGACGAACGGTATCGAGGCCTGCTGCGCGGCGCGGTATAGCGCTGTGGTTGCGCCAGGCGATATCGCGAACGCCGCACCGGCCCGTTCCACCTTTTTCAAGTCGTCCTCGACAAGCACCGTGCCGGCGCCGATGATCATGCCGGGTACCGCATCGCGCATCCTGCCGATGGCCTCCAGTGCTACGGGCGTGCGCAACGTGACCTCGACCACCGGCAGACCGGCCTCGAACAGCGTCTCGGCCAGCGGGGCGGCGGCCTCCAGGTCGTCGATGGTCAGCACCGGCAGGACCGGGGCCCTGCTCAGCATCGCGTCGATATCTTTATTCATTGGGCACTCCGGTGGTGATCGATATTGGCCTGGATATTATTTCCCGGAAACCGGAAACCGGAAACCGGAAACCCTCACCCCCGATCCTTCAGCGCGAGCGCCGCGCCCAGCAGGCCGGGTTCGGGATGGGTGACCAGCACCACCCGGACTTCCTCCAGCCAGGCGGCGAAGCGGCCCTTGTCGAGGAAGCGCTCGGCGAAGGCGCTCGTGCGCAGGAAGTTCGCGAAGCGCGGCGCCATGCCGCCGGCGATGCCCACGGTCTGCGCACCGTGGATCAGCGCACAGTCGCCGGCGAAGCTGCCGAGAATGGCGCAGAACCGCGCCAGGGCGCGCCGCGCCATCACGTCGTCGCCGACCAGCGCGCGCTGCACGATGTCGGCCGGGCTGGCCAGGCGTTCGCGCGGCGTCTCGGATTTCGCCGGCGGCGCGCCGGAAAGGGCGGCGTGGATGCGTGCCAGGCCGTTGCCGGAAAGCACGCGCTCGATCGAAACGCGACCATGGCGCGCGTGCAGCCATTCGTGCAGCATGCGTTCCTCGCTGCCCTGCGGCGCGAAGCTGACGTGCCCGCCTTCGGTTTCGATGACGTGCCACGATTCGGTATCGAGGCAGGTGATCAGCGCCACGCCCATCCCGGTGCCCGGACCGATCACGCTGATCGGCGCGCGCGGTTCGTCGTACCGACCACGATGGATGACGATCTTTTCGTCGTCGCGCAGGGCCGGAATCGCGCGCGCGGCGGCGCCGAAGTCGTTGATGATGAGTAGATCGTCCAGTTCCAGCTCGGTCTTCAGTTCGCCGCGGCTGAACGACCAGGCGCGGTTGGTCAAGCGGATTTCCTCGCCGGTCGCCGGGCAGGCCACGGCGATTGCCGCGCGCTTGATGGCGTCGCGGTCCGGCAGTTGCGAAAGGTAATGGCGCGCGGCGTGCTGCAGGCTGGCGAAGCTGTCGGCGCTCAGCCTGCTGGTGTCGTGCAGGTGCGGCCGCTCGCTGTCGATATCGGCCAGCGCGAAACGCGCGTTGGTCCCGCCGATGTCGGCGATCAGGACCCGCTCGGAATCGCGTTCGCTCATCCCGCGGTTTCCGTGCCGAACAGGATGCTGGCGCCGGATTCGGCGTCGCCGACGCCGGCGCGCATGGCGCCGAACAGCTCGCGGCCGGTGCCGCTGCGGTTGGCTTCCAGGTTCATCGGCCGGGCGTCGCGCCTGCGCAGTTCGGCGGGTCCGGGCTGACAGTCCAGCCGCCCGGCCTCGGCGTCGACGGTCACCATGTCGCCGTCATGCAGCATGCCGATGGCGCCGCCGGCAGCGGCCTCGGGCACGACGTGAATGGCCGCAGGCACCGAACCCGAGGCCCCCGACATGCGGCCGTCGGTGACGATGGCCACGCGCTGGCCGCGGTCCTGCAGCACCTGCAGCGTGGGCGTGAGCTTGTGCAGTTCGGGCATGCCGTTGGCGCCCGGGCCCTGGCCGCGGATCACCGCCACGAAGTCGCCCTCCAGCGTTCCGGACTTGAAGGCGGCCAGCAATTCCTCCTGCGAATCGAAGATGCGGGCCGGCGCCTCGATCCGACGGTGTTCGGGCGCGACGGCCGAGATCTTGATGATGGCGCGGCCCAGGTTGCCCGTGAGCAGCCGGATGCCGCCTTCGGGCGAGAACGGCGCGGCCGCGCCGCGCAGGATTTCCGGGTCGCGCGATTTTTCCGGTGCGGATTTCCAGGCCAGGCGGTCGCCGTCCAGCGTCGGCTCCTGCGCCTGGTCATAGAGGTCGCCGCCGTGCACGGTCCGGAGGTCGGGGTGCAGCACGCCGGCGTCCAGCAGTTCGCGAATCACGAAGCCCATGCCGCCGGCGGCGTGGAAATGATTGACGTCGGCCTGGCCGTTTGGATACAGGTGCGCCAGCAGGGGAGTGGCGCGCGAGATCTCGTCGAGGTCGTTCCAGTCGATGATCAGCCCGGCCGCGCGCGCCATCGCGACCAGGTGGATGGCGTGGTTGGTCGATCCGCCGGTCGCCGCCAGCCCGACCATCCCGTTGACGATGGCTTTTTCATCGACGCTGTGGCCGATCGGCGTGTATTCGGCGCCGTGCGCGGTGATGTCGCAGGCGCGCTCGGCGGCGGCCAGCGTCAGCTGTTCGCGCAACGGCGTGTTCGGATTGATGAAGGCCGCCCCGGGCAGGTGCAGGCCCATGACCTCCATCAGCATCTGGTTGGAATTCGCGGTGCCGTAGAAGGTGCAGGTGCCCGGGGCGTGGTAGGACTGCGATTCGGCCTCCAGCAGGTCCTCGCGGCTGGCCTTGCCCTCGGCATGGGCCTTGCGCACGCGCGCCTTCTCGCTGTTGGGCAGGCCCGACGGCATCGGGCCGGCGGGCACGAGAATCACCGGCAGGTGGCCGAACGCCAGTGCGCCGATCACCAGCCCGGGCACGATCTTGTCGCATACGCCCAGCAGCAGCGCGGCGTCGAAGGTGTTGTGCGACAGGCTCACCGCGGTGGCCTGGGCGATCACGTCGCGCGAGAACAGCGACAGCTCCATGCCGGGTTGCCCCTGGGTGACCCCGTCGCACATTGCCGGTACGCCGCCGGCGAATTGTGCAGTGCAGCCCTTGCCGCGTGCGGCAAGCTTGATCAGACCCGGGAAGCGTTCCAGCGGCTGGTGCGCCGAAAGCATGTCGTTGTAGGCCGACACGATGCCGAGATTGGGCGCCTTCAGCGCCTTGAGCCTCGGCTTGTCTTCGCCCGAGGCGGCGAAGGCATGGGCCAGGTTGCCGCAGCTGATCGAGCTGCGTGCCGGACCCCGGTCGCCGGCCTGGTCGATCCGCTCGAGGTAGCGCGCGCGGGGTTCCGCGGAGCGGGCGCGGATCCTTTCGGTGACTCGTTCGATGGTCTTGTGCATCACGGGCTCCAGTGTATTTCAAGCGGCAGGTCCGGCCGGGCAAAAAGCGCTGCGACGGGAAATTGCAGGCGATCGCCGCTGTCGATCGCGCGCCTCAGCGTTGCCCGCTTGCGCTCGCCGCGGATCAGCAGCAACAGGCGCCGGCTGGCGGCAATGGCCGGGAAAGTCAGCGAGACGCGCACGAACGGCGCATCCGCGGGCAGCGGATCGGGATGCACGATGGCGACCGGTGAATCGCATGCCGGGTCCAGCGCATCGGCCAGTTCCGGCGCGCCGGGAAACAGCGAGGCGAAGTGACCGTCCGCGCCCATGCCGAGCAAGCAGGCGTCGAACGGCAGCTCGATTTCGCCCAGCGCCGTCCGGGCTGCATCCAGCGACGGCCGGTCGCCGGGATTGCGCGGCGTCAGCGAGGCGAACCGGGCGTCGGCGCCGGCGAACGCTTCGCGCAGGGCGCTGAGGTTGCAGGCGGGATGGTCGTGCGGCACCCACCGTTCATCGCCCGGAATCAGGGTCGTGTGCGGCCACTGCAGGCGCATTTCGGACAGCTGGCGATAGACCGGTATGGGCGTGGAACCGCCGGCCAGTGCGAGAGCGGCCCGTCCACGTGCGGCCAGGGCCTCGCTGCAGGCCTCGGCCAGCGTGCGCGCGGCCGTGCGGGCCAGGGTTTCGAAGTCCGGATGTTCGATCCACTGCATCAGGCCCGTACCTCGTGATTTCGATCCGGCGTCGCCGCGGCCAATGCTATTCGCGCCAGCTGTGACCGTGGCGCTCGGTCATGGCGACCGCGCTGGACGGCCCCCAGGTGCCGGCCTGGTATTGTTTCGGCGCGAGTTCGCGCGTGTGCCAGCCTTCGAGGATGGTATCGACCCAGCTCCAGGCCGCCTCGACCTCGTCGCGCCGGACGAACAGCGTGCCGTTGCCCTCGATGGCGTCGAGATACAGGCGCTCGTAGGCGATGCGCCGGTTTTCCTGGTCGAACGCGCTGTGCCGGTCGAGGTCCAGGGCGACCTGCGACAGGTGCACGCCGTTGCGGTCCAGTCCGGGTTTCTTGTTCATCAGGCACAGCGAGATGTGTTCTTCGGGCTGCAGCCGGATGATCAGCGAATTGGGCTTGAGGCTGCCGGCCGCGCCGGAGAATATCGAGTGCGGCACCTGCCGGAACTGGATGTAGATCTCGGTCACCCGCCGGGGCAGCCGCTTGCCCGTGCGCAGGTAGAACGGTACGCCGGACCAGCGCCAGTTGTCGATGTGCGTCCGCAGCGCGACGAAGGTTTCGGTGCTGCTGTCGCTGCCGAGCTCTTCGAGATAGCCGGGCACCGTTTTGCCGTCGATCGCGCCGGTAGTGTACTGCCCGGCCACGCTGTTGGCCTCGAGGTCGGACCCGCTGATGGGCCTGAGGGAATTGAGCACCTTGAGCTTTTCGTTGCGCACCGCGGTGGGCTTGAAGCGCGAAGGCGGTTCCATTGCCGTCAGACACAGCAGCTGCAGCATGTGGTTCTGCACCATGTCGCGCATCGCGCCGTATTCATCGTAATAGCCGGCGCGCTCTTCCAGGCCCACGGTTTCGGCCACCGTGATCTGCACCTGCTCGATGTGCCGGGCATTCCAGATCGGTTCGAAAAGCGCGTTGGAAAAGCGCAGTGCCAGCAGGTTCTGGACGCCGTCCTTGCCCAGGTAGTGATCGACCCGGTAGACCTGGTCCTCGGCAAACGCCTGCCCGACGCCTTCGTTGATTTCGGTGGAACTCTGCAGGTCGTGACCGATGGGTTTTTCCAGCATCACGCGCGTGCCGGGATCGTCGAGCCCGGCCTCGGCCAGCGCCGAGCAGATGGTCGGGTACCAGCGCGGTGCCGTGGACAGGTGGAACAGCACGTCGCCGTCGTTGCGCCTGCGCTTGATCTCCCGGACAAGCTTTCCGGTCGACGTTTTCGCGGCCAGATCCACCGGCCGGTATTCCAGGCGCCCCAGCAGCCGATCGAGGGCGTCGCCGTCGTCTGCGCCGGCGTGGGGTTCCAGCGTCTCGCGCGCTTGCTGCACGAAGGCTTCGGTGTCCAGTTCGGATCGCGCGCAGCCAAGCACTTTCAGGGCCTCGGGCAGAAGTCGGTCGCGCTCCAGGCCGAACAGCGAGGGCAACAGCATGCGCTGGGCGAGGTCGCCGGTTGCGCCGAAGATCACCAGCAGATTTGCAGGTCGGGTCGTCATCGAGGAATCCTTGTCGTTGGGTCAAGCCTCTGCAGTGCGTCCGATTTCGCCATCCGCTGAATCGGTGAATGCGGTTCAAAGCGCGAGCTCAATTGCGAGTCTCCCGATTGCCGGTTCCATTATCGGCCTCGCGGCGCTTGATGTGCGCCAGCAGCACGAAGGTGACCGCGCCGGCCAGCGTGAGCGTGAACGGAAAAAGCAGCACGAACCGGCCGCGGCCGGGTTCCATGCTTTCCAGCCACTGGTACAGGCCCACGCCGACCAGCGGTGCGATCAGGCCGCGGATGCCGGTGAGCGTGACGTGGATCCCCATGTACAGCGTCGAGCGGCCGTCGCTGGCGAAATCATTATGGCCCAGGTTCCAGCCGAGCCGGCCGCCGGCGAAAGCGGCCCCCAGCATCAGCGCGCCCAGCCAGAACAGCCAGACCTGGCCGAAGATCGCGCCGGGGACGAACAGCGCCATGGTCGCGACGAACATCCAGGAGTGCCAGGCGCGGTATTCCAGGATATGCACCTTGTCGAGGTAGCGCGCCCAGACCGGCGTGAACGTTGCCAGCGCCAGCAGCGGAATGGTGGTGGTGATCAGCACCTGCATCAGGCGCGACACGCCCAGCTGTTCGGTCAGGATCACCACCAGCAGCGCGATGACCATCAGGTTGCCGGCGCCGAACACGAACATGGTCGCCATGTATCGGCGGTACCAGACATCGGTTTTCAGCACGTCGATCGCATCGGCAATCCGCGCTCGCCCCTGGCCGCGGGCGTCGGTCTCCTCGCGCAACAACCGGCCGTGGCCGCGCACCGTGAAGCGCCGGTAGCGCCAGGCGGCGATAAATCCCATCAGCGCGGTGATCGGAAGCACGCCGCGCCAGGCCTGGTCGTGGAACTCCATGGCAACGCCGGTCACGGCCGCGGTGCCGGCGATCAGCAGCGAATAGGTCACGGCGATGCGGCCGGTGATCGTCGCGCGCACGTGGCGCGGGAAGTTGGCGCGCCAGATCGCCGCGCGCAGCGTGACCACGCCGGCCCAGCACAGGCGCGCGGCGATCATCCAGAACACCAGCCAGATCAGCCCGGCGGCATTGACCGGCGACAGCGCGATCATCAGGGCGCAGCCGGCGCATGCGGCCATCAGCGCCGAAACCCAGCGCGTCTTGTGCCGGCCGTGCGCGAGGTTCGCGAACGCCAGGCTGGCCACGTTGGCGAAGGCCGGCGCGCCGGCGACCATGGCCACGGCCAGGTTGATCACTGCCGGGGCGGCGGCCCCGGCGAAACCGATCTTGACGATCACGCCGAGCAGCCCGCCTTCCAGCGCGCCCAGCGTGACCGCCATCAGCGCATTGACCTGCACCTCGCGCGGCATCAGCGTTCGGGCGACGAATGGCAGCTTGTTGCGGCTTGGAGACACCATGGGGCCTGCGTGGGCGAATGGAATTTTCCGCCCGGCGGCGGAAAGTCCTTGATCCGGGGCTCGAAAGCGCCATATGGTACGTTACGGAGAAGTCTACGACTACGCCCAAAACCATGACCCCACAGGAGCGCAACATGAACACATCGATCATCCGGCTGGTCGCGGCCGTCTTTCTGGTCGGATCGCTGGCCGCCTGCCAGAGCGAGGACAGCGAGCGCGAGGTCGAGGAAGCCGAACGGGCGGTAGAAGAGGCCGCCGAGAAATCGGCCGAGGCCGCCGGGGAATCCGCCGAGGCCGCCGAGCAAGTCTACAAGGACACGATGGAAGCCACCAAAGAGGCGGTCGAAGAAGGCAGGGCGTCGGCCGAAACCACGCTGAACCAGATGCAGTCCGAGGGCCAGAAGGCCTGGCAGGAGGCCATGCAGGCCGCCAACGAGGCCAACATGAAGGCCCGGAACATGGTCAGTTCGGGAATGGAACGGGGCAGCGAGGCATGGGACGAAGCCCTGGCCGAGGTGCGCGAGGCGCGCGATGAGGCGCAGGATGCGCTGGAAGAAGCGCGCGAGTACTCCGATGAACGGTGGGATTCCTTCAGTGCCCGGGCCCGGGCGGTCCTGGACGAGGCCGCTCGCACCCTGGATGATCTGGCCGAGGACGAAGAATCCTCCGACGATACCGATTCGTGATCCAGGCGATCTCCGGATAACTCGGCGCGGCGGCCGGCCTGCCGGCCGCCGTGCTGAACCCGCGCCGCCGGGCAGGCCCCCGGCGCATGCGCGCCCGGCTTTCCGGTTACCATTTCGGGAGCCAAAACAACGCCCGAACACACCGTGACCGAATCCTACAATCCAGCCGCGCTCGAACCCCCGATTCGCGAGCGCTGGGAAGCTTCGAACAGCTTTCACGCGCCGGACCGGCCCGGCGCTGATTCGTATTACTGCCTCAGCATGTTCCCGTATCCGTCGGGCCACCTGCACATGGGGCACATGCGCAACTACACCATTTCCGATGTCATCACACGCTTCCACCGGATGAACGGTCGGCCGGTGCTGCAGCCCATGGGCTGGGATGCGTTCGGATTGCCGGCCGAAAACGCCGCGATCGCGCGCGGCGTGCCGCCGGCGAAGTGGACGCGCGACAACATCGCGCAAATGCGCGATCAGCTCAAGGCGCTGGGCTTTGCCATCGACTGGGATCGCGAGCTGGCGACCTGCGACCCGGAATACTACCGCTGGAACCAGTGGCTGTTTTTGAAGATGCTCGAACGCGGCATCGCCTACAAGAAGACCGGCACGGTCAACTGGGACCCGGTCGACCGGACCGTGCTGGCCAACGAGCAGGTCATCGACGGCAAGGGCTGGCGCACCGGCGCGGTGGTCGAAAAGCGCGAAATCCCGATGTACTACCTGGCGATCACCGAATACGCCGAAGACCTGCTGGCCGCGCTCGACGACCTGGACGGCTGGCCGGAGCGGGTGCGCGCGATGCAGGCCAACTGGATCGGCAAGAGCGTCGGCATGGAAATCACGTTTCCCTATGCCGGCGGCCGGCTCAAGGTGTTCACTACCCGCCCGGACACGCTGATGGGCGCGACCTACATGGCCGTGGCGCCGGAACATCCGCTGGCGCGCGCGGCCGCCGAGCGGTGCGCCGACGTGGCCGAATTCGTGCAGTCGTGTTCGACCGGCGGCGTTTCCGAGGCCGACCTGGCGGCGCAGGAAAAGCGCGGCATCGATACCGGATACACGGTGCGCCATCCACTGACCGGCACGGATCTGCCGGTGTGGATCGCCAACTATGTGCTCATGGGCTACGGCGAGGGCGCGATCATGGCGGTGCCCGGTCACGACGAGCGCGATTTCGAATTCGCCAACAAGTACGGCCTGCCGATCGTGCAGGTCGTCCGCCCCGAAGCCGACGGGCATGTCTACGACGCCACGGAATGGCAGGACTGGTACACGGCAAAGGAAAACGTGCGCCTGGTCAACTCGGGCGCGTACGACGGGCTTGATTACGAGGCGGGCTTCGAAGCGATTGCCCGGGCGCTGGAGCAAAAGGACATGGGCGCGCGCCGCACCCAGTTCCGGCTGCGCGACTGGGGCATATCGCGCCAGCGCTACTGGGGCTGCCCGATTCCGATCATCCATTGCGACGACTGCGGCGACGTGCCGGTGCCCGAACAGGATCTGCCGGTCACGCTACCCGAAGACCTGGTGCCCGACGGTTCGGGCAGCCCGCTGGCGCGGCGCGAGGCGTTCCTCGCCTGCGAATGCCCGCGCTGCGGCAAGCCGGCCCGGCGCGAGACCGACACCATGGATACCTTCGTCGACTCGTCGTGGTACTTCATGCGCTATCCGTGCGCCGACAACGGTCGCGCCATGGTCGACGAACGCACCAACGCCTGGATGCCGGTCGACCAGTACATCGGCGGCATCGAGCACGCCATCCTGCACCTGCTCTATGCCCGCTTCTGGACCCGGGTGATGAACGAGCTGGGCCTGGTCGAGGTGCGCGAACCGTTCGCCAACCTGCTCACCCAGGGCATGGTGCTGGCCGAGACCTGGTATCGCGAGGACGAATCCGGCCGCAGGACCTGGTTCAACCCGTCCGACGTCGAAGTCGAGCGCGACGCCAGGGGGCGAATCGAATCGGCCCGCCTGGTCGCAGACGGGAAGCCGGTGCACTTCGGCGGCGTCGAGAAGATGGCCAAGTCCAAGAACAACGGCGTCGATCCGGCCGCGCTGGTGGCGCACTACGGCGCCGACACCATACGGCTGTTCTCGATGTTCGCCGCGCCGCCGGAACAGAGTCTGGAATGGTCCGAGGCCGGCGTCGAGGGCGCCTGGCGCTTCTTGAAGCGGATGTGGCAGAACGTCCACGACCATGTCGCCGCCGGCACGCCGGGCGCGCCGGCGACGGCCGGGCTTTCCGACCCGGCGCTGGAAATGCGCCGCCGGGTGCACGAGACCATTGCCAAGGTGGGCGACGATTTCGGCCGGCGCTACACTTTCAATACCGCGATTGCCGCGGTGATGGAATGCAGCAACCATCTCGCGCGGTTCGAGGTCGGCAGCGACACCGACCTGGCCATCGCGCGCGAGGGCTGGGAAGCGCTGGTGCGGCTGATCGCGCCGGTCACGCCGCACATCGCCCAGGCGCTGTGGCAGGCGCTGGGACACGAAGACGACATCCTGGCCGCCGGCTGGCCCGAGATTGACGAGGCGGCCCTTCTGCAGAACAAGATCACCGTCGTGGTCCAGGTCAACGGCAAGGTCCGCGGTCGCATCGAGGCCGCCCCGGGCGCTTCGCGCGATGCGCTGCAGGAACAGGCGCTGGCCGAAGAGAACGTTGCGCGCTTCGTCGCCGACCGGGAGATCCGCAAGATCATCGTTGTGCCGGACAAGCTGGTGAACATTGTGGTGAAAACATGATCGACATGATCGGGCCGACGCGCGTGCGCCGCGTGTCGCGATCGCATCCAGGCCGGCGGCGGGGACCGATCCTGACGGTGGCGCTGCTGTCGGCGCTCCTGGCCGGCTGTGGATTCCAGCTGCGCGGGACGGCCAGCCTGCCCGACGAAATGGCGACCACCTGGGTCCAGGTCGAGGACCCGACCAGCGCATTCGCGCGCGAACTCGAACTCCGGCTGCGCGGCAACGGCGTCGAGCTCGCCGAAAGTCCGGGCGAAGGCGTGGCCGAACTGCATATCCTGCGCGAGCGCATCACCCGGCGCGCGCTGACCATTTCCGAAGATGCCCGGGTGCGCGAATTCGAACTGGTGTTCGACCTGCGCTTCCGCCTCGTCGGCCCTTCCGGCGATGCGCTGCTGGGGCCGGAGTCGCTGCGCATGCGGCGCGATTTCCAGTTCGATGAACAGCAGATCCTGGGCGCGGCGACCGAGGAGGAAATGTCGCGCGAAGAACTTCGCCGCAGCATGGCCGCCGCGCTGATCCGACGCCTTGAAGCATTCGGTCGCACGTGAAGCTGTTCGCCGAACGCCTCCCGGACCAGCTTGCGCGACAGCTCGCGCCGGTCTACCTGATCGCCGGGCCGGAGCGCCTGGTCGTCGAGGAAGCCGCCGACCGGGTGCGCAAGGCCTGCCGCGGACAGCAGATCGACGAGCGTATCCGCCTGACCGCCGATCGCGGCTTCAAGTGGGACGAGCTGGGCCAGGCCACCGAAACCGGATCGCTGTTCGCCAGCCGCCGGCTGGTCGAGCTGCGACTGCCGACCGGCAAGCCCGGCGCCGAAGGCGGCAAGGTCATCCGGCAGTGGATCGGGGACCAGCGCGACGACGTGCTGCTGATCATCTGCGACCAGTGGCAAATGCAGCAGGAGCGGGCCGCCTGGGTCAAGGCGATCGAACAGGCCGGAGTGTACGTGCCGGCCTGGAACGTCAAGCCGCCGCAGCTGCCGCGCTGGATCGATCAGCGCCTGAAAAGCCGTGGCCTGCAGGCCGATGACGAGGTCTGCCGTTTTCTCGCCGAGCGCCTGGAAGGCAATCTGCTGGCTGCCGCGCAGGAAGTCGACCGGCTGGCGCTGCTGTTTCCCGACAGCCGGCTGGAACTGGCGCCGGTGCGCGAGGCCGTCGCCGACAGCGCCCGCTTCGACGCCTTTCGCCTGGCCGAACTGGTCATGACCGGCCAGTCCGGCGCCGCGCTGCGCTGCATTCGCGGCCTGCGCGAATCCGACAGCCCGGAACCGGCGGTGCTGTGGGCGCTGGGGCGCGAGCTGGAGATCGCGCTTGTCGTGGCCCGCCGCAGCCGGCACGAAGCGGTGGCCCGGGTATTTTCCGATCTCGAAGTCTGGAAAGCGCGCCAGGCGCCCATCGAGGCCTGCATCCGGCGCAACGGCCCGCGTCGGCTGGAACAGGGCGTCAAGCGCCTGAGCCGCCTCGATCTATTGTCCAAGGGCCAGGTCCAGGGCGATTTCTGGCAGGAGCTCGAACGGCTGTGCGTCGCGATCGCCAGCGCGCCGGCCGCGTCGGCGCACGGGGCGGCCTGAGATGACCCGGCGCGCCATCGCGGTATTCGGCGGCACCTTCGACCCGGTGCACTATGGCCATTTGCGGGCGGCCGCCGAAGTCTCGGAGCGGCTGGGCGTGACCGACTTCCGGCTGCTGCCGGCCGGCCAGCCGCCGCATCGCGAAGGTACCTGGGCCCCGGCGCGGCACCGCCTGGCCATGCTGGAACTGGCGCTGGCGCCGCACGCCGATCTCTCGGTCGACGAGCGCGAGGTCCAGCGCGGAGGACTTTCCTACATGAGCGATACCCTGGCCAGCATTCGCACCGAATCGGGCGACACCCCGATCATCCTGTGCCTGGGGCAGGACGCGGCCAACCACCTCGACCGCTGGCACGACTGGCAGCGCCTGCTCGAGCTCGCGCACCTGGTCGTCATGACCCGGCCCGACGCCGAGCCGCGGTATTCGGACGCGCTGCGCGCATATCTCGAGGGCCGCTCCGTCGATGTCTGCGCAGACCTGATGCGAACGCCGGCCGGGCGCCTGTGCAACGTCAACGTGACCCGCCTGGCCATCTCGTCGACCGATATCCGCGAGCAGATCGCCGCCGGCCGCAATCCGCGCTTTTTGCTGCCGTCGACCGTGCTGGCCTACATCCGCAAGCACGGGCTGTATTGCTGAGGGCTCGTCAGTTCGCCTGACGCCTGCGCCGGCGTCGGCGCAGGAATACGGACCGGGCCAGCATGCCCAGCAGCAGTACCGCGATCAACGCCAGCAGCGGCAGCAGGATGCGCGGGCGCAGCAGGGCTTCAGGACCACCGACGCTGCCGGCCTCGATCAGCGTCTCCAGACCTGCGCCGACGCTGGCATAGACCAGCACGATGGGCGCAAGGCCCGCGGCCGTGGGCAGCAGGAAGCGGGCCAGGGAAATCCGGATCATCGCGCCGGCGGCGTTGATGGCAAAGAACGGCGCGACCGGTACGATCCGCAGCACGATCAGGTAGAACAGCGCATCGCGCTCGAGCAGCCTTACCAGCCTGTGCGTGCGTCCGCGCAGCAGGAAATTCCGGACGCGTTCGCGCGCGATGGAGCGAACGCCGAGAAACGTGATCATCGCCCCGCCCAGTGCCCCGGCCATGGATACCAGCGTGCCGTTCAGCGTGCCGAACAGGTAGCCGGCGGCCACGCACAGGACGGTCGCGGTCGGCAGGGTCAGCGCGGTGGTCAGCGCAAATATGGCGGCGAACACCACGGCGGTGGAAAATGGACGGAACTCGCTGCGGTACTGCAGCCGTTCCAGCAGCGCGAGCAGGCCGTCGATGTTTTCACCGGTCAGCATCCAGGCGCCCACTGCGCTGGCGCCGACCAGCGCGACGGTCAGGCCCCAGGCCAGCAGCGTGGGCCGGTCCGGTCTCACCGCAGGGAACGGGTGAGAATCTCGCCGAATCGATCGACGTCCTGGATCGAGTTGTACAGGGGGTTGGGCGCGACCCGGATGATGTCGGGTTCGCGCCAGTCGCCGACCACGCCGTCGGCCTGTAGACGGTCGAAGGCCGCCCGGCCGCTGTCGCGCCCGGCGCGCACGCGCAGCGAAAGCTGGCAGCCGCGGCGCGTCCTTTCCAGCGGGGTGACGATCTCCAGCGGTTCGCCGGGCAGGGCGTGGACCGTGTCGGCGATGCGCGCGGCCAGATCGGTATCGCTGTCCTGCAGACTGTCGATGTCGGCCTCGCGGTAGACGTCGAGCGCGCCGGCCAGCGCAGCCAGGTTCAGGATGGGCGCACCGGAAACCTGCCAGCCTTCGGCGCCGCGTATGGGCTCGAAGTCCGGCCCCATCAGGAAGCGCGTTTCCTCGTCGTGGCCCCACCATCCGGCCAGGCGGGGCCCGGTGAAATCGGCGTGCCGTTCGTGGACGAACATGCCGGCGACCGCGCCGGGCCCGGCGTTCAAATACTTGTAGCTGCACCAGGCGGCGAAGTCCGCGCCCCAGTCGTGCAGCCGCAGCGGTACGTTGCCGATCGCGTGCGCCAGGTCCAGTCCCAGCGGCACGCCGTTGTCGCGCGCGGCGCGGCAGATCATTTCCATGTCGAAGCGCTGGCCGGTGGCGTACTGCACGCCCGGCCACAGCACCAGTGCGAGTTCGTCGGCGCGCGTGGCGATCGTCTCGGCGATCCGCGCGTCCTCGATCAGTCCGTCGTCGCCCGGCTCGAGCTCGACCAGGTCGGTGGCGGGATCCAGCCCGTGCAGCCGCAGCTGCGAGGCCACCGCGTAGCGATCCGAGGGAAACGCGCCTTTTTCGATCAGGATCTTGCGCCGGGTCCCGTCGGGCCGGTAGAAGCTGGTCATCAGCAGGTGCAGATTGACCGTCAACGCACCCATCGCAACCGTCTCGCCGGGTGCTGCGCCAGTCAGGCGCATCAGAACGTCCTCGAGCTGGCGGTGGTAGCCCAGCCAGGCCGGGTCGCCCCTGAAATGCCCGTCCACGGCCAGGTCGGCCCAGCGCTCCATTTCCAGTTCAACGCGCCGGCGCGCCGCATCCGGCATCAGCCCCAGCGAATTGCCGCAGAAATAAATCTTCTCGCCGTCTTCGCCGTGGCGCGGAAATGCAAACCGTTGCCGGAACTGTGCCGCTTTCATTGTTGTAGGCTTCCAGTGGAATTGAATGACCCCATGTTGCCAGATTCGGGCAAACGAGTCGTCGTCGCCCGGGGTGGATTGCATGGTTGGCGCCGTGTGGTCGGTCTTTATGAGATCGAATTCAACTTCAACTTCGAGTTCAAAGCCATTTCGCCTTGCGCTTCGCGCTTGCATGCGACCTGCTTTTCACAGTCGCCTGACAAAACAGGCAAAAGCGCTCTTGCAGGCGGCAGAAGGGTTGGGTGCCGGCCGGAACGGAAAGGTGGTTTGGCGGTCAGGCCGAGTCTCTGCCATGCCTTGACTGCTTGCGCCGTACCGATTCGAGTGAGATCGGGTCGCGCAGCTGCCGTTGGTGCAAGATGTTGGAAAGTGGGGCGAATTCACAAAACCGTTGCTTGCAGCGCAGGTCGCGGTTACATCCGCGACGCGGAGGTTCGTTCTTGCGAAATCGTCGGGATCAACTGCGTAGAATATCTTCGATCCCGGAAGCCATCGTGCCGCCAACTTGAAAGTCTCCGATTTCACCTTCGACCTGCCCGAGGAACTGATCGCGCAGGTGCCGCTGCCAGAGCGCAGTGCCAGCCGGCTGCTGGTGCTCGACCGCCACGACGGCGCCCCGGAGGATCGCCGCTTTGCCGAGCTGGACCGCCTGCTCGAACCCGGCGACCTGCTGGTGTTCAACGACACCCGCGTCATCCCGGCCCGCCTCTACGCGCAGAAGAAAACCGGGGGCAGGGCGGAGCTCTTGATCGAGCGCGTGATCGACGCCGAAACCGCGCTGGCCCAGCTCGGCATCAACCGCAAGCCGGCGCCCGGAACGCTGCTCGTCGAGTCCGAAACCGGCGCCGGCATCCGGGTCGAGGGTCGCCGGGACGAATTCTGGAAGCTGCGGCTGGAAGAGGCTGGAACAGGCTGGCTGTCGCTGCTGGAGCGCGCCGGCCACATGCCGTTGCCGCCTTACATCGAGCGCCGGGACATGCCCGAAGACCGCGATCGCTACCAGACCGTCTATGCCGCCAGGCCCGGTGCCGTGGCGGCGCCCACCGCCGGACTGCACTTCGACGATGCGCTGTTCGAACGCCTCGATGCGCGCGGCGTGCAGCGCGCGTTCTGCACGCTGCATGTCGGCGCCGGCACTTTCCAGCCGGTGCGCGTCGAGAATGTAGAGAAACACCGGATGCATCCTGAATGGATCGAGGTGAGCGAAGCGCTGGTCGAAACGGTGCGCGCCACCCGCGCGTCCGGCAAACGGGTGATCGCCGTCGGCACCACCGCCGTGCGTTCGCTGGAATCGGCCGCCGCCGAAGGCGAACTGCAACCTTTTTCGGGCGACAGTCGGCTGTTCATCTACCCCGGCTACGAATTCAGGGTCGTCGACGCCATGATCACCAACTTCCATCTCCCGGGATCCACGCTGATGATGCTGGTCTCGGCGTTTTCCACGCGCGAACGCATCCTGGCCGCATACCGGCACGCGGTCGAGCAGCGGTACCGGTTCTTCAGCTACGGGGATGCGATGTTGATCTGGTGACTGTCGCCGTGCAGGCGCGCCGGGCGTTCTGCACGCCTGGCGCTGTGTGAGTTGCCTTTCTGAATCAATTTCAATTTCAACTTCAACTTCAAAGGCGGTTTCGCCGCCAGCTTCGCTGGCTGATGCGAGTTACTTTTGTCGATTGCAACAAAAGTAACCAAAAATGCGCTTTACAGGCGGCAGCACGGCTGGCTGCGAGCCCGATCGAAGAGTGGTTTGATGTGGGGTTCGGTCTTCGTTGATCACTGAAAGCTCACGCCCTACCGATTCGAGTGGATCCGGTGGCGTGGCGGAGTGTGTTGCAAGATGTTTCGATCCGGTGGTCGTGCCGGAAAGGCGCGGGCGAAGCGGGATTCGTGCTCATGGATGAACGCGGGTGCGGCCTTGCGACCGGGGTCAATCCCGAGTAGGTCGCGGCGACGTCCGCGACGCGGAGGTCTTGTTCCGCCGATGGCGTCGCGGATGTAACCGCGACCTACTCCGCGAGCACCGTTTTTATTGAATTCGCCCCCACGTCCCGACATCTCGCACCGCCGGCAGCTGCGCCACCCAGCCCACACGAATCGGTACGGCGTCAGCATTCAAGGCATGGCAAAGACTCGGCCTGACACCAAACCCCCATTCAGTTCCGGCCCGCACCCAACATCGCTGCCGCCTGTAAGAGCGCTTTTGCCTACTTTTATCGCGATTGATAAAAGCAGGTCGCCTGCAAGCGCGAAGCGCGAGGCGAAACGGAATCTGACTTTGAAGGCGGGGCAGCCGGGAAGGACCTGCGGGCCGGCCAACAGCAGGATTGACTGCGCGCCTTCGGCGCTTGCCCTCGCTGCGCTCGGGTAGCTGCGCGCTT
>JAGXKW010000112.1 GCA_018334995.1 Wenzhouxiangellaceae bacterium
CGCCCGTCGTCCGAGATTGCCCAGGGCGTAGAGGCCGAAACCCCGTTGGCGCTGGAACCGCCGCATACATTGCCGTTGAGATCCCCGATTTCGATCGTGCCGGTCTGGGTCCAGATCGCGGCTTCGGAAATGCCGTTGCCGTCCGGGTCGGTTTCCACCAGCAGGCGCTTGCCGTTGCGGTCGATCTGACCGGACGCGGACGGCGCGATGAACTCCGGCGGCAGCACCGTGAAGCCCTGGCTGCGGTTCCAGAAATATACGGTGCTCGCCAACGATCCGGCGACGGTCCGGCCGTTCTTCGACATGTCGGTCGCGAATGCATCGACCAGCGGCGTGAACGTGATGCCCTTGTCGAAGCCGTTGAAGGTGATGTCGGCCTGCTTGGCCACGCCGGCCTCGGCAACGATCGGCGTGAATTCGCACGCATCGTCGCTCAGCGGGTCGCTGCTTTCGGCCGAATTCCAGTACTCGGGCACCGAGACAAGCCGCTGCGGCGAGGTCGGAAAGCCACCGGCGACGATTTCTTCGATATAGACGATGTATTCCTCGCCCGGCGTCAGGTTGTTGATCACGAAACGCCCGTCGGGACCGATCCGGCCCTGCGTGTACGCACCGGTCATGCCCGAAACCGCGTCCGCGAGCGGGGCGTTGAGGTTGCGCGCGATGACGTTGATGCCGCTGTACTCGGTTTGGCCGTCCTTGAGCCGCAGCGTGCCGGTGATCGATCCACGGCTGTCGAAGTAGTCCGGCGCCGGGTAGAGATCGGAAATTCCGGCGATGTCGTCGGGATGATCGACGGTACCCTGCAGAAAGCCGTCAACGCTCCCGTTGTCGATGAACGGATACATCGTCTCGGTAAACTCCGGCGATGCAATCTGGCTGCCGGGCGGCAGGAAGCCCTCGAAGCGCGCACTGTAGGTCGGGTCGACGCAGCCCTTCGGCCCGGCGTACAGCTCCTGGAAGAACGGCGCCGGTCCGCTGATCTGCGCCAGCTGGCCGTTGGTCTGCGAGTGCGACAGGTTCAGGGCGTGGCCGAACTCGTGGGTGAAGACGCCGGAGACGAAATCGCCCTCGGTATCGCCGGCCGACACGGCCCAGCCGTTCATGATGACCTTGGACTCGACGATCTCGTCGCCGTCGGCGAATTCGGGAAAGGCGATGCCCAGCACGCTTCTCCTCGGCACGCCGAAGAAGTCTTCCATGATGCTGCCGTCGGTGTCGTACAGCATCCAGAAACCATAGCCCTTCGAGACACCGATGAAATCGGCGACGTTTTCGCCGGTCACGTCGTCGACGCCGGTCAGGCTTTCGATCGTGCCGGCAATCGTGGCCTGGAACGTCGAGGTCTCGACGCCGCTCCACTGATCCAGCGCGCGCTGGGTCAATTCATCGGCCCGCTCGATCGTGAGAAAGGGCGTGACGCCGTCGAAGTCGAAAGTGAAGGCCTCGCCGCCGTCGGTGTAGACGGGAATGGCGCCGTTATCGGTGTTCCAGCGCAGCGGCGTCGGATCTTCCCCGGATGACAGGAACAGCGGGCCGGCGGCTTGTGCCGCCGCGGCGGCGCCGGCGATCATGCATGCAATAGCGATTCTGGTGGTTTTCATCAGCGCATCTCCCCGCTTTCGATCCAGCCCTCGGCAACCGCACGGGCCACCAGGTCCATCAGGGCGCCGGCTTCTGCCGGTCCCGGATTCGCCAGCATGTTGCGCTGGGCATCGGTCAGCAAGTCGCGGTCGATCTCGACGTCTTCGAAAAGTCCGGCGTTGTCGAATTCATCCATGAAGTAACCGTTGCGCAGGACCAGTTTCCCCTGCGCCATTCCGGCGGTGGTCTGCAGGCCGGTCATCGAGGCCGGCTTGTGCAGGAAAGCCATGACGGTTTCGCCTTCCTGCCAGCGGGCAAAACCCTCGGGCGTCACGCCGAGATAGGTTCGCCCGTTTTCCAGTTCGCGCGGCTCGAGCAGCCCGAACTGGCGGAAGGTGTAGACCTCCTGGTCCTTCGCCGCACCTTTGGCCGTGCTGCTGATTGCGATGGAGACCTCGGTGTACGGAATGCCGTCCGGCGAAATCCCGTCGCTGACGTTTTGCACGGTGCCGGCGATGATGGTTTGGGAGTCGGCGATCAGCTGGGTCAGATTCTGGTTGACCAGCTTGGCCGCCATGACGCCCGGCGCGACCGACAGTGCAAGAATGGCCGTAGCCAGCCCCAGCACCGCCCGCTGCATGCGGAGTTTGAATTTCATGGGTTTTCCTCGGTTGGAGTGAACTTCGTCACGAAATGACGGGAGTCACTTTAGGTCAGTCGTTGCCGAGGTCATATCAGGGAATGCCTGAAATCGCCGAAATTCAGGGATTCCCTGACAGCGATATTCCTGCATCCGGATTGTTCAGGCTTGCGGCTCGATCAGGCCGGCGCGGATCGCGAACCGGACCAGGCCGGCGACGTCATGGATGCCCAGCCGATCCATCAACTGCGCGCGATGGGTCTCGACGGTCTTGACGCTGACGTGCAGCATCTCGCCGATCCGGCGCGTGCCGTGTCCCTCGGCGATCAGCTGCAGGATCTGGCGCTGGCGCGGCGTGAGCACCTCGAGTTCGCCTTCGCCGCCGGCCATGCCGCTGCGGAAACGCTCGACGACGTCGGGGTCGAGCGCCTGGCTCAGGTAGGCGCGGTTCTGGGCGACCGTCGCCAGCGCCTGCTCGAGCTCGTCGAACGCGGCGTCCTTGATCAGGTAACCGGCGGCCCCGGCGTTCAGCGCCCGGGCAACGTACTCGGGCCCCGCGTGCATCGAAAGCATGATGATCCGCGGCATGTCGGGCCGGTCCTGGAGCCGTTGCAACACCTCCAGGCCGTTGAGCCCGGGCAGCGAAATGTCGAGCAGCAGCAGGTCCGGACGATGACGATGGACCAGGTCGACGGTCTCGAGGCCGTCGCCGGACTCGGCCACGACCTCGACGTCGGGCAGCGACTGCAGCAGCAGGCGGATTCCGGATCGAACCAGCCCGTGATCGTCGGCGATCAGCACCCGGCGGCGATTCATGGGTCCGGAATCCAGGCATCGATGCGACAGCCATCGCCGGGCCGGGAATCGATTTGCAGCGTTCCGCCCACGGCCTGGATGCGCTCGTTCATCCCGAGCAGGCCCAGGTGACCGCCGGAATAGCGAGATGCCTCGATCGTTGCCGGATCGAAGCCGCAGCCGTCGTCCTCGACCACCACGCGCTGGCCGTCGCGTTCACGCTGCAGCCGCACGCGAATCCGGCTTGCGCCGGCGTGGCGAATCGAGTTGTTGGTCGCTTCCTGGACCATCCGGAAAACGGCCGTGCGCACTTCCGGCGAATTGCCGCCGACTTCGCCGACATGCTCGAACTCGACCTTCGTCCCGGTGGTCCTGGCCAGGTTTCCCACAAACTGGTCGAGCGCCGCGGCCAGGCCCAGCTCGTCGAGCATCGGCGGCCTCAGGTTCAGCGAAATGCTCCGGACCTGCTCGATCATCGCGTCGCACATTGCCACCGCATCGGACAGCTGCCCGACCATGGTCTTGTCGCCGATGCTGCGCTTGAGCATCTGCAGGTTGAGCTTCGACGCGGTCAGCGACTGGCCCAGCTCGTCGTGCAATTCGCGCGACAGGTGCCGGCGCTCCTGCTCCTTGGCCGATTCGAGGCGGTGTGTAAGCTGGCGCAGGTCGCCGTAGGCCTGCGTCAGCTCTTTCTGGTTGGCTTCGGCTTGTTCCAGGGCTCTCCCACGCTGTTCCTGGAGACGGACCAGCGCCAGGTTCTTGCGCTCCAGCGAACGCATCCTGAGCCGGTGCCACAGCAACAGCAGCAGCGCCGCGATCACGATCGCCGTGATCTGAAACCAGGTCGTCATCCAGAACGGCGGAACGATCTCGATGTCGAGGCGCTCGGGCCGACTCCAGGCGCCGAACGCATCGCGGCCGCTGATCTCCAGCGCATGCCGCCCGGGCGCCAGGCCGAAGAAAGTGATTTCGCGCGAAGAACCCTGGGATATCCATTCGCCCTCCGGACCGAAGCGATAGCGGTAGAGGTGAGGCACTTCGGCAAAATCCAGCACTGCGAACTGGACGGTGAAAGGC
>JAGXKW010000051.1 GCA_018334995.1 Wenzhouxiangellaceae bacterium
ATCACTTCTGGAAGCGTGCTGGTGGTGCGTATTCGCTGCGCTCAACGCACCCTGCAAAATCACTATTTCCCGCGTAGGGTGCGTTGAGCGCAGCGAACACGCACCATCCGCCGGCTCGGCGAAAGCGGGCCCGGTTACGGCGCTGAAGATTCTGCGAGAGGCAGCTTTTGATTTCTTCTTCCGGCGGGCTTTGCGCTCAGGGGCGCAGGATTCTCAGCCACCACCAGAAATTGACCAGGCCCATCATCGATGCGGCGACGTAGGTAAAGGCCGCGGCAGTGAGAATCGTGCGTGCCGCACCGCGGTCCTCGCGCTTGACGTAGCCGCCCTTGACCAGCAGCGGCAAGGCCCGCCTGAAGCTGGCGTCCAGCTCGGTCGGCAGGGTCACCAGGTGAACCACGATGCCCGAGGCCAGCGCCGCGAGGCCCACCAGCAGCAGCGTGATCCCGGCACTGGGAATCTTCAGCGCGACCAGCACCACCGGCATCAGCGCGATCAGCAGCATGCCCAGCTTCTGGAATTTCTGGATCGACTTGACCATGCGCGTGCGCACCAGCAAGGGCTGATAGCCGTCTGCGTGCTGGATCGCATGGCCGACCTCGTGCGCGGCGACCGTGATCGCCGTCAGCGATGCGCTGGCGTAATTGCCCTCGCTCAGCCGCACGGTCCGGGTCTCGGGGTCGTAGTGGTCGCCGTGCTCGGTGCGCTCGACGTCGACCGATTCCAGTCCGCAGCCGTCGAGCAGATGGCGCGCCAGCTGGCCGCCGGTGCCCGGATAGCGGTCGGCCGGCTGCGAATGTTTTTTCATCACGCGCTGCACCCACCAGCCCGGCAGCACCACCACGCCCAGCAGCACGAGGATTCCAAGCACGATATGCATGTCAGTCCCCGGTCGAGTCGCCGCGCGTGGATTCGACCAGCCCGAATGCCTCGCGCCGCGGCATGCCGCTGACCCGCGCCAGTACCCGGGCCGCCCGGGCCGGCGGCAGTTCGGCCGCCAGTTCGCGCGCCAGCAGCCGGGTGTCCAGGCCGGCGGGCGCCGCTTGCTCCGGCGCACCGGCGACCACCAGCACCGCCTCGCCGCGCTGCTGGTCCGGGTCGCCGGCCACCCAGTCGGCAAGTTCGGCGAGCCCGGCGCGCCGAATGGTCTCGAAGCGCTTGGTCAGTTCCCGGCCCACCACCGCCCGGCGCGCCCGCCCCAGGATGTCGGCCGCATCGCCCAGCACGTCGGCGAGGTCGCGCGCGGGCACGTAGAACAGCAGCGTGGCCGTCGCGCTCGCCAGCGCCTGCAGTCGCTTGCGGCGCTGCCCGCCGCGCGCGGGCAGAAAGCCCTCGAACCGGAAGCGGTCGCTGGGCAGCCCGGCGGCCGAAAGCGCGGCGATCGCCGCGCACGGCCCGGGTACCGGCGAGACCCGGATTCCGCGTTCGTGGGCGCGATCGACCAGGCGATAGCCGGGATCCGAAATCAGCGGCGTCCCGGCATCGGAAACCAGCGCCACGTCGGTTCCGGCGGCCAGCGTCTCGATCAGCCGATCGACCACCCGGGTTTCGTTGTGCTCGTGCAGCGCCACCCAGCGCGGCGCAGCGTTGCGCGGCGGCAGCAGCTTGCGGCTGGTCCGGGTGTCCTCGGCCGCGATCACCTCGACTTCGGCCAGCACCTGCCTGGCCCGCGTCGAAAAGTCGTCGAGATTGCCCAGCGGCGTGGCGACGATCCAGAGCGTGCCCGAAGCTGGCCCGGGATCGGGCGGCGATGGTGGGGACGGTCGCGTCAAAGGTTCATTCCGTGGTGCATTCCATGACAGTGAACGCTTGTATTATGGCACCCATGAAGCGCATCACCATCAAGGCCCCGGCATCCAGGCTGCCGCGCTCGTCGCTGCAATCGTCACTGCAATCGTTGCTGCTCTTGTCGCTGCTTCTGGCGCTCGCCGCCTGCGCGCCTTCCGGGCCTCAGTTGCGTCCGGACGAACGGGCGATGGATCCGGAGCGGCTGGCCGAGGCCGGGCGGCACGCCGAAGCGGCAGACGCCTGGCTGGCGCTGTCCGCCGAACAGCCCGCGCGCGCTGACGAGGCGCGCATCGCCGCCGCGCGACAGTGGCTCGAAGCCGGAGAACTGGCCGAGGCCCGCACCCTCATCGTGCAACTGCGCGAGGCCGAGATGGACCCGGCCATGGAATTCCGGGTGGCGCTGCTGGGCGCGGAACTGGCGCTGGCCGAGCGTGACTTCGACACCGCCGAGCGCATCCTGTCGCGCCCCCGCGAGCAGGTGCCGCCCGCGCTGCACGAACGCTTCGATACGCTCGAACGGCGCCTGGCCGAGAACAACCCGGACTCGCCGGCCGCGCGCGTCGCTGCGCTGCAGACCGCGCTGGCCGAAGACGACTTCCGACCCGAAACGGCGCTTGCGCTGCTGCTCGAGCTGCCGCTCGGCACGCTGAAGGAACTGGCTTCGGCGCATCGTGGACAGGTCGGGCTGACGCCGTGGCTGGATCTGGCCGTCGTCGCTCGCAGTCGCCTGCTCGACGACGCGGCATTGCAGCCCGCGCTGGCCGACTGGCGACAGGGATACGGTCTCGAGCCGGGCGTGGACGCCGAGCTGTTCGAATGGATCCGGACCTGGCGCCAGACCCGGCCCATGCCGGAATCGGTCGCGGTGCTGCTGCCCGGCGAAGGATCGCTGGCGCGTGCCGGCCGGGTGTTGCGCGAGGGCCTGCTGGCGGCCTGGCTGGAACTGCCGCGCGAGCGCCGTCCGGCGCTGGATTTTCACTATCTCGGCAATGCGGAGACCGATGCCGCCAACGCCTGGTTCGACGCGCGCAAGCGCGGCAGCGAATTCGTCATCGGTCCGGTGATGCGCAGCCAGATCGCGCCGCTGCTGCGTCTTCCCGACGACGCCGGTCTGCCCACGCTGCTGCTCAACCGTCCGCCCGGCGGCGCGACCATGCCTGATGCGGTACGACCGGTCGCCATGCTGGCCTTGCCGCCCGAGGAAGAGGCCGAACTGGCCGCGGTGCGCGCATTGGTCAACGAATTCGACCGCGCGCTGGTCGTGGCCCAGCGAAGCGACTTCGGCGATCGCGTCGTCGATCGTTTCGCCGAGACCTTCGAGCTCGGCGGTGGCCGTGTCATGGCGCGCGTCGAATATGTCCCGGGTGAGTTCGACCATACCGAGGTGCTGGAAAACCTGCTTCAGATCGACGCATCGCGCGAGCGCGCCGCGCGGCTGAGCGACGTGCTCGGCGCCGAGGTCGAATCGGAACCGCAGCGGCGGACGGATTTCGACGTCGTGTTCCTGGCCGCACGCGGCGGCGATGCCCGCCAGATCATGCCCCAGCTCAAGTTTTTCGAAATCCAGCCGCGGCCGGTCTATGCGACCTCCGACGTCTGGCCGGGTGAAAACGCCGGCCGCGATCTCGACGGCATCCAGTTCCCCGCCGCCCCGTGGCTGCTGCAGCAGGGCGAACCGGCCGCGCGCCGCCGGCGCGCCGAGCGGATGTATCCCGACCTGGCCGGCTCGCCGACCGCGAGCACGCTGTACGCACTCGGACGCGATGCGCTGGCGCTGGTGCCGTGGATGGCGCCGATGAAGCGCGACCCGCAGCTCTACCTGGCCGGGAACGTCGGACGCCTGCGCCTGACCGACGGTGTGGTGCTCGAGCGCGACCTGCCCTGGGCGCGGGTCGAGGACGGCCGTCCGGTGCGCCACGAGCCCGAAGCCGGGGACTGATGTTCAAGCGCTCGGCCGGTGATGCGGGCGAACGCAGGGCCGAGACGTTTCTCGTCCGTGCCGGATTGAAGACGGTGGCGCGCAACTGGCATTGCCGGCACGGCGAAATCGACCTGGTCATGTTCGACGGAGAACACCTGGTGTTCGTCGAGGTTCGGCTCAGAACGCCGAAAGGTTTCGCCAACAGCGCCGAAAGCGTCGATGCCTTCAAGCAGCGCAAGCTGGCCCAGGCCGCGTCGATGTTCCTGGTTTCCAACCCCGCCTGGCACGATCACCCGTGCCGCTTCGACGTTGTCGGCATCGAAGGCGATACGCGCGAGCTGGCCTGGATTCGTGAAGCTTTCGAGGTCGACGAATAGGCCGCTCGCGCCGCGCCGGCGCTGATTCGCCGCAACCCATACGAAACCGGCGCCACGCGGGCGCCGGTCGGTGCTGCAGATCGAGCTCGCTCAGGCTTCAGAACGCATATTTGGTCGTGAACTGGAAGCGGTTGAGCTGGCCCTTCGCGCCGCTTTCGATTTCGCGCTCGGCGGTCAGGAATTCGACGCCGAAGCTCAGCGGCGGTACCGGGCTGTAGAACAGGTTGACCTGGGCGTTCCAGGTGGACTTGTTGGCGTCTTCGCCGGTGAAATTCGGGTTGTCGGCTTCCAGGATGCCGAACGCGACGTTGGAGCGCCACTTCTGGCTCCACCAGTGGCGGTAGGCGACGAATCCGCCCACGGTGCTGATGGCATCCAGCGATCCGGTTGCATCCAGCGCGGCACCGTTGACGAAATTGAGTGCAACCTGTCGGCCCAGACCGTCTCCGGCATGCACCATGTAACGGATGTCGTCGCGGCCCAGCATGAACTTGCCCGAAAGGCTCACGCCCCAGCCGGTTTCGGTGGCGTCCAGGCCGGTTGCGTTGTCGTCGATTTCAAGCTGGCGCAGCAGGCCCCCGAGCTGGAAATGTCCCCAATCGCCGGACCAGGTATAGCGTGCAGCCAGTTCCGGCAGCTTGTTGTCGTCGGCCTCGATGCGGCCGCCGCCTACCGGGGTAATGGAGGACTCCGGGTTTTCCAGCGCGATCGCCAGGCCGCCGTTGGTATAGCGCACCATCGGGGTGCGACCGAACGTGGTGCCCGATGTCGGGCCGATGAAATCCACGCTTTCGGGCAGCGTCGCGACGTCCATGAAAGTGTTCCAGGTCTGTCCGACCAGCCAGTTGTTCCATTTCACGAAGGCATGGCGCAGTCGCGGCGAGAAGTTGTTGGTCGTTCTTTCGGTGCCGCCGGGCGTGGTCAGGAAGTCCAGCTCGACGAAACTTTCCAGCGTGTGTTCGCCGATCTGGTGGCTGGTGCCCAGGTTGAATCGGGTCTGCTTGGCGTGGGCGTCGAAGCTGGTCGAGCCCTTGTCGCCGATCGGTACGATTGCGGGCACGTAGAAGTCGCGTCCGATGCTGTCTCCGGAAACTTCACCGTCGTCGAAATCCGAGACCATGAAGTCGGCCTTGATGTAGCCGCCGTAGGAAAACATCGGCTTGTCCGCTTTCTCGCTGGCTTCGGTGATCATCGGTTCGACCTTGCGATCGAGCTCTTCGATTCGTTCGCGCGCCTCGGCCGCTTCGGCGGACGCCTGTTGGGCCTCGGCGGCGGCCTGGCGCGCGCTCGCTTCGGCCTGCGCGCTGCCTGCGCCGCGCTGGTCAAGCAAGGTCTCGACCATGGACTCGAGTTCGGCGATCCGTCGCTCGAGCTCGGCCACCCGATCGCCGTCGGCCAGGACCGGTTGCGCGAACAGCGCGCCGACCAGCAGCATGAACGTCGTGTGCCGAACGAATGTCGTTTTATTGCGAATGATTCGTTTCATCACTTCCTCCCGTCTATTGTTTGGCTTTTCTTGGCGATCGATTTACATCGATATGCATGCAAGTATCCGCCTGATCGACATGCAGTGTCAATCCGCCCTTCGTCTAATCCCGCCGAACGCGCCCAACCAACGACCAAACGACCAATCTCCAATGCGACCAAAGTCTAGCCGCGGAGCCGTGCTTGGCCCTTTACAACCGAGCTCGGGTTGAACGAAACTTGAAACAGACAGCCGGGCCGTTCCAGGCCGGCCGCAAGACGAATTGAAAGACGCTTCCAATCCACGGTCCCAAGGAGATATTCATGTCCGATGCGCACGAATTGAAGGATCGCTATCCGGTGTTCGAATCCATTGCACGCTCCGCCCATGTCGACGCGCAGCGATTCGAGGCGCTGACCCGGAAGGCCGGCCAGGATCCGGAAAGCTTCTGGGGCGACGTCGGCAAACGGCTGGACTGGATCAAGCCCTACAGCCGGGTCAAGGACGTCTCGTTCGCCCTCGACGATCTGCACATCCGCTGGTACGACGACGGCACGCTGAACGTGTGCGCCAACTGCGTCGATCGGCACCTGGAAAAGCGCGGCGACCAGACCGCGATCCTGTGGGAAGGCGACGATCCGGAGCGCGACGCGAAGATCACCTACCGTGACCTCCACGCGCGCGTCTGCCGGTTCGCCAACGTCTTGAAGAAACACGGCGTCAACAAGGGCGACCGGGTCACGCTGTACCTGCCGATGATTCCCGAGTCGGCCGTCGCGATGCTGGCCTGCGCGCGCATCGGTGCGGTGCACTCGGTGGTCTTCGGCGGCTTCTCGCCCGACGCCCTGGCCGGGCGCATCATCGACTGCGATTCGAAGATCGTGGTCACCGCCGACGCCGGCGTGCGCGGCGGGCGCTCGACGGGCCTGAAGAAGAACGTCGACGCGGCGCTGAAGAATCCGGATGCGGACAGCCGGGTGGAAACCGTGCTGGTGGTCCGCAATACCGGCGACCAGGTCGAATGGAACGACCGGCGCGACCACTGGCTGCACGACGAGCTCGAGCAGGTCGACGCCGAGTGCGCGCCGGAGGAGATGAATGCCGAGGACCCGCTGTTCATCCTCTACACCTCCGGCTCCACGGGAAAGCCAAAGGGCGTGCTTCACACCTCCGGCGGCTACCTGGCCTACGCCAGCTACACTCACGAAGTCGTGTTCGACTATCACGACGGCGAAATCTACTGGTGCACTGCCGACGTCGGCTGGGTCACCGGCCACAGCTACATTGTCTACGGCCCGCTGGCCAACGGCGCGATCACGCTGATGTTCGAAGGCGTGCCCAATTATCCCGACCACAGCCGCTTCTGGCAGATCTGCGACAAGCACCAGGTCAATATCTTCTATACCGCGCCCACGGCAATACGGGCGCTGATGCGCGAAGGCAATGAACCGGTCGAGAAGACCTCGCGCAAATCGCTGCGCATCCTCGGCTCGGTCGGCGAGCCGATCAACCCGGAGGCCTGGCACTGGTATTTCGAGGTCGTCGGCGACGAACGCTGCCCGATCGTCGATACCTGGTGGCAGACCGAGACCGGCGGCATCCTGATCAGCCCGCTACCCGGCGCGACCGAGCTCAAGCCCGGTTCGGCCACCCGGCCACTGCCCGGCATCCAGCCGGCGCTGCTGGGCCCGGAAGGTGAAACGCTGAAGGGCGCGGCCGAAGGCAACCTCGTCATCACCGACAGCTGGCCGGGCCAGATGCGCACCGTCTACGGCGATCACAAGCGCTTCGGCGAAACCTATTTCTCGGCCTATCCGGGCTATTACTTCACCGGCGACGGCGCGCGGCGCGACGAGGACGGCTTCTACTGGATCACCGGCCGGGTCGACGACGTCATCAACGTCTCCGGCCACCGCCTGGGCACCGCCGAGGTCGAATCGGCGCTGGTCGCGCACTCGGCCGTGGCCGAGGCCGCAGTGGTCGGTTTCCCGCACGACATCAAGGGCCAGGGCGTGTATGCCTACGTCACGCTGATGGAAGGCCGCGAGGGCGACGAAGATCTGGCCAGGGAGCTGGTCAAGTGGGTCAGGACCGAGATCGGTCCCATCGCCACCATTGACCACCTGCAGTGGGCGCCGGGACTGCCCAAGACGCGCTCGGGCAAGATCATGCGGCGCATCCTGCGCAAGATCGCGGCCAACGAGCACGATCAGCTGGGCGATACCTCGACGCTGGCCGATCCCGATGTCGTCGACCACCTGGTCTCAAATCGCCGCCAGGAATGACCCTGGATTTTCCAATGACCCAGGACCGCCCATGATCCAGGAACGTTCGTGACCCGGGGTATTCGTGAGCCGGGCCGGCACGACGGCTGTCGGCCGCGCAACCGCGGCGTTTCGCTCGGTCCCGGGCGCTGCGCCGTCGGCCGAGTGCGCCGGCGGCCCGCGCGGTCGCGAGACGCCGCAGCCCCCGGCCCTGGCGCCGCCCCGGCCATGAACGGGCTGGCTGACCGATGAACGCTTCGGCGCCCGTTTCGCCGGAAAAGCTGGTGGTCGTCGACGACCATCCGCTGTTCCGCGAAGCCCTGTCCGGATCGATCAAGGCGCATCTCCCGGACTGCGAAGTCCACGCCGTGGGATCGTTCGAAAAGCTCCAGGCACTGCTGGACGAACGCGCGGACCTGGACCTGGTGCTGCTGGACCTGCACCTGCCCGGCAACCACGGCCTGTCCGGCCTGGCGTGGCTGCGCGGCCACTATCCCGCGCTGCCGGTCATCCTGGTCTCGGCCCACGACGATGCCGACATCATCCAGCGCGCGCTGGCCGACGGCGCGGCCGGCTTCCTGTCCAAATCGGCCGAATCCGGACTCATCATCGAGGCCATCGACCAGGTCATGGCCGGCGAAACCTGGGTACCCGACGGCATGCACTCGGTGCCCGGCGATCCCGACCAGACCGAACTGGCGCGTCGCGTCGGCGAACTCACGCCGCAGCAATACCGCATCCTGCTGATGCTGGGAGAAGGTTTGCTCAACAAGCAGATCGCCTGGGAACTGGACATCACCGAAGCCACCGTCAAGGCCCACATGACCGCCATCATGCGCAAGCTCGGCGTGCACAACCGCACCCAGGCCGTCACCCTGTTCAACCGCCTCGACGTCGGCCGCCAGGACTGGCAATAAGCGAAGATTCGCGGGTTGGTTGACCGGTTGGCTCGTTCGTTGGTTCGTTGGTTCGTTGGTTTGTTGGTTGTTGTGGGAGGCGCATCCTGCGCCGATTGGGAGTGAGTCTCCGGGAAATGCTCCCGACCGCGGTGCGGCCGGGAGCGGAAGCAGCCCCGGGGGGGCAGCCTATGCGGCGGCCTGGTGCTGCTCCATCAGCCGCGTGAGGTGATCCTTGGTCTTGAGTTTTTCTCGCTTGAGTTGATTCAGGGCCAGGTCTTCCATCGGAGCGGTGCCGTTTTCGGCAGCTATGACGCGCTTTTCAAGCTGCTGGTGATGGTTGTACAGCCGGCGGAATTCTTCGTTTTCTTTCAGCAGTACTTCCATCTGCTCGCGATGATTTTCAAACATGGCGCTTCTCCTGTTGCTTTGGTTTTGGTACAGAGTTTCATGCCGGAACGGGTTTCCGGAAGATGCATGGATTCGGCAGTGCTGATCGCACGAATGTACTTCGGGGCAGTGGTGGGATCGTTTCGGCCTGATTCAAGCGGCTTCGGAGACGAAGGCAGCGCGAACGTTCCTGGCAGGTACTGGTGACTGGCGAACTCCACATTACATCCTAACCAGCTCGGAAGTCATTTGTATCGCATTCGGCGACGATTGGCAAGTGAAGCGGGCGAATTCATCGCCTGGATGACGCCATTTGCGAACGATGCGACAACGCGCCGTGACATCGGGATTGACCCGGGCCCGGGGCCGGCAATGCGCGCCGGGCCGGATGCGGCCGTTCACCCGCTGAGCACGATCACGTCCACGCGGCGGTTGCTGGCGCGGCCCTGCTCGGTTTCGTTGGTCGCGATCGGGAAATCTTCGCCCATACCCACGGCGTTGAGCCGGTCCGGGTCGATCCCGCGCTCGACCAGTGCGTCGCGCACAGCCTTGGCGCGCTCCCCGCTCAGGCGCAGGTTCAGCTGCGCAGGGCCGGTGGAATCGGTATGGCCCTCGATGCGGATATCCTTGTCCGGTTCGGTCTCCAGCAGCTCGATGACGTCGTCCAGGCTCTGCGCCGCCGCCGGCAGCAGATCGGCTTCCCCGACCTCGAACAGCACGTCGCCCAGCGTCACCACGACGCCGCGGTCGGTCTGGCGATATTCCATGTACTCCAGCCGCCGCTGCAGGCTCTGAGCCTGGGCCGAGGCCAGTTCCGCCTCGCGCCGGGCCAGTTCGATCTCGGCCGATTGGGCCTCGGCCACGCGCCGGGCCTGCTCGGCTTCTTCGCGTGCTTCGCGTTCGCGCTGCGAGGCTGCGTCGCGCTCCTCCTCCGAGCGCGACGCCTGCTGGCGGGCGCGCTCCATCTCCTCCTCGGTGGCGATGGCGTTCATCAGCGCGCTTTCGGCGGCCCGGCGCGCCTGCTGCGCTTCGAGCCGGCTGGCCCGCAGCAGCAGCTGCGTGCGTCGCTGTTCCAGCCGGTCGATGTCGCGCCGGGCGCGCTCGGCAAACCCTTCGGCGCGCGCGATTTCCAGCTGCTTGCGCGCCAGCCATACGCGCTGCGAGCGCTCTTCCTCGGACAGTTCTTCGGTCGCCGCCCGGCGCACCGCGCTGCGGGCATCGGCCAGCGCCTGCGGGGCCAGCTCGGCGAGTTCCTGGTTTTCTTCCAGCGCCGCCAGGTCGGCGCGCAGGTTGTCCAGCACACCGGGCGGCGGGGGCGGGGTGGCGCAGCCGGCCACCAGCAGCACGGCGGCAACCGCGGCAATCGCGATCTTCCGGTTCAGGCGTTGCCGACCTCGCTTCATGGGCGATCTCCCGCGTCGCTGGCATCGACCGGTTCCGATTCGAGTTCGATCGCGTCGCCAAAGTCCGTTCGCAGTTCGGCCTCGAGTTCGTCGAGGTCGTCGCGCTTCGCTTGCAACTCGCCGCGCGCCCGCGCACCCTCGGCCCGAACGATCGCCAGTCGGGCCTGCAGCGCGGCGCGCTCGGCCAGCCGGGTCGCCGCCGCCGCCTCGTCTTCGTCGATCCTGGTCGCGGCCTGCTCGCGCAGCTCCAGCGCTTCGTCCAGCTCCAGCGGCGCGTGGTCGCGCGCGCCGGACTGCCGCGCAAGTTCGATGGCGTCGTCGGCTTCCAGCAACAGCTCCGGATCGGCCGGGGTGGTCACGCAGCCGGCCAGCGCCAAAAGGGCCGACAACAGGAGGACGGGTTTGAACTCATTCGGCATCGGGTTGATTCTCCGGGATTGCGCGATCGACTGCCGGAATGGACTCCAGCGCCGTGCAGATGCGGCGGATGTTGGCCCAGCGGCTTTCATCGCAATCGAAACGACGCGCATTATAGACCTGCGGCAACAGGCAACAGTCGGCAAGCGACGGCGAATTGCCATGACAGAACTTTCCGGTCTCGTCGCTTTCGGCCAGCAGCGCCTCGAACGCATCCAGCCCGTTGGCCACCCAGTGACGATACCATTCGAGCCTGGCCTGTTCGTCCACGCCCAGCGTGCCGGTCAGATACTTGAGTACCTGCAGATTGTTCAATGGATGAATATCGCAGGCGATCACGGCGCCGAGCGCGCGCACCCGCGCCCGTCCGTCGGGATCGCCGGGCAGCAGGGCGGGTTCGGGAAACACCTCTTCGAGATACTCCAGGATGGCCGGCGACTGGGTCAGCACCCGCTCGCCGTGCAGCAGCGTCGGCACCCGGCCGTGCGGATTCAGCGCGCGATATTCCGCGCCGTGCTGCTGTCCGCCGTCGCGCACCAGGTGCACGAATCGCTGTTCGTAATCCAGCCCCTTGAGGTTCAGCGCCAAGCGTACCCGGTACGCGGCCGACGAACGCCAATATCCGTACAGCACCAGCGGTGCGTCATTCGTGCCGGAGCGAACCTTGTTTTCGGTTGTCATGCCATGACTTTAACCAACCCGAGGTCAAAAATGGGTCGTGTGTGTCGCTGGCGTGGCCAATCGGCGCAGGATGCGCCTCCCACAGAACCACCAGCCAACCAGCAACCACCAAGCACCAACAAGCGAACAGCGACCACCAACCAGCAACCAGCAACCAGCAACCAGCGACCAGCGACCAGCGAGCAGCGAGCAGCGAGCAGCGAGCAGCGACAAGCGACAAGCGACAAACCCCTGCGGATGTGGGTGCTTGCCTTGCAAGCGATCGAGTATCGGGGACCTCCGCCATCGCCGGGAAGGGCGGCGCCCACACCTGCAGACGCGTGGCCGGTTCGTTTGTTGTGGGAGGCGCATCCTGCGCCGATTGATCGCGGCCGGCACCCGCTCCGACAGAATCTTCCCCCGATCGCGGGGCGCCCCGTCCGGCTCTTCACCGCAAACCGCAAACCGCTTTTTCTTCTTCGCCCGCGTAAATCGTCCAACCCTGAACCGGCCTCTAACCAACGGCCAGCAACACCCAGGATCCTGCCCGGAATGAAACCTGAACCCGCAAACCCGAACCCATCAAACAACCGCCCCGATCTTCTCCATCAGCCGCTCCAGCATCCGATTCTCCTCCGCGCTGAGCGCGCCCCGGATCCGCTTTTCGTAGGCCAGCGCGGCCGGGACGATCTCGTCGTAGATCTCCTTGCCCGACCGGCTCAGGTGCAGATGGCGGGCGCGGCGGTCGGCGTCGCTGGGTTCGCGTTCGATCCGGCCCTGGTCCAGCAGCCGGCGCACCGCGCGGCTGATCGCCACCTTGTCCATGGCCGAGCGCTGCGCGACCTCGGTGGCCGAGAGTCCCGGGTAGCGGCCGATGATGGCGATCACCCGCCACTCGGTCACCGACAGCCCGAAGCGCTGCTCGTAGGTTTCGGCAATGCCCTGGCTGACCCGGTTGGAAAGCACCGAAAGCCGGTAGGGCAGAAAGTGTTCGAGATCCAGCGAAGCCATTGCGACCATCCCTTGAATTTAGTTTCAAATGTAACTAATATCGATGCCATCAGCAACCTCGGACGGCGCCGCTGCCCGCCCGACACGATTCAGGAGAGCTCACATGGTCGAACCGCGTCCCAATCCGCTTGGCGTCCAGAAATTCGAAGTCATCGAATTCGCCTCGCCCGAGCCCGAAAAGCTGCACCAGCTGTTCCGCAGCCTCGGCTTCACGGCCGTCGCCCGCCACAGCGACCAGCCGGTCACGCTGTATCGCCAGGGCGGAATCAATTTCCTGGTCAACGAAACACCCGATTCGTTCGCCAGCGCGTTCGCCGAAAAGCACGGGCCGTGCTGCACCGGCTTCGGCATTCGCGTGGCCGACCCGGAATCGGCGTTTGAGACCATCATGGCCAACGGCGGCGAAAACGTCGAGGGCGACATCGACAGCCTGCCGCTGGACTGCCCGCGCATCTCCGGTATCGGCGGCAGCGTGCTGTACCTGACCGGCGGCATCGAAGACATCGAGCAGCACTTCGAATTCGAGCCCGGCGTCGAGCGCAATCCCGAGGGCGCCGGCCTGAGCTTCGTCGATCATCTCACGCACAACGTCTACAACGGCAACATGGCCCAGTGGGCCGGCTTCTACGAAAAGCTGTTCGGCTTCTTCGAGGTCAAGTACTTCGACATCAAGGGCAGCCAGACCGGGCTTCGCTCCAAGGCCATGACCGCACCCAACGGCAACATCTCGATTCCGATCAACGAGTCCGAAGACCCCAAGAGCCAGATCAACGAATACCTGGCCGAATACAACGGCGAGGGCGTGCAGCACATCGCGCTGTACACCGACCACATCTACGACACCGTCGAACAGCTGCACGAAAACGGCATCGAGTTCCTGGATACGCCGGACACCTACTACGACGTGATCGACCAGCGCATCCCCGACCACGGCGAAGACCTCGAGCGCATGCGCAGGAACAAGATCCTGATCGACGCCGACAAGACCGACCCCGACAAGCAGCTGCTGCAGATCTTCACCCAGACCAACATCGGCCCGATCTTCTTCGAGATCATCCAGCGAAAAGGCAACGAAGGTTTCGGCGAAGGCAACTTCCAGGCACTGTTCGAAGCCATCGAGCGGGATCAGGAACGGCGCGGCGTGCTTTGAAGCTTCGATCTGGCGTCGGCGGCCGGTCGACGCTCGGTGCGGGCTGGACTGCGCTGGAAAGAGTTTTCAGTTTTCAGTGTTCAGCAGGCCCCGATCCGAAAGTCTTTGCCGCAATTCGAGACCGATTGTTTTGCTGTTGACTGCTGAAAACTTACATCTGAAAACTGAAAACTTTCTCTTGGAAAACTGTATTTCATGAAAAACTGGATTACACATTCGAAAGTAGAGGGCGACGCGTCCCGCCAGGCACATTGCGACCTGCCCGAGGGTACGTACGAGCGCGAGTTGGGCAAGGAAGGTTTCTTCGGCCCGGCCAGCCACATGCATCATGCCCATCCGCCGACCGGATGGGTGGATTTCGACGGGCCGCTGCGCCCGCGGGCGTTCGACACCGCGAAGCTCGAGCCGCGCTCGGGTTCGCCCTGGGATGCGACCGAACTGATGCACAACGCGCATGTCCGGATTCGTTCGTGGAAGGCGCAGGGCAGGATGGATCACCTGGTGCGCAACTCCGACGGCGACGAACTCCTGTTCATCCACGCCGGCGCCGGTGAGCTTTACTGCGACTACGGCCGCATGGAATTCCGCGACGGCGACTACATCATGCTGCCGCGCGGCACGATGTGGCGCCTGGAAAGCGAAGACACCATCGACGCGCTGCTGATCGAGGCGACCAATTCCAGCTACATGCTGCCGGATAAGGGCCTGCTCGGTCCGCATGCCATCTTCGACCCGGCCATGCTGGACACGCCGGCCATCGACGACAGGTTCAAGGCCCAGCAGGGCGAGCAGGCATGGGACGTGGTGGTCAAGCGGCGCGATCGGCGATCGACCATCCGCTACCCGTTCAATCCGCTGGACGCGGTCGGCTGGCACGGCGACCTGATGCCGGTCAAGATCAACTGGCGCGATATCCGGCCGCTGATGAGCCATCGCTATCACTTGCCGCCGTCGGCGCACACCACCTTCATCGCCAACCGCTTCGTGGTCTGCACCTTCGTCCCGCGCCCGTTCGAAACCGATCCGGGCGCGCTCAAGGTGCCGTTCTTCCACAACAACGACGACTACGACGAACTGATCTTCTACCACGCCGGCAACTTCTTCTCGCGCGACAACATCCACCCGGGCATGATGACCCTGCACCCGTGCGGCTTCACCCACGGCCCGCACCCGAAGGCGCTGAAGAACGCCTTCGAGCCGAAAGCCGAAGGCACCGAGGAAGTCGCTGTCATGATCGATACCCGCGACGCGCTGGACGTCACCGACGAAGCCGGGGGCGTGGAATGGAAGGAATACGTCGATAGTTGGAAGAAACCGGAATAACGGTTTACGCGTTGGACGCTTTACGCTTGGACGGGGTTAGGTGTTAGGTGTTAGGTAAAAACTCGGCTTCGATGCTTGCGTGTCGAAAATCGGCTCCAGAGCATCTTTATCGGAAACCGGAAACCAGTCAACCAGCCAACCAGCCAACCAACAACGCCTTTCACCTAAAACCTAACACTTAAAACCTAAAACCTTCAAACGAAACCCCAAAACCTGGAACAGTTTCCGAACCAACAGAATCCAAAAACCAAGGATGAACGAATGAAGTTAGCAACCCTGAAAGAAGGCGGACGCGACGGCACGCTCATCGTGGTCAGCCGCGACCTGACGCGCGCGGTCCGCGCCGACGAGATCGCGCCCACGCTGCAGCAGGCGCTGGACAACTGGGGCAACACCGCACCGCGGCTGAACACGCTGTCCGAGCGGCTCAACCAGGGCGAATGCGAATCGGCCTTCGATCTCGACCTAGCCGCCCTGGCATCGCCGCTGCCGCGCGCCTACCAGTTCGTCGACGGCAGCGCCTACCTGCCGCATGTCGAGCGTGTGCGCAAGGCGCGCGGCGCCGAGGTGCCGGAAAGCTTCTTCACCGACCCGCTGATGTATCAGGCCGTCAGCGACGGCTTCATGGGCCCGTACGACCCCATCGCCATGGCCGACACCGAATGGGGCATCGACTTCGAATCCGAAATCGGCGTCATCTGCGACGATGTGGGCATGGGCGCCGGCCCCGACGAATGCGCGGACCATATCCAGCTGGTCACCATCCTCAACGACGTCTCGCTGAGAAACCTCATCCCCGGCGAACTGGCCAAGGGCTTCGGCTTCCTGCAGTCCAAGCCGCGCTCGTCGCTGGCCCCGGTCGTCGCCACCCCGGACGAGCTGGGCGACGCCTGGCGCGACAGCAAGCTGCACCGCCCGCTGGTCACCCATTACAACGGCGACCTGTTCGGCGAGCCCGAAGCCGGCGAGGACATGCAGTTCAACTTCGCCGAACTCCTGGCCCACGCCGCGAAGTCCCGCCCCCTGGCCGCCGGCACGCTGCTGGGCTCGGGCACCATCGCCAACCAGGACACCGGCAAGGGCGCCAGCTGCCTGGCCGAAAAGCGCATGCTCGAAATCATCGCCGAGGGCAAGCCGACAACCCCGTTCATGCAGTTCGGCGACCGCGTGCGCATCGACATGACCGACCCGGACGGCAACAGTTACTTCGGCGCCATCGAGCAGGAAGTCGTCGAATACAGCAAATAAACGCCCTCCGAATCGCTTGCAAGGCAAGCGCCTGCACCCGTAGAAACTCCGCAGCCGGTTCATCGGCGGCGCCACTACGGGTGCAGGAGCCGGGCCTGCCGGCGAAGAACGTGCCCCCGAAACCCGAAACCCGACGAGAGTGCCCCGCACCGCCATTTCCGGCGGCATACGCCCGACCCGGGCTGGGATTTTCACGAAGCGCCGCTAAAGACGTCCGGCCCCGGCCGTCGCGTCCGTTATACTACGCGACCGAATATTCAAGATTCCCGCGAAGCGGGCTGGACCTGCGCCAATGCTGTTCGAAAACGTAGTCATCAAGTCCGTGGTTTCGGTGGACCCGCCCAACACGATGTCCAGCGAAGAAGTCTACGACCGCCTCGAGTCGACCTTCAAGCGCTTGCGCGTGCCGGGCAACCCGCTGATCGACCTGGCCGGTATCCAGGAGCGCCGCTACTGGGACGACGGCGTCCAGCCCTCCGACGCCGCCACGATGGCCGGCCGCAAGGCCCTGCAGCAGGCCGACGTCGACCCCGGGCGCGTCGGCATCCTGATCAACACCTCGGTCTCGCGCGACTTCCTCGAGCCGTCCACCGCCTGCCTGGTCCACAACAACCTCAAGCTCGGCAACACCTGCGAGAGCTTCGACGTCGGCAACGCCTGCCTGGCGTTCATCAACGGCATGAGCATCGCCGGGCGCATGCTCGAGCGCGGCGAGATCGACTACGCGCTGATCGTCAACGGCGAATCCAGCCGCGAGATCAACGAGACCACCATTCGCCGTCTGCTCGAGCCGAGCGTCACGCGCAAGCAGTTCAAGGGCGAGTTCGCCTCGCTCACGCTGGGCTCCGGCGCGGCGGCGATGGTCATGACCCGACGCGAACTCGAGCCCGAAGGCCACGCCTACAAGGGCGGCGTCAGCCGCGCGGCCACCCAGTTCAACAACCTGTGCCGCGGCTGGAACCACCAGATGTGGACCGACACCCGCAGCCTGCTCACCGAAGGCATGAAGCTCGCCAACCTCACCTACACGGCCGCCCGCACGGTGCTGGGCTGGGTGATGCACGACCTCGACCACATCGTCATCCACCAGGTCTCCAAGGCGCACACCGACTCTTTCATCAGCAAGTTCGGCGTCGACCCGGCGCGCGTCTACCGGATCTTCCCGAAGCTGGGCAACATCGGACCGGCCTCGATTCCCACCGTGTTGTCGCGCATCGTCGACGAGGGCAGGGTGCAGCGCGGCGACAAGATCGCGCTGATGGGCATCGGTTCGGGCCTGAACTGTTCGATGGCTGAAGTCGTCTGGTAACCGCGACCGCGGCCCGCCCGGCAAAGCGAGCAATCCGATGACCGCGCTTCCCGGCCTCGACACCACGCTGTACCCGTTCGAAAACAACTACCACGAGCTGGCCTCGGGCCACTGCATGCACTACATCGACGAAGGCCCGGTCGACGGTCAGCCGGTGGTCATGGTGCACGGCAACCCGACCTGGTCGTTCTATTACCGCGAAGTCATCCGGGGCCTCAGCGACCGCCACCGCTGCCTGGCGCCCGACCACGTCGGCATGGGCCTGTCCGATCGCCCCACCGACGCCGAATACGCCTACACGCTGAAATCCAGGGTCGACGATCTCGGCGAATGGCTGGACGCGGTCGAGCCCGAACGCCCGGTCGACCTGGTCGTCCACGACTGGGGCGGCGCGATCGGCCTGAGCTGGGCCGCTGCCCACCCGGAGCGGGTGCGGCGCATCGTCGTCCTCAACACCTGGGCGTTCACCATCCCCGACGACGCCGACCTCCCGCGCTCGCTGGCCTTCGCCCGCACGCCCGTCGGGACGCTGCTGATCAAGGGCTTCAACGCCTTCTCCGGCCTGGCCGTGCGCATGGCCACAGAAAAAAAGCTCGCCCCGGCGGTCGCCCGCGGCCTGGTCGCTCCGTACAAGGGCAGCCCGCACCGCCGCCTGGCCACCTTGCGGTTCGTGCAGGACATCCCGCTGAAGGAATCCGACCCGGCCTGGCAGATCCTGGCCGAAACCGAGCAAAAACTCCCGCGCCTGGCCGACAGGCCCATCCTTTTCGGATGGGGCGCCAGGGACTTCGTGTTCAACGACCGTGTTCTGGAAAAATGGCGCGAAATCTTCCCCGAAGCCCGCGTCGACTACATCGAAGACGCCGGCCACTACGTCCTGGAAGACGCCGCGGATCGCCTCGTACCCGAAATCCACGAATTTCTCGCCCCCTGACGCTGCCGTCACCTTCGTGGGGAGGCGCATCCTGCGCCGAGGGTTACCCGAATCAGCCCTGGAAGCCCCCTCCCACAGCCCGGCACCTCGGGCCTGGAAGGCCCTCCCACAGCTCAGGACCTCGGGCCTGTGCAATCCAGCCAAGC
>JAGXKW010000113.1 GCA_018334995.1 Wenzhouxiangellaceae bacterium
GTCAACCTGCCGCTGTCGATGCTGCTGTCGCCGACCGCGGCGATCCTGCCGAACTTCTACCTCGAATACACCGGCGTGACGGTCGCGGGGCTGGCCACGGCGACGCTGATCGCGCGGCTGTTCGACGGATTGACCGATCCGCTGATCGGGTTGCTGTCCGACCGCGTCGGAAACCGCAAGCCCTGGATGGTCGCCGGTGCGTTCGTGGTGGCCGCCGGCGCCTGGTTCCTGTACAGCCCGGGCGCCGACGCCGGCTTTGCCCACCTGCTGGCCTGGTACATGGTGGTGACCCTGGGCTGGACGCTGGTCGAGATCCCGCACACGGCGATGGCCGCCGAGCTTTCGGTGGACTACCACGAACGCACCCGGATCGTGTTCTGGCGCCAGATCCTCGGCTTCGTCGGCGGGATCGCGTTCATGGCCGCGCCGATGATCCTGGTCACCGGCGGCACGGCATTCACGCCGGAGGTCATGCGGGTCATCGCCGTGTTCATCATCTGCGCCTTGCCGCTGTTGGTGCTGCTCATGTGCCGGACCGTGCCGGAACCCTCGCGTCACGTCATCTCGCGCCGGATACGATTCGGCGACCTCTGGCGCGCCCTGCGCAGCAATCCCCCGCTGGTCTACTTCCTGGTCACGCAGGTGTTGTTCGGGCTCTCGACCGGCGCGGTGTCGACGCTGTTCGTGATCTACGCCAGCCAGTATCTCGGGCTGGCCGACAGGATTCCGCACATCGCGTTGCCGATGACGCTGGCCATGGCCGCCGGCATGCCGTTGTGGCTGTGGGTCATGCGGCGGGTCGACAAGCACCGCGTCTGGGCCGCGGGCGCGGTCGGGATGATCGCCACGCTGCTCGGCGTGCTGTGGATTCCGCCGGGGACGCTCGCGCCGATGATCGCGGCGACCACCTGCCTGGGCTTGTTCATCGGCCTGTCGTCGATCGCCTTGCCTTCGCTGCTGGCCGATATCGTCGACTACGACCTGTGGAAGAACCGCAAGGACCGCGCCGCGATCTTTTTTTCGTTCCAGGCGCTGGTGACCAAGCTCAACCAGGGCGCCGGCGGCGGCGCGGCGCTTGCAATCGCCGGACTGTTCGGATTTACGGGCAAGGAGGACGCGACCGGCGCGGCCGTGATCGGGCTGAAATTCGCTTTCGTCGGCTGGCCGTGCCTGTTGCTGGTGCCGATGATCGTGCTGGCATGGCGCTACCCGCTGGATCGACGTGCGCAGCGGCTTCTGCGCAATCGGCTCGACCGGCGACTGGCGCGACAGGAACGCGCCAGCCGGGCATGAAAAACCGGGTGTGGAGCCTCGCTAGGATCCCTTGTTCTTGAGCGCGATCCGCAACAGGGTACCGACAACCACCGAGTAGCCGCCGACGAAAAAGCAGATCCAGAAAATGAGTTCGCCGTCCATCATGGCCTCCCGTGCTGATCGCGCTGACGGTTTGCGTCATCCTGGCGCCGGGTCATCGGGCCGTCCTCGACACGCTGGGCCAGGAACCGGTTGAGCGCCAGCATCAGCACCAGGACAAGGCCCCACTGCAGCGCCATGGTGCCGGTGCTGAAGGTCTCCAGCGGGTTCCACCAGGTCTCCGGGTTGTCGCGCACGGATTGATAAATCCACCACGAAAACAACACCAGGAACACCACCGGAATGACCCGGATGCAAACCGTCCACCATTGACCGACGTGCAGATCGCTGGTCTCGTTGATCTCGCCTCGGGCGCGGTCGACGCCGTATTTCAGAATCGCCAGCGCGGTCAGCAGGCCGCTGATCAGCAGTCCTACGCCCCAGACCCAGTCCTGATTATCGAGAAAGTCGATCGACAGCGCCGACGGGATGCCGAACAGGAACGCGGCCACGCCGACCACCATCGCGGCATTGCGTCGCTGAAAGCCGAAGTTCATCAGGTTGGTGGTGCCGAGCTCGAACATGGCGATGAACGACGACAGCCCGGCCAGCGCCAGCGCCAGGAAGAACAGCGGCGACACAATCCAGGATCCCGGCATCGTGGTGATCAAGTCGACGATGTAGATGAACGTCAAGCCGACATTCCCCGACTGCAGGGCCGCGTCGGCGAACTCCGGGGTGGGCGCCACGGCAAAAAGCGTCGCCAGAACCAGGCCGGCCGCGAAAAAGCCGACCAGCACGTCGGAAAACGCGATGATGCCGGAATTGACCGCGATGTCCTCGTTCTTGCGCGCGTAGACGGCGTAAACCATCAGCAGACCCCAGCCGGCCCCGGTGGACCATGCCACCTGGGTGAACGCTTCCAGCCACACGCGGGCATTGAGCAGCTGAGACCACTCCGGCACGAACAGGAAACGCAGACCCTCGGCCGAACCGGGCAGCATCACCGCGCGCGCAGCGAGCAGCAGCAGGATGATCAACAGCGCGATCAGGAATACCTTGAGCACGCGTTCCAGTCCGCCCTTGATGCCCTGGTAGACCACAGCGGTGGTAAAGATCACGGCCACGGCATGAAAAGTCAGGGTCTCGGCCGGATTGCCGACGAAGGCTTCCCAGTGCTGCTGGCCCCACGTCGTGCCGGCCACGACCTCGCCGTCGGGCGCAAGGCCCCCGGTGGCGGCGGTGACGAAGTAGCGGATGCACCATCCGGCGACCACCGAGTAATAGAACATGATGCCCAGCGTGACCGCGACCATGAAGCCGCCGGCCCAGGTGTTCCTGCGGCCCATGAAATCGCGGAACGCACCGATGTTGCCCAGTCGGCTTCGCGAGCCCATCAGGAATTCGCACATCAAAAGCGGTACGGCCCAGATCACCAGCGCCACGGTCACGGCGATCAGGAACGCCCCGCCGCCCCATTCGGCGGCCACGCGCGGAAAACGCCAGATATTGCCGGTGCCCACCGCCATCGACACCGCGGCGATGATGATCGCCATTCGGCTCGTCCACTCTTCTTTTTGTTGTGGCGCGGCCATTTCAGGACCTTGATTCCGGACAAGGGCCGAGTATATACGCCGGCTCCGAGTCCCGTCCATTCAGCCGGGAGCCAATGGATGAACCATTCCGGGCGCGCGTTAGAATGAAATTCGAATCAAAGCAGGAGCGAGCCACCATGAAGAAGATGCAGTTCCGCAACGGCGACAATATCGATGCGATCGGGCTCGGCACCTGGAAATCCGACCCGGGCGAGGTCGGCCAGGCGGTGGAAGCCGCGCTCGAGGCCGGCTACCGCCATATCGACTGCGCCGCCATCTACCGCAACGAAGCCGAAGTCGGCACCGCGCTGTCCAGGGTGTTTGCGCGCGGCGAAATCCGGCGCGAGGACGTGCACATCACCTCCAAGCTCTGGAACAACGCGCATCTGAAAGACGACGTGGAACCGGCGCTGAAGAAGACGCTTTCCGACCTCGGCCTCGACTACCTGGACCTGTACCTGATCCACTGGCCGGTCGCTTTCCGGCCCGGGCTGGAGGGATTTCCGGAGAGCGAGCCCGATTTCCTCACGCCCGACCAGGCGCCGATCAGCGAGACCTGGGAAGCCATGCTGGCCGCGCGCGACCAGGGACTGACCCGGCACGTCGGGGTCTCCAACTTCAGCATCCGCAAGCTCGATCGGCTGGCCGCGTCAGGCGCTGAAATGCCGGAAATGAACCAGGTCGAGCTGCATCCCTACCTGCAGCAGGACGAACTGCTGGCCTGGTGCCGCGAACACGACGTCCTGGTCACGGCCTATTCACCACTGGGCAGCATCGACCGGCCGGAAGAGATGAAGGGCGAGGACGAGCCGTCCCTGCTCGAAAACGAAGTCATCGGCGAAATCGCCGAAAAACACGGCGCGAGCCCGGCGCAGATCCTGATCGCCTGGGCCGTGGCGCGCGACACCATCGTGATCCCGAAGTCGACCAATCCCCAGCGCATCCGCCAGAACCTCGAAAGCGCGCACATCCAACTCGACGCGACCGACATGGATCGGATCCGCTCGCTGGACCGGCACTACCGCTACATCGGCGGCAACGCGTTCCGCACCGAAAGCGGCTTGTACGGCAACATCTTCGACGACTGAG
>JAGXKW010000052.1 GCA_018334995.1 Wenzhouxiangellaceae bacterium
CATCCACCCCGGCGTGCTCGAGCGCGGCGGCCAGGGCCTGCGCCCTTTCAAGGCCTGCTTCGCTCAGCGCAGGGTCGCGCGAATCATCGACTTTTTCAGCGTGACGTACCACGATGACAGTCGTCGATGCCGGTTCGGCGGCGAGCAAAGGAAAAGCCTGCGACCCGGCAAGGATCGCAAGGAGCAACAGCGCAACAAGACGCTGCCGGGCAGAGAATTGGTCTTTTGACCTGGGCACAACGCGATTGTACCGTTACTGATCATGGCTGCCGGTGCTGGTTTCGGTCCGCTCGGGCGCGGTCTGGAGCCTCGAGGAAGCCGTTGCAATCATGAGCAATTCCCAGCTGGGCACCGAACTGTCCGGGGAAGAAATCGCCGCCATCACGGCCTTCCTGGAGACGCTGACCGGCGAAATCCCGGAAGTCACCTATCCGGAATTGCCGCCGAACACGGCCGAAACGCCGAAGCCGGAAACCATGCAGAGGCCGAGAAGCGCAGAAGCTGAGTAACGCCTCGGGTTATTCAGAAGACCCCCTGCGGGAATTCCGGCCGGAGTCGTCCGTGCCGTCTTGCGAGCTGGAGTCGGCATCGTCGTCGTTGCCGATGATCTTTTTCACCTCGTCGCTTTCCAGCGTCTCGTTTTCGGCCAGCGCTCCGGCCAATGCGTGCAGCCGGTCTCGGTTCTTTTCCAGCAGGTCGCGCGCTCCGGACTCGATATCCTTGAGCAACTTCTGGATTTCCTCGTCGATCGCCGCGGCGGTGGCTTCGCTGTGGTTTCTCCCCTGGGCCATTTCCTTGCCCAGGAACACATGGTCATCGCTTTCGCTGAACGCCGCCGGGCCGAGCCGCTCGCTCATGCCCCAGCGCCCGACCATCCTGCGCGCGAGGCGGGTGGCCTGCTCCAGGTCGTTCTCCGCGCCGTTGCTGACTTCGCCGAAGACGATGGACTCTGCAAGCCGCCCGCCGAACATCACGCCGATGCGGTCGCGCAGGTAGCTTTCACCGTAGTTGTAGCGTTCCTCCCTGGGCCGTTGCGAGGTTGCGCCGAGCGTTTGCGCACGCGGCAGCACGGTGATCTTGTCGACCGGGTCGGCGTTGGGCAGCAGTTCGGCCAGGAGCGCGTGGCCGGATTCGTGGTAGGCGACCACGCGCCGCTCGCGATCGTTGAGCGCCGAGTCGCGGGCCTGGCCCAGCATCACCCGGTCACGAGCCTCGGTGAAGCAGGCCCAGTCGACCTTTTCCTTTTCCTTGCGGCCGGCCAGCAGCGCGGCCTCGTTGGCCAGGTTGGCGAGATCGGCGCCGGAAAAGCCGATGGTGATCTGCGCCAGCCGGTCCATCTCGACGTCGTCGGCCAGCGGTATGTTTTTCGTGTGCACCTCGAGAATGGCCTTGCGCGCCTTGCGGTCGGGACGGTCCATGGTGATCTTGCGATCGAAGCGCCCGGGTCGCAGCAGCGCCTTGTCGAGCACGTCGGGCCGGTTGGTCGCGGCCAGCACCACCACGGCTTCGTGCGGCTCGAAACCATCCATTTGCGCCAGGATCTGGTTCAGGGTCTGCTCGCGTTCGTCGTGGCCGCCCCCCATGCCGGTGCCGCGGCTGCGCCCGATCGCGTCGAGTTCGTCGATGAAGATCACCGAAGGCGCATTCTTGCGGGCATTGTCGAACATGTCGCGCACGCGCGAGGCGCCGACGCCGACGAACATTTCGATGAATTCCGAACCGGTCACGCTGTAGAACGGCACGTCGGCTTCGCCGGCCACGGCCCGTGCCATCAATGTTTTTCCGGTGCCCGGTGGGCCCATCAGGAGGAGTCCGTGCGGAATCTTCGCGCCCAGCTTGCGAAAGCGCCGGGGATCTTTCAGGTAATCGATGACCTCCTTGACCTCGCGCTTGGCGTTGTCGGCCCCGGCGACATGCTCGAGTGTGACCCCGCTTTGCTTCTTCTCGATCCGCCTGGCCTGGGACTGGCCGAAGCCGAACGGACCCGCGCCTCCGGACATTGCCCGCCGGGCCATCCGGTTCCAGAACCACAGCAGCAGCCCCAGCACCAGGATCCACGGCAGCGCCCGCATCAGGATCTGCGCCCACCAAGCGGGCTCGGTCGGCCGGGCCTCGACTTCCACGCCGTTCTGCTCGAGGCGCTCGAGCAGCCGCTGGTCCTCGAGTTCCGGCCGCAGGGTTTCGAACCGCGCAATATCGATTTCGTCGTCGTTGTCCACCGCCTGTTCGGTCAGGCGGCCTTCGACCTCCTGACCGCGCAGCGTCACCTGCTCGATCCGCCCGTCTTCGACTGCAGACAGGAATTCCGAGTACGTCATGCGGTTCGTCGGCGGTTCGCCGAAGTCGCTGGTGAAGTAGAAAAACAGCACTACCGCCAGGGCAAGCCAGACAAACCATGCGCCCTGCTGAATGGCTTTTTTCATTACCTGGTCGGGGTCGCGGCGATCGGACGCCGATTTCGATTGGTTGTCCTGCGTTTCGGAAGACATGCGGCTTGTTTCCCGGGCTTGCGATGACGTCTCATGGTAGCCCGGATCCGATGCTCGCGACCCGGCTGCGCCGAGATCGCGCCCGGGCGGATGCCGAGGAGCCCTACCGGCCGCTTCGCCGCTGGTTGGGGTGCAGCGCCGCGCCCAGAATATGCTCGCTCTTGCGCACCACGTGCGATGCGTGACCGACGATCAGGGGGTCGGGAGTCCTGACCAGGTTGGTGTCCTTGTCCGGATAGTCGAGCGAGGAGAGGAAGTGCAGCATGCAGTTCAGCCGCGCGCGCTTCTTGTCGTTCGACTTGATGATGGTCCACGGGGCGTCGGCGGTGTCGGTATAGAAAAACATCGCCTCCTTGGCCTCGGTGTATTCGTCCCACTTGCCCAGGCTGGCCTTGTCGATCGGCGACAGCTTCCAGCGCTTGAGCGGATCCCGCGCTCTAGCCTCGAAGCGCCGGGCCTGCTCGGCCTTGGTGACCGAGAACCAGTACTTGTACAGCCGGATGCCGGAGCGCACCAGCATCTGTTCGAAATCCGGCGCCTGGCGCATGAATTCCAGGTACTGGACCGGTGTGCAGAAGCCCATGACGCGTTCCACGCCGGCCCGGTTGTACCAGGACCGGTCGTAGAACACCAGTTCGCCGGCGCTGGGCAGGTGTTCGACGTAGCGCTGAAAGTACCACTGGCTGCGCTCGCGGTCGGTGGGCTTGTTGAGCGCCACGACCCGGGCGAAGCGGGGGTTCAGGTGCTCGGTGAAGCGCTTGATCGTGCCGCCCTTGCCGGCCGCGTCGCGGCCCTCGAACAGGATGATGAATCTCTGACCGGTCTCCTGGGCCCAGTGCTGTACCTTGAGCAGTTCGGCCTGGAGGGCGGCCTTTTCGGCCTCGTAGGCCCGGCGGCCGAGCTTCTTGGTGTACGGGTATTTGCCGGTCTCGAATGCGTGCCGCACCTGGTCGATCGTGACCCTGGGAAACTCGGTCGGCGCGCCGTCGGCCGCGGCAGGGCCGTTTGCCTTCCGGCGCGTGGCCGAAGCGTTTTTGGAATCGTTCAATGGACTCTCCTGCCGGAAAATGAAACCTGCCTGGAATGCGTTTTCAAAGCGTCGATCTGCCAATCTATCCGATCGACAGGTCGTAGTATTGACTGAAATCAACTATTGGCACGACGCCCGACACGAGGCGTAGAAAGGGCCGCCGCGCGATGATTTCCGGTCCTCGGGCGGTTTATCCGATTCTACCGGCGACGGCTTCGGCCAGCCGGGCGGCGGCATTCGTCTCGCGGCGGAAGAACAGTTCCGGCTCGATCAGCTCCAGCTCCATCACGACCGGCCCGCTTTCGGTCTGCACCAGGTCGACGCGTGCGTAGGCGACCGGCTCCGGCGCGGCCGCCAGTGCCTGGCGAGCGATGACGGCCTCGGCTTCGGCCGGCGCGTGGGCGTGTACCGTACCGCCGTGGTCGTCCTGGACCCGGAATTCGCCCGGCGCGGCGATCTTGCGGACCGCGTGGCTGACCTCGCCGTCGATCACGATCAGCGAAACCTCGCCGTGTTCGACGATCGCCGGCATGAACGGCTGCAGCAGCATGTCTTCCTGCGCCACCAGCCGTTGCCATTGTGCTCCGGAAGCTGCGGCGTCCTCGGCCCGTATTCGGTGGGTCTCGCGGCCCGCGCCGGAAACGGCCGGCTTGATGACGGCTTCGGAGAATCCATGGTGCGCGAGCAGGTCGGCCAGGTCCGGCGCCGGCGTCTGTCGTCGAACCACGGTGGTCGGCACGGTCGGCATGCCGGCGTCGATCAGGTCGACCAGGTAGCGCTTGTCGCAATTCCAGCGGATCACGCCGGGCGGGTTGACGACGCGGGTCAGGGGTTCGACCCGGTCCAGCCAGGCACGGAACTCGTCGAGTCGATCGAAATAGTCCCAGGCCTGCCGGATCACGATGGCGTCGAAGGCGCGCCAGTCGATCGCGGGATCGGCCCAGTCCACGCGCGCGACCCGGAAAGCCCTTGCGCCGAGGGCGGCCGACAGGATTCGGTCTTCCTCGAGAATATTGCGGGCATACGCATCCGGGTCGGGCGGATCGATCCAGCGATGGTCGTTGACCAGTGCGACGTGCTTGTTCATGCTGCAGTGCGAGTCCGTGCGCCGTCGGCGGCGAAGCGGCAATGTTACTGTGAACATGGGCGTTCGTGGACGACACGCGCCGAAGATGTCCCGTCGACACATCGGTTCGCGGTGCCGTCCGACCCATGCAGACAGCAAGGAGTACCGACGATGAAAGTAGTCTCAGTGCGCAGCCCGGGCGGCCTCGACAATCTCGAAATACTCGATCGTGAAGCCCCCGGTGAACCGGGACCCGGCGAGATGCGCGTTCGCATTCACGCCAGCTCCCTGAATTTTCACGACTACCTCGTTGCCAACGGGTCGATCAAGACCGAGGACGGCCGCATTCCAATGTCCGACGGCGCCGGCGTGGTCGAAGCCCTCGGCGAAGGCGTCGACGAATTTGCCGTGGGCGATCATGTGGTTTCGACGTTTTTCCCCGACTGGCTCGACGGCCGCGCACGAGTCGGTAATTTTCGGCGAACGCCGGGCGACGGAATCGACGGCTACGCGCGCGAACAGGTTGTTGCCAGGCCGCAATGCTTTACCCGCGCCCCCGAAGGCTATGGCCACCCGCAGGCCGCCACGCTCACCACGGCCGGCCTGACCGCCTGGCGGGCACTGGTGGTCAATGGCGGCCTCAAAGCCGGGGAAACCGTGCTGACGCTGGGCACCGGCGGCGTGTCGATCTTCGCCCTGCAGTTCGCCAAGGCCATGGGCGCGTCGGTGATTTCGACGTCGTCTTCGGATGAAAAGATCGAAAGACTCAAGGGCCTCGGCGCCGACCACACCATCAACTACAAGTCCGAGCCCGAGTGGGGCAAGCGCGTACTGGAGCTGACCGATGGCCACGGCGCCGATCACGTCATCGAAGTCGGCGGACCCGGCACCTTGCCCCAGTCGATCAATGCGGTACGCATCGGTGGTCATATTTCGCTGATCGGCGTGCTGACCGGCGCTGCCGGCGAGGTGCCGACCGCAAAGCTGATGGCAAAACAGGCCCGCCTGCAGGGGCTGATCGTCGGCAGCCGCGCCGACCAGCAGGACATGGTCCGTGCACTGGAGGTCACGGGCATCGAGCCGGTCGTCGATCGCTGTTTTGGCTTCGACGATATTGCCGATGCGTTCCGGTTCGAGGAGGCCGGCCGGCACTTCGGCAAGATCTGCCTGGAATTCTGATCGGTTGGCCCGCCTGGCACGGTGCGCGCAGGCCGCGGGCTTTTCTGTCGGGCGGAATCGATACTTGTTATGTTGGAGATCGATGGCTTGCGGTCCGGTTCATGCCCAGGTTCGACGCCGTGCACCGATGGGCCGGACGGTGTTCCCGGTGCGACACCCAGAGAACGACTGTCTGCGCATTCGCGCCACGACGGTAAGCTCAGGAGGTCAACCATGCAGAAAATCCGCATTCCCGGCACGCAAATCGAAGTATCCCGCGTAGCGCTCGGCACTTGGGCCATCGGCGGCTGGATGTGGGGCGGCACCGAGGAAGAGCGTTCGATCGCGACCGTTCATGCCGCGCTGGACAAGGGCGTCGACCTGGTCGACACCGCGCCGGTCTATGGCTTCGGCACCTCGGAAAAGATCGTCGGCAAGGCGTTGGAGCAGTACGGCGGTCGCGACAAGATTCATATCTCGACCAAGGTCGCGCTCGAATGGGACGACGGCGACATATTCCGCAACGCCTCTCGCGACCGGATCATGCGCGAGGTCGAGGATTCCCTGAAGCGGCTTCGCACGAGTTATCTCGACATCTATCACGTCCACTGGCCTGATCCGACCCGCCCGATGGACGAAACGGCCAGGGCGATGCGGAAATTGTTCGACGATGGCGTGATTCGGGCGGTCGGTGTCAGCAACTTCACGCCCGACCAGATGACTCGGTTTCGCGAGGACTGTCCGATCCACGTGTGCCAGCCGCCCTACAACATCTTCGAACGCTCGATTGAATCCGACATCAAGCCCTATTGCGAGCACAACGACATCGCCCTGATGACCTACGGCGCGCTGTGCCGCGGCATGCTGACCGGCAAGATGACCGCGAACCGGAAGTTCGAAGGCGACGATCTGCGCAACAACGATCCCAAGTTTCAGCAGCCCAGATTCGGGCAGTACCTGGAAGCCGTCGACAATCTGCAGGCGCTGGCGCGCGAGCGTTTCGGCCGATCGCTGATCGATTTCAGCGTTCGCTGGATACTGGAGAAAAACGTGCCCATCGCAATCTGGGGCGGGCGCAAGCCCGGGCAGATGGATCCACTGGACGACGTGTTCGGCTGGTCGATGGATGGTGCCGCGTTGTCGGCCGTCGATTCGATACTCGCCGAAGCCGTCAAGGATCCGGTCGGGCCCGAATTCATGGCCCCGCCCACGGGCCTGGGCTGAATCTGAAGCCGCGAAAGCGCCTGATCGATCCACCGCTGCCGGATGCCGCACGCCCCGTGGCGCGGCTTTCGGCATAGGAATTGTTCGACAACTACACGAAGGTGGCCGATGAGCAAGCAGAAACAGACCTCCGGCGACAGGAAAACAATCGCCGTGATCGGCGCGGATGACCACAACCTGGCGATGATCCGGGCGATTCCCGAGGCGGATGAGTGGCGCCTTGCCCGGGTGCTCGAATGGCAGGATGTGCAGCCCGATAACGGCAGAATCGACTTCCACGACCTGTATCGACAGGCCCGCGAAAGGATCGATGCGCTCGACGGCAAGCCGGACGCCATCATCGGTTATCTCGATTTCCCGGTGACGTCGCTGGTGGCGCTGTTGAGCCGGGACTATGGACTTCCCGCTGCATCGCCTGAAGCCGTTGCGTGCTGCGAGCACAAGTACTGGATGCGTAAAATCGAGGCGGACGTGTTTCCCGATAATGCGCCCAGGACAGCTGCGATCAACCCGTTCGAAGTCGAGCAGGCGCAAAAGAATGCGCCCGAATTTCCGTTCTGGCTCAAGCCGGTCAAGTCGCATTCGTCCGTGCTCGGATTCATGATCGAGGACGAAGATGAACTCGATCGCGCCTTGCACGCCTGCCGCCAGAAGCTTCACTTCTTCGGTGAGCCCTTCAATGATTTTCTGAGGTGCCTGGAAAAGTCCGGCGGCGCGCCGGAGATCGGGGGGAACCATGCCGTGGCCGAGGAACTGGTTTCGGCCAGGCGGCAGTTCACCCTGGAAGGTTATGTCTGGCAGAACGAAGTGGTGATCTATGGCGCGATCGACTCGATCCGGATCGGCGAGCACAAGTCGAGTTTTTCGCGCTACCAGTACCCGGCCCGGCTGCCCGAGCCGGTGCTGGAAAAGGCCACGGAAATGACGCGCAAGCTTCTGGCTGCGTTCGAGTACGACGGCTCGCCGTTCAACATCGAATTCTTCTGGAATCCCGACACCGACGCGTTGCGAATCCTGGAAGTCAATCCGCGCATCTCGAAGTCGCACTCGCCGCTGTTCAGGATGGTCGACGGCGTTTGCCATCAGAAGGTCGCGATCGACCTCTCGCTGGGCAGAGAACCCGAAATGCCGCACCGTCAAGGCAAGGACAACATGGCAGCGAAGTTCATGTGGCGTTCCATGGAAGCGGACGGTATCGTCAAGCACATACCGAACGAAGAGGATGTCGCCGGCCTTCAGCAGCTGCTTCCGGACCTCGACCTGGAAGTGCTGGTGGAAAAGGAGCAGCAGCTCTCTTCGATGTTTTACCAGGACAGCTATACCTATGAGCTGGCCGTGATCTTTCTCGGCGGCGATTCGGAAGAAATGCTCGAAGATTCATACCGGATGTGCATCGATTGCCTGCCGATACACTTGAAGCCGTTGCCCGAGATGGCCTGACAATCGACCGATCGGCGCGGCATGCATTGAAGCCGGGTACGCTCGCTGATTTTCGAATTGCGCGACGAAGGTCATCGAATCGAGCGCACACAGCGCGCCGAAAGCGGTAGATTGGATTCATGGAAATCGATTTTCTTCAGTGGTCTTATCGCCTGGCGGTTGCGATTGCAATCGGGCTTCTGATCGGCATCGAGCGTGGATGGAAGGGTCGCAAGGCGCAGGAAGGCGAGCGCGAGATCGGCCTGCGCACGCTTGCGCTCATCGGGCTGGTGGGCGGCCTTGCCGGTTTTCTCGGCAGTGAGTTCGGCGGCCTGTTGATCGGGCTGATATTCGTCGGACTGGCGATTCTGCTGGGTCTCGTCTATCGGATCAAGAGTCATGAACGCGACGATATCGGGCTGACGACCGAGATCGCGGCGCTCGCAACCTTCCTGCTGGCGACGCTGGCCGGTCTCGGGCAACTGGCGATCGCCTCCGCCGGCGCAGTGGTCATGGCGCTGCTGCTGACGTACAAGAGCCAGCTGCACGGCTGGCTGCGCGCGCTGGACCGTCCGGAGCTGCTGGCGGCCTTCAAACTGCTGCTGATCTCGGTGGTATTGCTGCCGCTGTTGCCCAACAAGGGTTTCGGTCCATGGCAGGCCCTGAACCCGTATGTCATCTGGTGGATGGTGGTGCTGATCGCTGCCATCTCGTTCGTCGGCTATTTCGCGATCCGGATCGCCGGTGCGCGGGCCGGCACGATCTTCACCGCGCTGGCCGGCGGGCTGGCCTCGTCGACCGCGACCACGCTGAACCTCGCGCGACTCGCGCGCAGGCAGAATGCAAACACTTCGCTGCTGGCCGGCGGGATCCTGCTGGCATGCGGCACGATGTTTCCGCGCATGCTGCTGGTCGCCACGCTCATCCATGCCCCGCTTTTTTCATTGCTGGTGTGGCCGGCGGCGACCATGGCCCTGCTCACTTACGCTCCGGCCCTGTGGTTGTTGCGCAAGCCCAGAAAGGCGCCTTCCGGCGAAGACATGCTGCCGCACAACCCGCTGGAGCTCACTTCGGCGCTGACCTTCGGCGGCCTGCTGGCACTGGTGATGCTGCTGGGCAAGGCGTTGACCGAGTGGTTCGGCGACGCCGGCGTCTATGCGCTGGCGGCGGCCTCCGGAATTGCCGACGTCGACGCCATCACGCTGTCGCTGGCGCGCATGGGCAGCGACGACCTGACCGCGATCACGGCGGTGCTGGGCATCGTGATCGCCGCATCGGTCAATTCGCTGGTCAAGGCCGGCATGGCCGGCGTGATCGGCGGGCGCAAGCTGGGCCTGGCGGCGGGCCTGCCGCTGGGCATTGCCGTGGCGGCGGGCCTGGCCGTGGTGCTGCTGGTTCGATTCTGATCGCGCCGATCAGTTTTGCTCGACCCGGTATACCACCGTGTTGTATCGGCTGGCGGGCCTCGAGGCATCGTATTTCACCCCGATCGAATATTCCTTGCCGGCCTCGACCACGACCGTGATCCGGTTGTTGTCTTCATTGCTGCGCGAGCGCGCACCGGACCGCAGTCCCGGTGGATTGGTGATGAACGCGCGCACGGTGAGCTCGTATTCACCCGGCTCCAGCCACATGACCTCGCGCGGATGGATGTTCTTCCCGTCGATTTCGATGAACTCCACCGGATAGATGTACTGGGCCGGGCGGCCCAGGGCGCCGACGATCATCGCCGAGTCTTCGCCCGGCTTGGCGAACGGCAGCGCATCGTCCTGGGCCTGGACCGGGAAACTCGCCGCCAGGAAGAGCGCAGCGAGCAGCGACGAAAACAGTCCCGGGCCGACCCGGCGGCGTGAAAGCGAAAGATGGCTGAATGCCTGCATTTGATGCTCCTTGGTCGATCTCGAGGTTCTCGAACCAGGCCGGGCCTCGCTTCAGGATAACCGAATGCGAGCGGCCCGCTCGACCGCAGTCGATTCAGCGCTGGCAGGTCGGACACCAGACGGTGGCGCGCTGGCCGATCACCGCCCCCTTGAGTGTGCGCCCGCAGGCCGGGCAGGGCTGGCCCGCCTTGCCGTAGACCTTGAGTTCCTGGCCGAAATAGCCCGGCGTGCCGTCGCCGACGGTGAAGTCGCGCAGGCTGGTGCCGCCGACCTCGATCGCGCGCGACAGCGTCTCGCGAACGGCCCCGGCCAGCCGCGCATGCCGCGCCCGGCTGATGCGCCCGGCGGCCCTGCGAGGGTGAATTCCGGCGGCGAACAGTGCTTCGGCGGCATAAATGTTGCCCACGCCGACCACGACCGCCCCGTCCATGATGAATTGTTTGACCGGGGCGCGCCGGCCGCGGCTTCTGCGCCACAGCCAGTCGCCGTCGAAGTTTTCGTCCAGTGGTTCCGGCCCCAGCCCGGCCAGGCGCGGATGGGCACGCGGATCGCGGCCCGGCTGCCACAGCACTGCGCCGAACCGGCGCGGGTCGGTATAGCGAATCAAGCGCCCGTCGCGTACGGCGATGTCGATATGGTCGTGCTTTTCGGGCGTTGCAGGCCTTTCCCATCCGCGGAAGGAACCGGACATGCCCAGATGCCACAGCAGGCTGCCGCGGTCGAAGCGCCAGATGAGCCATTTTGCGCGCCGCTCGAGTGCGCGCACGGTCTCGCCGGCAAGCTGGTCGAGTTCCGGGGCTACGGGCCAGCGCAGCCTGGATCGACGCACCTCGACGCGCGCTATTGCGCGGCCTTCGACCAGCGGCGCCAGGCCCCGGCGAGTGGTTTCGACTTCGGGTAATTCGGGCATTTGTCTCTACGCTGCTTGAATTCGTGAGTCCCCGCGCAAATATCTTGTCGGAGGGGCTTGGTTTTTTTAACTCTACATAGTGCAAGGAAGATCGACCATGAGTATCGCAAAAGTGACCGAAATCACTTCGACCTCGAGTTCGAGTTTCGAAGACGCCATCCAGACGGGAATGGAGCGGGCATCCAAGACGTTGAAGAACATCAAGGGCGGCTGGGTCAAGGAACAAAAAGTCTCGTGCGACGAAAACGGCCGAATCAACGAATATCGCGTTGATCTGAAAGTGACCTTCGTGCTCGACGACTGAAGCCTGCACGCGTCACGGGCCGGGACGTCGGCTTCAGCCGGCGTCTCGGTCCGGTGATTTCCGACAGTCTGGAAAGACGCGCCCGTCGATCTCGATTCGGGCTTCAGTGCCCTTGTTCCAGAATTCCACGCCGGTGTCGGAAAACCGGGCCCCGGAAGCGCTTTCGACGCGGGGCAGTGCAAACACGCTTTGCCGGTGGTGAAGCGCGGCCGATCCGGGTGCGGTACGGGCAATGAACGTTTCCGCGCCGCACTGCCAATGTGTTTCGTCGACGGCCAGGCGCTCGCCCGAAGCCAGCAGCGGCTCGAAGGCGGCGATGCTGCCGTCGGTTCGGGCCGGCGCGATGTCCATCAGCCGGGTCATCAGTGAATACAGATCCACCGAACGGACCGCGGGCAGCCGTTCTCCGGGTTCGAAGGCAGGCCCCGAGGCGATGAAAATGCCGTGCATGGCGTGCCAGGCCGGATCCCAGCCGTGCATGCCGTTGAGCATTCCGCGCTGCATGCCGGCGTAATAGGGCTTGTTGGAAATCATCCAGCCGAGCTCGGCCTCGACGGTCACGTCGGGCACGCGCTGATGGTCGTCGAAGTGATAGCGCTCGGGTCCTTCACCCTTCTTCCATACCCGCCGAAACCCTGCATGGGCCCCGTCCAGGGCCTGGAAGATTTCGTCGGCGTCGGGCCCGCCCTCGACCGTCCAGATCTGGGCCGCCGGTCCCCAGTCGGAGACGTTGACCTGGCCCAGGTCCAGGAACTCGTCGAGCAGCACGTAGCGGTCCAGGTCGATCCGCTGCATCCCGTGGTCCGAGGTCAGCAGAATGTGCATGTCGCGGTACAGGCCGCGGCGCTCGAGGCCGTCGAGCAGTCGGCCGAGCGCGCGATCGACCTCGACCATGGCCTCGATGGTTTTCGGATGCCCCGGGCCGTGCGCGTGACCGGCCGAATCCACCGCCGAGAAATACAGGGTCAGGAATGCCGGGCGCCGGTCCTCGGGCAAGTCCAGCCATTCCAGCACCTGGTCGACCCGCACGTCGTGCGGCGTGTCGCCGGCATACGGTTTCCAGATCGAGGGTCGCATGCCGTCGATCTGTGCTTCGGAGCCGGGCCAGAAGTAGGTCGCGGCCGTCTTTCCGGCTTTCTCCACCGTGTTCCAGATCGGCTCGCCGTCGTACCAGTAGCCGTCGCTGACCGCGTCGCGGTTGCCCAGCGAGAAGCGTGACTTGCGTTCGGGATCCCACATGCTGTTGGCCACCACGCCGGTGTTTTCGGCATACAGTCCGGTGACCAGCGCGTAATGGGTCACGAAGGTCTTGGTTGGAAACACGTGCTGCAGCGAGTCGGCCTTCAGGCCGTCGGCGGCCAGCTTCTCCAGCGCGGGCAGGTCGGCCATTTCCATGTAGTCGTGGCGAAAGCCGTCGATCGAAATCAGCAGCAGCGGCGGGGCATGCGCGCCGGCGTCGGAGGCGTCGCGGGTCTGATTGCAGGCCGCCAGCAGCAGTGCAGAGAGTACCCAGACAACTGGAACACGTAGGATGGAGAGCATGATCTTCTGCCTGGGTCGATGTCGGGGCGGCGTATGCCTGAGCGCCAGTCGAGGATTCGGAATAAAGGTCGTATTCTAGTCGGCGATGCGTATCGGTGAGTGATGCGCAGCGGCCATTTATTGACCGGCTGAAAGTAATCTACATTCCCGCCGGGCCAATAGCATCAGCCGTCGACCCGCGCAGCCCGCCGGTAGGCGGCTCACCGGCCGGCACGGCCGAGTCGGCGCATGCGCTCCAGCCACCGGCGACGATGGCGCTTGCTGCCTTCGACCATTCCGACCAGGCTTGTCCGGACCGGTTTGATGCCGGCGAATTTCAGCATGTTGCGGCGAAAGCTCTTGACGCTGTGTGCGCGGTAGAAACTGCGGTAGAAGAAGGCCGGCATGCCCATCGTCACCACCAGCCGGGCCGAGCGGCCGGTCAGCAGTTTGGCCGGCATCCGGCCTTTCGGCTCGGTAAAGGCGAAATCCGGGCGCATGACCTGCTCCAGGAAACCCTTGAGCAGGGCCGGCATATCGCCCATCCACAGCGGGTAGAAAAATGCCACGTGATCGCACCACTGCAGGTCGGACTGTGCGGCCTCGATATCCGGCGGGATGTCCGGACTGCGCCATGCCGCAGCGCTTTCGAGCAGGGGAAAATCCAGCCGGTTCAAGACCTGGAAGCGAACTTCGTGGCCTGCCGTGTCGGCCGCTTCGGCATAGTTTTCGGCCAGGGCGTCGCCCAGGTGATCATGGCCGGCGTCGGGGTGCGCATGAACGACGAGAATCTTGCGCGGCATCACCGTGTCCTCAGGCTTCGATCGGTTCTTCGCTGGGCTGCTGAATGAAGTTGCCCTGGATCAGGTCCACCTCCATTTGCCAGATCCTGGACACCTCCTCGGCATCCTCCAGCATGGGAACGATGAGCTTGCGCCCGGCGGCGCGTGCCGCCCTGGCGAAGGCCTCGAATCGTTCGGTCAGTTCGGCATTGTCGAGCAGGCGATGGGCGAAATCGGCCTTCATGCGCAGGTAGTCGGCGGGCAGGTGCTTGAGCAGTACGACTTCCGGCACCCTTTCGTCGATGCCGGTCAGCGAGATGCCGATCCCGAGTTTCTGCAGTCCGGCGAGCACCGTGCGCGCATCGCGGATCCGGGGCTTGAGCTCGCGGATATTGAATTCCAGCACGATCTTTCGTTGCCCGCGGTCCAGCGTTTCCACCTGTTCGGAAAGCCAGCGCGCGAACTTCTCGTCGTCGACCAGCGCCGGCGACTGGTTGAGAAACAGCGTCGGCAACTCGGCGCCCGAATCGGCGCGCTTTTGCAGCAGTCGGATGGCGTGAGCGATCATCCAGTGGTCGACCGCCGGCAGCACCCCGCGTTCGGCGGCGACCGGGATGAAACGGGCGGCCGGTATCAGTGTGCCGTCGGATCCCTTCAGTCGGGGCAGCAGCTGAATGCGTTCGACTTCGGGCCCGGAAGTCGCCAGAAGCGGCTGGAACACGACCTTCAGGCTGTTGTCGCGCAATGCCTTGGTCAACTGGCCGAGCAGAGTGCCCGGCGTATCGGCCTCCTCGGCGTCGCCGGCGCCCACTTCGAAGCGGTTGCCGCCGGCGGCGGAGAGTTGTTCGGCGGCGCGCGCCGCCCGCACCAGGTTCATTTCCGCGGGCCGGAGGGCCTCGCGCACCGGGCGAATGCATACGGTCACGGTTGCCGCGATCGTGTGTTCGCCGATCTCGAACAGGCTGCCGTTGATGGCCTTGTGCAGCGCGCTGGCATCGGCCTCGAAATCCCGGTCGCCGCCTTCGGAATCCAGGAGTACGCCGATTGCGTCAAGCCCGAAGCGTGCCGTGACATCGCCGCCGGCCAACTGGACGCGCGCCCGCTCGTGCGCCGCGTGCACCAGTTTCTCCAAGCCGGAAAAGCCGATATCGTCGCGGTGGTTTGCCGCTTCGTCCAGCGTGATCCAGCCGACCGCCGGCGGGAAGGCGCTGCCGCCGCTCTTCCGGGCCTTGCGGCATTGCTCGGTCAGATGGCTGATCAGCGTCGGGGAACGCACAACCCGTGCCAGCCCATCCGGCAGATCGTTTTCCTCGCCTGGATCAAGCATTTCGTTCATTATGCAGTCTGCCCATTGCCCCTGTGCATTCGAGTCCGGCGCAATCAGCCCCTGCCAACGACGGACTCGGAGTTTTCGCCGATTTCGGGTACGGTATTTTAAACACCCGAGTATGAAGTATAACGCTGCAGAGTTATTCCGAATGAAAGCGATTCGCGTGGCGCGAGGTCCGGTTACGGACTCAAAAGGGAATCTTCAATGAAAACCGAAATTTCCCGTGGTTGGTTACTCAAATTCCGCGGCATGGCCGCCATCCTTGCGATGGCGCTGACCTGGGCGGCCGGAGCTTCGGAGCCCGACCTCGAGCAGGTCTACGCGCCTTACCAGGCCCTGCTCGAGCGCCACCTGCGCGAGCGCGACCTGCCGCGGGGCGGGCTGATCAGCGCGTTCGACTATAGCGCAGCGCTGGCTTCGCCGGACAGCCTGGAGCTGCTCGACGACCAGCGTGAACGCCTGGCCGGATTCGATCGCACGCGCCTGGAGACGCGCGCGCCGGCGCTGGCGTTCTGGGTCAATGCCTACAATTATTTTATGCTCGACTATCTGCTGCGCAATCCGGACGACGGCCGACCGGCCGACAGCGTGCGCGATTACGGCCATCTGCTCGACCCGTACGCGCTGTTCGGGCGCAAGCTCTTCGAGGTCGGCGGACGTGATTACTCGTTGCGCGAAATCGAGCTCGAGGTATTGCTGGGAGAAGCGTTTGCCCAGCGTGGCTGGAAGGACGCCCGCATTCACTTCATGGTCAATTGCGCCTCGGTCGGCTGCCCCCCGCTGCGCAAGCAAATCTATACCGCCGACAATCTCGACGCCATGCTCGCGGAAAACACCCGCAGGGCGCTGGACACGCCGCTGCATCTGGCGCGCGACGGCGACCGACTGCGCCTGACCAGCCTGTTCGACTGGTATGCCGAAGACTTCGCGGACCAAAGTGGCTCGGTGCGCGGTTTCATCCGCGATCACGGTAGCGAGCACGCGCAACAGCAGCTCCGGGCGACGGACCGGATCGATTTCATCGACTACGACTGGTCGCTGAACAGCCCGGAAAACTTCGACGCCGTATTGCGTGAAATCGGCGCCGAAACATTCGAGTGATCCAGCGGTTGCCCCGGAGTTTCAGCGCCGCCAGGGCGACAGGTCCCGGCCGATGAGTGCTTCGAGCCGGTCGATTTCCGGTGCGAACTGTTCTACCAGCCGAATCCGCAGCGCCGTATCCAGCGGCGCCCTGGGCTGGCGTTGCGCTGCCTGTTGCAGCCGCTTCTTGCGTACGCCGCGAATAGAGTTGTACAGACCCTGGGGCAACAGGCTGCGCATCCGGTAACGCAGCGTGCTGGCTTTCCAGAGCCGATACAGCCACCCGTCCGACGTCGGTGCCGAGGCGTTGTGCACGTCGAAATCGGGCACGAAGGCCGGATCAACATCCAGGAAATCCAGCGTTTCGGCGTACACCTCGCCGGGGTCGGCCTTGAGATCGTCGAACAGGATGATCTTCACGCGCTCGCGGCCGAAAGCGTCGAAGTAACGTTGCAGTTGCTCGCTGTAGCGCGCGATTTCCGAGTAATACAGGCTCTCGACAAAGCGTGCGTCAACCGGAATGCGTTCGCCCCGGCGTCGTTCGGGCTCGGCAGCCAGCGCCTCGCCCAGGTCCTCGATGTCGTCGCGCCGCCCGCGCTGATGGTGATGGGCGTGCAGCGAATGCAGCATTTCGGCCGGGTGGCGCAGCATGGCGATGATCAGCGCGTCCGGGTGGCAGGCCTGAATCTCGGTGGCCGCAGTTTTTGAATACAGATACCAGGTCGAGCGGTCGCCGCACAGCCGCTTGCCGCCGGCGTTGTGGCATAACGCGGCATATTGCTTCGGTGACAGTCGGGGCTTGTTGTATTCGATGTCGCTGCCGAAAAAATGCGGCTCGCCGCGCAGTACGAAGATCTCGGGGTGTTGATTGAGATACTGCGCCATCGAGGTCGTGCCGCACTTGGGCGCGCCGACGATGAAAAAGTGCGGTCGGTTGCCGCTGCGCCTGTTGCCGGTCGTCATCTAGAAGCTGTAGCCGAACTGCCGTATTTCGCTGGCGAACAGGCGTTCGACAAGGCCCCGCTCGTCTTCGCCGTACCAGTCGTGGTAGCTGCCGGTCCGCTGCATGCCCTTGGCGTGGGCCAGCGGGGAATGCTGCAGACCAAGCCGGGCAAAGATCTCGTCGAGGTCGTTGCCCAGCCGCTCGAAACGCCCGACGTAATCGACTTCGATTCGGCCGTCGATGGTATAGATCGGCCAGTTGTCGAAGTGGCGCGGAATGGTTTTGTTGCTGAAGTCGCGCCGCTCCAGCCGGCACAGGAAATCGCTGAACGTCATGTCTGCATTGCCGGTCTTGCGCGTTCGCCAGACATAGTCCGATACCGCGCGATCGAACGGATTGCGCACGAAGCAGAACTTGAAGTAGTCCCGCCAGGCCTTTGGAAAAAGCGCGCGCACATCCGCGGCGTGGGCGTGCTCGGGCGAGCGGCCCAGCGCCTTGCGATATTTCAGGCGCTGCGCGCCGTTGAGTGCTTCGATGCGGCATTTGGGATCGCCCAAATGCCCCGGGCGGCGCAGCAGCCGGCAGGCGAAGCTCGCCGCGGCCATCGGATGAAGCAGGTCCCGGCGCGACCTGCGGTTCGGCACCACACCCTGCTCGAACGCCTCGGGCCAGGTGCCCAGGTGCAGATCCTCGGGGCCCAGGAACGGCGCCAGGCATGCGGCGATCGAACTGCCCGCTGCCTTGCGGCAGTGCATGAAGATGAAACGGTGACGGTGACAGATGATCAACGCATGCGCTTCGAGGTGATGGTCCTGCGCGATTGTTTCACATCGCCCGTAAAAAAGCCGACTCCCGCGAGGGAGTCGGCTGGGGGAAGGGCCTGTGCCGTCAAGCGGATGATGGCCCGTTCGCAGGCCCTGCACCAGGGGTCGACAGGGCCTTTCTTGCCGGGACGATCAGTCGTCCTCTTCGTCCTCTTCGTCCTCTTCGTCCTCTTCGTCCTCTTCGTCCTCGTCTTCGTCCTCGTCCTCGTCCTCGTCTTCGTCCTCGTCTTCGTCTTCGTCGGGTGGCCCGTTACCCGGTCCGTTGCCGTTACCCGGTCCGTTGCCGTT
>JAGXKW010000053.1 GCA_018334995.1 Wenzhouxiangellaceae bacterium
GGTTTTCGCCGGAAAAGCCGCATCTCGCGCGTTGCGGCCCTCGGTCGTAGCTACGGCTACTGTCACTCGGTTCGCACCACACGATCTGCGGCTTTTCCGACTGAAACGCGCTCCGCGCAGAGTTGCTCAGAGGCTCCCTGCAAAACGTTCCCGCGGAAACGTGCGACGAACCCGCCGTCGACCAGGTCAGCGATCCGGTCGCCGCGCGCCGGGCCGACGCGCTGGAACGACTGGCTGACGGGTTCTTCGGCAAATCGGGCAGCACAGAATCATCCGCAGTCACCGGTGGCGACCGCTGCACCATCAATCTGCACACCACACCAGACACGCTGGCGGCCGATGGCCATACCGCGGAAGCCGAACTGGAATCCGGCGCACGCGTTTCCGCGGAAACGTCGAGAAGGCTCGCCTGCGATTGCGGACTTGTCCACTGGCACGAAGACCACGACGGCTCGGCACTGAGCGTCGGACGCAAGACCCGCAGTATCCCGCCGGCAATTCGGCGCGCGCTGCAGCGGCGCGACCAGGGCTGCCGCTTTCCCGGCTGTATCGCTCACAAGTACGTCGATGCCCATCACATCGTGCACTGGCCCGACGGCGGCGAGACGAAGATGGACAATCTCGTCCTGCTCTGCCGCCACCATCACCGCCTGGTTCACGAAGGCGGCTTTGGCGTCCGGATGGGTGACCAGGACATCCCGGAATTCACCGACGCTGCCGGCTGCGCGATCCCGCAAGTCGGCGAAAGACCTTTCCGCGGAAATGTTTTCACCCTCGCCCGCCAACACCAGGAATCCGGCCTGCGGATTACACCAGAGACTACCGTTTCGCTGTGGGAAGGCGAGAAAATGGATATGGGCATGGCGATTGAAGGACTGCTCTGGCTGAAATCGCCGCCCGAGCAACCAACCAGGCGAGAGCCGAACTAAAACCGGCTAGACCCATCGGCTTTGCGATAAAGCGACAGCGCCGCTCGCACGATCTGATCTCATTCGTTAGGCGACGGTTCGTGTAGCGTATAGAAATTTCGCATACCCAAGCTCTGAGGCGTTCTTGGTAAGTTCGACGTTGACCCAGGCCACGACATCTCCAAACGGACGATCTTCAAAAGGCCATCGTGTTCGCTCGCTTGAGCGCAGATCATTGTCATTGACACCGGCCAGGCACTCTTTCCATTTGTCATGGAGCGACGCCAGCCACGACCGAATACCATCAGCAGTGTTGGGGCACACAACATCGGACTGATCCGAGGATGCATTTCCAAAGGAACGATCGATCACGGTAGACCACCAGTAACCTATGTGCCACGCGAGCCAGGCAATGCTTGGAGGGCCCAGATCGTAGCCTTCATGTTTTGGCCACTCGCCTCGCCATTTACCATCATCCAACTGCGTGACGTGAAGGCCTCGTGCTGAGGGGCGCCATAGACATTCATCTGTACCCAGGCCTTCGAGATGGCAGGAGGCCAGGCTCCAAGCTAGATCATGCTGTCGCACTAGAAAGCCAACGATCTCTCTGGGCATAATTGTCCTCGCTTCTGTCGCCTGACAGCACGTTAAGCAGCGCGGCCGTTCTGGCGGAAAATTTGCAAAATCGATTTTTTCGGCTGGTTGCGATGTCCGCTCCAACTTCATGTCAGGCGGAATCCTTGTCTAGCTGCCGATTGAGAAAAAGATGCCAACGGCGAGTTCTGCCCATACATAGAGCACCATCGAAGCCGTTGTCAGTACGAGAATTACACGGTGCCTGGGAGCGATTCTTCTGCTCACAAGCACATAGCAACTACCGGCGCCGAACAGCAAGACTGCCATAGAGAAAAAGTCGACGGCGGTCCAAACTACTTCTTCAGTAACTTGCATTGCAGCAAGCGGAATCAGCAACACTAGCCCCGTGAAGCCTGCTATCCATGCGAACACGCTGTTACGGTTAATGAACTCGTTGTGGGTCATGGTGACTCTTCCTGGTTCCACCTAACTTGAAAATGATCGGCGAAAACGCCGGGTATTGAATACAGGGGCTGAAACGCCGGTTATGAAGCAGTCATTGCTTCGACCGATAACTGTCTTGTTGATGGTACGAATCAGTTTCGTCAGTCTTGCTGGAAGTATCCACCTTTCCCTACTGATATTATCCATTTTCGCTACCTTCCGAAGCGCCATTTTCCGATCGACCGGCTCAGGTTAACGGTGCGCTTCGCTGCGCTCAACGCACCCTACGAAAAGCGACAAGAGTATCAATCGGCTTCGATCAGACCGGGTCCCGAGCCGAAATCCACCGGCGATTGCGCCGCGAGCCAGGCGAGCACCACGTAGGCGGCGACGTTCTGGGCCATTTCGGCCGGGTCGATCTTGTCGAGGGTGTCGTTTTCGGTGTGGTGGTAATCGAAGTAGCGCGTGCCGTCCTGGCTGAGGTCGGCGGCAGCCAGGCCGTGGATGGACATGGGCATGAAGTCGGGGCCGCCGCGGGCCTGGCTTCGGCCGCCCATTGCGATGCCCAGCATTTCGAGCTCGGCGTGAATGGCTTCGATCACCGGCCACGCCTCGTCGCTGACCCGGGCCGAGATCTCGTAGACCGGGCCGGCGCCGAAATCCGATTCGGCAGCCAGTTGATAGTTCTCGATTTCGTCCTTGTGCGCCTCGGCCCAGGCGCGGCCGCCCCACAGACCGATTTCCTCGGCGGCGAACAGGATGACGCGGATGGAGCGGCGCGGGCGCTCGGCATGGTCGTCGATCAGTTTCGCTGCGGCCGTGACGATGCCGACGCCGGCGCCGTCGTCCAGCGCGCCGGTGCCGACATCCCATGAATCCAGGTGCGCGCCCAGCGCCACTACTTCTTCGGGATGCTCGCTGCCGGTGATCTCGGCGATCACGTTCTGGCTGGTGTACGGCTCGTTGACCTGGGCGCCGATGTCGACCTTCAGCCGCACCGGGTCGCCGGAGGCGATCAGGCGCTCGAGCTGATCGGCATCCGGGTTGGAGATCGCCGCCGCCGGAATCCTGCGGCTGCCGGCGTCGAACCGCATGGCGCCGGTATGCGCGAAGCGGTTGGTCGATGTGCCCACCGAACGGATCACAAGGGCCAGCGCGCCCTTTTCGGCCGCGACCATCGAACCCTGGCCACGGGCGGCCACGGCGGGGCCGTAGCCCGATCCGTCGCGCGCGCGCTCCATGCGCTTCTTGATGAACACGATCCGGTCGGCCACGGCCTCGCCCGGCGCGGCTTCCAATGCGGCCAGGTCGTCGAACATCACGATTTCGGCTTCTACCCCGCCCTCACGGGTGCCGGGTGAAAAACCAATCGCCAGCGCCACCAGTTCCTGTTCCACCGGCGCGGTGATGGCGACCCGTTCGTGCTCGCGCGTCCAGCTCGGAAACGTCGCCGGCTCGGTCCAGACGCGGTCGAAGCCCAGCGATTCGAGCTTGTCGACGGCCCACTCCACGGCACGCGCGTCGTCCTCGGTGCCGGCCAGGCGGTTGCCGATGCGCGTGGTCAGTTCCGAGGTGATCTCGTAGGCCAGCCCGCTTTCCAGCGCCAGCGCGCGCAGCTCGCGCGCGGTTTCAAGGTCGGCGGGCTGAAACGGCTGAGCGTGCAGACCGCCCGCCAGACAGACCGCACAGGCAGCCGCCAGAAATCGATTCACGCATAGTCTCCCAGAAATTCGGTAATACCCTCCAGGAACATCTGGACGGAAATGGCGACCAGCAGCATGCCCATCAGCCGCTCGACCGCGATCAGGCCGCGCTTGCCGAGCATGTGCTTGATCAACGGGGCTGCGGCCAGGATGATGGCCGTTGCGGCCCAGGCCAGGAACAGCGCCAACGACCACAATCCCAGACGATCGGGATGGCGCGTAGCCAGCAGCAGCAGGATGGCCATGGCACTGGGACCGGCCACCATGGGCACGGCCAGCGGTACCAGGAACGGTTCCTCGTCGTCGTCCGGCTCGTCGTCGTCGCGCATCTGGCGCGGGACCGGGAAGATCATCTTCAGCGCGATCAGGAACAGGATGATCCCGCCGGCCACGCTGACCGAGTACTGGCTCAGGTGCAGCGCGGCCAGCAGGTACTGACCGCCGAACAGGAACGCGAACAGGATCGCCAGCGCGATGAGCAACTCGCGCGCGAGCACCTTGTAACGCCGCTCGGGGCGCACGTGATCGAGCACCGAGACGAAGATCGGGATGTTGCCGAGCGGATCCATGACCACGAACAGCAATACGAACGCGCCGATCAGATCCATTCAGCGCTCTCTCCTGCGGTCGGCCGCGGCGCCGGCCTGGTCGCCGGACTCGTCGCGGAATGCCGGCACCAGCGGCTCGAGGTGGCGCAGCGCGCGCTGATAGACCCGGCGCTTGAACGGAATGACGTTATGGGCCGGATACCAGAAGTCGACCCAGCGATAGACGTCGAACTCGGGATGTTCGGTGGCGTCGAGCCGGAAGACCGACTCGTCGGCGAGAAAATGCAGCAGGAACCAGACCTGCTTCTGTCCCACACACACCGGGCGCTGGTTGCGCCGCCTGAGACGGCGCGGCAGGCGGTAGCGCAGCCAGCCCGGCGTCGCACCGAGTACGTCGACGTGGTCGGGCTGCAATCCTGTCTCTTCGGCCAGCTCGCGATACATTGCCTCCAGCGGCGTCTCGTCGGTATTCATGCCGCCCTGCGGAAACTGCCAGCCATCCTGACCGGCCCGGCGGGCCCAGAAGACCCGTCCGTCATCGCGCGCCAGCACTATGCCCACATTCGGGCGAAAGCCGTCGGCGTCAATCATGTTGTCCCTGTCTGCAAACGGCCCGCAGCGTTGCGGCAACGGGTGCCTTAAGCTAATGACCGTCGCAAAAATTATTGCACTGGGTTCATGTTAATCAATTCTGCCGGCCGAGACCAGACATCGCCGCACAATTCGTGCCGGACATGAGCGCCGGATCGCACGCGCCGATCATGGCCGGGTTGACCGCGCTGGCGGCCGGCAGCGTGCTGCTGGCGCTGCTGCTGGGCAACGGCAGCTTCGGCTGGCCGACAACCGAAGTGGACTGGCGCATCGTCAGTGAAATCCGGCTGCCCCGCGCGCTGGCCGCGCTGGTCACCGGGAGCCTGCTGGCGCTGGCCGGCACCCTGATGCAGGTGTTGCTGCGCAACCCGCTGGCCGACCCTTACGTGCTCGGCGTATCCGGCGGCGCGGCGACTTTCGCGCTGGGCGGCATGCTGCTCGGGCTGTCGATGGTGCCGACCGAACTGCTCGCGTTTGCCGGCGCGCTGGTCTCTTCGATCATCGTGTTCGTGCTCGGCCAGGGCAGCGGCCCCTGGTCCACAGCGCGCATGCTGCTGACCGGCGTGGTGGTGGCCGCCGGATGGGGCGCACTGATCAGCCTGATGCTGGCGCTCGGCGACGACCAGAGTCTGCGCGGCATGCTGTTCTGGCTGATGGGCGACCTGGGCTACGCCCGGGTATCGCCATGGTGGCTGCTGCTGGTCATCGGAATCACCGTCGTGCTGATGCTGCGCGCGCGCAGCCTGAACATCCTGGCCGCCGGCGAAACCCAGGCAGCGCTGCTGGGCGAAAATCCGCGCCGGCGCTACACCGAAATCTACGTCGCGGCCTCGGCGCTGACGGCGCTGGCGGTGTCGATCGCCGGCACCATCGGCTTCGTCGGGTTGATCGTGCCGCACCTGATGCGTCTGGTGGTCGGCGCCGACCACCGCCGCCTGCTGCCGGCCGCGGCACTGTTCGGCGGCGCCTTCCTGGTCCTGGCCGACGCGCTGGCGCGCAACCTGTTCAGCCCCAGGCAACTGCCTGTGGGCGTGCTGACCGCGCTGATCGGCGTGCCGCTGTTTCTGCTGTTGCTGAACCGTAGCGGAGGCAGGAAATGAAAAGCCGAAAAGCCGGACGCGAAGGGCACGAAGGTTGCGCGAAGGACACTTCAAGGTAGCGTCGGGGACGCCGCCCCGACCTACGCAGATTCACGTGATAATTGCCGCAGGTCGGCGCGGCGGCGCCCTGCCAATCGCCGTAGGTCGGGGCGGCGTCCCCGACGCGAAGCAACGGATAATGTGCATCACATGAAGCCCAAAGCGCCAACCCGAAACAGCGAAACCACGAGCCCGCTTCTCGAATGCCGCGACCTTCGCGTGTCCATCGGCGGGCAGTGCGTGGTCGATGCGCTGAACCTGGCCGCCGGGCCGGGCCAGTCGATCGGGATCCTGGGCCCGAACGGCGCGGGCAAGACCACGCTGCTGCTGGCGCTGGCCGGCGTGCGCCCACACGACAATGGCAGCATTTCACTGAACGGGCAAGAGATGGCAAGCCTTTCCAGGCGCGAAATCGCGCGCGAGCTGGGCATGCTGACGCAGAACACGCGCTTCGCGTTCGACGCCAGCGCGCTGGAAGTCGCGCTCAGCGGCCGTCACCCGCACATCGGCGCGCTCGGAAGAGAATCGGCCGCCGATCTCGAGGCCGCCCGGCAGGCCCTGCGCGACGTCGAACTCGAAAGCCTGGCCGAGCGTTCCTGCCGCGAGCTTTCCGGCGGCGAGCAACGACGACTGGCGCTGGCCGTGGTGCTGGCGCAGAACCCTTCCGTGATGCTGCTCGACGAACCCACCAACCATCTCGACCCGGCCCACCAGGTCGCCATCCTGGACCGGCTCTGGCTGCGGGTGCATCACCAACGGCGCTGCCAGGTCATCGCGCTGCACGACGTCAACCTGGCGACCTGCTACTGCACGGATGTGCTGATGCTGTTCGGCGACGGGCGCTGGGACTTCGGGCCGACGCCCGAGATGCTGACCGCTGCACGCCTCAGCCGGCTGTTCGGCTGCGAGATTCGGGCAGTGTCGGATCACCGCCAGACCGTGTTCGCCGTGGCCGGGGGCGTCCAGGACGTAGAGCCCGGAGTTCGTTGAAAGCTACAAAAAACCTGACTACGTATCTATTTCATCCGTCGAATACCCGGTAGGGTGCGTTGAGCGAAGCGAACACGCACCGAACGAACAACGAGAGCATCACGGCGTTTGCCACAACGCCGATCGTTGCGTTTCACCTGGGGCTGGTAAATATCTCGTTCGTAATAAACCCTGCGCTTTGCCCCAGCGTTTCGGGGCATGCAGGAAACAAGTACGTGATCCAAAAAAAACGGCGCTGCCATGGCAGCGCCGCTGTTGTTGCATCCGGCTCGAAAGAACCGGTCAATCAATCCATCGAAACCCGATCACGGAGCGCTGCGATCGAGGCCGACGGTCCAGCCGCTGGTCCAGTCCTGGTCGACGCTACGAATAGCGCCGGCGAAGTCCACGTTGTCGAAGAACGAGTTCGTGAACGGAACCGCACCCACGCCCAATGCGGGGGAACCGGCCATCGGCGCGATGTTGTCCAGCATCGGATCTGCATCCTGGTTGCCGGCCTGATCGAGGAACCAGCCCGAGACCAGGAAGCTGTCGCCGTCCGCGTCGTCGAAGGTGCCCAGTGCGCAGCCGCCGGCGATCGAATTGTTCACGATCAGGTTGTCGACGTTGTCGAAGGTCGACTGGTTGTCGATATCGACACAGTACTCACCGAATCCGGTCACGACCGAATTGGCGATACGCGCACCCGTGCCTTCGCGCAACAGCCAGCCGATGTCGGTGTTGGACTGACCGACGAAGGTCATGTTGGCCAGCGTCGGACGTGCGCGCGGCAGCGAGTCGTTGGCATCACCGTTGTTGTCGGCCTCGATGCCCTGGTCTCCGTTGTCGGTGTACTGCTTGGCCACGAGGTACTGCACATTGCCCTGCCAGCCCTGGGTCCAGTCCAGGCTATCGTCGCCGATCCCGCTCAGGACCAGGTTCCTGGCATTGACCGTGCCGCCGAAGAATTCGATGCCGTCGTCCTCGTTGAGGTGAACCTGCACGAATTCGACCGTGGTGCCGTCGCCGACGCCCTGGAAAGCAATGCCGTTGAGCTCGTTTTCCTCGCTGAACAGACGACCGGCGTTGGAGACGATCGTGTACTTCAACACGCCGCTGTTGTCGTGCGGATCGTTGCCGCCATACGTCCCCGAATTACCCTCGCCCTGCGCAGTACAGGGATCCACGCCTTCGACGCAGCCGTTGACCGGGGCAAAACCGTTGATGACCACGCCACCCCACTCGCCGCGTCCTTCGGCTTGAGGGCCACGCATGATGATCGGATTTTCGGCGGTGCCCTCGGAAAAGATCTTGCCGCCCTGGCGCACGATCAGGGTGTCGGTATCGCCGGCGGTGCCGCCAACGATCTCCGTGCCCGGCTCGATGGTCAGGCTTGCGCCGTCTTCGACTGTCAATTGGCCCTCGATCAGCCACAGGGTTTCATTGGTCAATGTGACGTCGGATTCCACCGGACCCCCTACCGCGCAGGCGCCGGGCTGGGCCTCCACCGCGAAATCGGGGCAGCCTTGAAAAGCATCTTCGACAACGCACTGCTCCGCAGTCAGGTTCTGCAGGTCATCGATAAGACCCGCGCCATCGATCCCGTCGAAGTCGAGAACCGCATTGTTACAGCTATTGAACGTCAGCGTACCGGTACCCCACTGGACGCTTGTCGGATTCCCGACACCGGGCGGGCCAAAAACGCCGCCGGAGAACTCGAAGAACGTGAGTTCGGCACTATTGCTGTTGCGATCAATGACTGCGGCGTCGGCAATCAGCCAGACCGGTTCGCCGTCGCGGTAGGTAAACCACTGGACGAGCACGCCCGACTCGAAGTCGCCGGCTGGCCCGAATCCCTCGATCACATCGACGATCAGGCCGCGCGCGGCATCACCACTGCCTTCACTCCAGTTGCCGCTGAATGTATCGTTGACCACGAAAGCCTGGGCGGAACCGAACAGTACGGTTCCCGCCGCAAACGCCAGTGCGTTTTTGCTGAAACTTTTCAACATCATGATTTCCTCTTGCGAATGAGATGACTTGAATGCAAAAGTTGTTCCTTGCACCTTCGACAGGCTATTCCGGCTCGATTTCAGGGCGATGAACGATGGATTACTGATTTGTGACAGCCCGGCGTCCGCCGCAAAGTCAAAGAAAATCGAAGGTCAGGCCCAGGTCAAGCGTCCGGCCGGTGGTGTATTTCTGAGTGATTTCCGGGCCCTGCAGGATCTCGAACGGGGAATCCAGAAGATTTCCAGCCTTGGCGCTGAGCGAAAGAAAATCGTTCAGCTGCCAGCGAAAGACGATATCGAGCTCCCCCGCGCCCTGCTCGATCTTGTCCGGCGCACCCAGCACGCCGACTTCGACGATTCGCTCGCCGACGAAGTTGTAAAGGACCGTTGCCTGAATGCCCAGATCGGGATTGTCGTAGCCGGCCTGCAGATTGACGATGAGCGGGGACTGTCCCTGCAGCTCGCGCGAGGTCTCGGTGAGAATGCCTTGCGATTCCGGCGGAATCGTGATTTCCGATTCGATGAGCGAGACGTTGCCGGCAAGATAGAACTTGTCGAAAATCGAACCGCTGTCGAGCCAGCTGTCGAGGAAACCCAGCTGCTTGCGCGCCTCGAATTCGACGCCGAAGTTCTCGGCCTCCTCGGCATTGGCGAAACTCAGGCGCTGTTCCACGCCGGGCTGGACGGTCAGCTCGATCGGTTGATCGATCAGCTTGTAGAACGCCCCAAGCGAGATCAACTCGTCACCGGAGGGATAGAATTCCCAGCGCAGGTCGAAATGCGTGACGTCGGACGATACGACATCGGGGTTGCCGATCACTTCGCGTTCCAGCACGGGATCGGTAAACGGCGCCGGAGACAGTTCCTTGAAATCCGGGCGGATGATGGTTTCGGCATAACTGGCGCGCAGCTGCTGTCGATCGGTCATGAACCAGGTCAGCGACACCGCCGGGAAAAGATCTTCGTCCCCGAGACTGGAGATGATCGGCTGGCTGTCCGGCGCAAACAGATCGAAAGTGGTCACCGTCTGCGCCCAGTCTTCGACGCGCAGGCCGCCGGAAATACGAAGCGTCTCGGCGATGGTCATATCGAGGTTGCCGTAAATTGCGTCGACGTCCAGCGCGGCGGTGTAGTTGTCGGAGGGTCGCGTGATTTCAGCCAGTTCGACCCCATTCGGACCGATATTCTCCGGCGCCAGGATCTCTTCGACCGAATCCAGGCGCCGCGTTTCCTGACTCAACCGCGAGACCTGGTCGAACTGGAATCGGCGGATCGAAGAGTCACGATCCTTTTCCAGTTGGCGGTATCCGCCGCTGAGTTCGGCATCGAATAAGCCGACCTCGAAAGGCAGCGCGACGTCGGCACCGTAGTCCAGAGACTTGTCGATCAGATCCGTGAATCGCCTGACATTGCCGTCGCTTCGCCGGGAGAAAATGAAACCATCGGGTCCGTCCGGGTCGAACCGGTACCGGCGCTGGTCCGGCGTGTCCAGGCGTGCCCGGGATTCAGAGTAATCCCATTCGAGCGACGCTCCGTTCACGAATTCGAAGACATGGCGTCCGCGAAGCTGGTTGGCGATCAGCTCACGCTCCTCCCACTCCAGCTCATTGATCTTGATGTCACCGTCCTCGTCCAGGTTGAAACCGACCTGGCTGGTGGTTTCGTCTTCGGTCTGCCTGAGGATCATCGAGCTCGCATCGATTTCGTGCAGGTCCCTGTAATTCAGCCCGGCGGCAAGAAATCCCGTGAGGTTGATGGTGCGGGTCGTCCGATCAATCACGAAGTCGTCGTTGGAACGCAGCGAGCCGTCGCCCAGCGGAATGAAGGTCTGGCGATCTTCGGTGCGCGATTCCCAGGCATCGTCCCAGAGAACGGAGCCCGTCAATCCTGCGCTGAATCCGTCGGAAAGTTCCAGCAGCTTGCCGCCTTCGATGGAAGCGCTGCGGTCCGGGCCGATTCGTTCACGTTCCACATCGTAGATATTGCTGAACGACTCGCCCAACGCCTCGAGCTCTTCAGGCGTGATGCCATCCGGATTGAAGAAACTCTCCTGGGCCGGCAATTTGTCACCCCCTGCGGTCGCCTCGGCGATCGGGCCCGGAAGCTCGCGGGTACCATCGTCGAAGCCGGTGAAGTCTCGTTCGCCCCCGTCGTACGTCAAGCCCTTCTCGAAGGTTGTGCCGTCGCGAAAGCCGGTGGAAATGCCGAGCTTGAAAAAGTCCTCCTCGGGGATTCCACGCGTGCGGATTTCTACCACCCCGCCGCCGAAATCGCCGGGCATGTCCGGTGAATAGCCCTTCTGAACGTTGATCGAACGAATGACGCCGGTGGGGAACAGATCCAGCGGGACGACTTTCCGCGTGGGGTCCGGGCTGGGCACGTTGGCGCCGTTGAGCAGGGTGGAGGAGTAGCGCTCTCCCAGGCCGCGGATGAAGATGAACTGCCCATCGACCAGGGTCAGCCCGGTCACGCGCGCCAGTGCGCTGCCGGCGTCGCCGTCGCCGGCGCGCGAGATCTGCTCGGCGCCGAGCACGTTGGCGACGCTGGCCGTGCTGCGCTGCTCGTCGATGACCGACGACAGACTGCCTTCGATGAACGGCTCGATGACGACGAATTCGGCCAGTTCCAGCCCGGCCGGCGGCAGTTCGAAATTGCGCTCCGTCGTGTCCTCGGCCGCGATTGCGACGTTTTCGATGGTGCGGGTGGCGAATTCCGAGTGCAGCACCGAAACCGAGTATTCTCCGACCCGCACTTCGACCTCGAAGCGGCCCTCCTCGTCCGTTCGCAGTTCGATCGGCGTTCCGGAAACGAACAGCCGCGCGTCCTCGATCGGTTCTCCGTCCTCGGTGGAGACCACGCGCCCGGAAAGAATGCCGCTGCCCTGTTCCCCATTGCCTTCAAGTGCACGGCCCGGCGCGTCCAGCTCGACCTGCGACTCGCCGTAAGAGCTCTCCACGCTGACCATGGCACGGCGTTCCGCACCCTTGAGCGTGATGATGACCTGGACGATTTCGCCCGGCCGCAGGGTCAACGGCAGCGCGGTCAGCGCCTGGGCGTTGTCGAACACGGTCAGGCGGCTCGCGGCCGGCGCGACGTCGGCGCGCCAGCTGCCGTCTTCAGTGCGACCGGTCACGTCGGCGAAGCGTACGGTGAGGTCGTCGACCGGGCGCCCGCCCTCGAACACCAGCACCTCGAGGCGGGCCGGGGCGTTCGCGCCGGGCCCTGCTTCTTCGGCCTGGCCCTGCGCGTGCGGGGTCATGATCAGGCCGACGGCAATCAGCAGCAGGCCCAGCAGCAGCCCGGCGCGGCTAAGGAACCTCTGAAGCGGAGAATCTCGCATCATCCGCACATCCAGGGGCTTTCGGCGCACTGCTCCATGGCGCGGCGAAGTTCGGTGGCGCGGCGGAAAAGATCGCTGCGCGAGAGCTGCTGCAGGTGGGCCTCGGCGCGTTCGAACTCGCCGGACTTGAACAGCGCGTAGGCCAGCGCGTAGCGAATGTCTTCATCGGACAGCAGGCCGACCCTGGACAGGTCCCGCTCCATGCCCGCGGCTTGCTCGAAGCGCTCCAGTTCGAGGAAAATCGACAGCCGCTGCTTGAGCTTCTTCGCCTGGTCGATGACCCGGGCGTTGAGCGACAGGGCCTGGATCAGCCACCCGGCGCGCTTGTACAGTTCAGCCGCGTCCGAGGCCAGTTCCGGGTCGTACAGCGCGGTGGTCCGCATCACGTCGGCCGCGGCCAGCAGGTCGCCCTGATCGAGGTAGACGTGCGAGAGCACCTTGCCCAGCATCACGTTGCCCGGTGCGCTCAAGCGGGCCTTTTCGAGAATGACGGCCGCCTGCCGGTACTGACCGGTTTCGCGCAGCGCGTTGCCGATGGCCACGGCGTCTTCGTTGGATGAAAGCCCGCTTTCGAGGAACTGCAGCCCCTGGTCGGCGGCTTCCTGGTACAGGCCCTGGTCGACCAGCAGGAACACCTGGCGGCGGGCGAAACCGCCGGCGCGGTCGGGAAAGATCCGGCGGCCCTCGCCCAGGACCTGCCAGGCCTCCTGGTAATTCTGGAGTTCCCAGTGCGCCTGGGCGCGCATCATGAACACCGAGGGCACACGCGTGGCGTCGGCCCCGGCGCTGTCCAGCGCCTCCAGAGTGTTTTCGTATAGCTGCTGGCCGAAATACGCCTGCGCCAGGTACAGCCAGACCACGTCCTGCTCCTGGCCGGCGGCGATGGCGTCCTCGAAATGGGACGCAGCCAGCGGCAGTTCGTCGAGATTCAGCGCGACCAGGCCGGAAAGCGTGTGGTAGCGGGCCAGGTCGAGATCTTCATCGCCGGCGTCGATTCGGGCCAGCACGTTGCGCGCACGCTGATAGTTGCCGTCGCCGATCAGCACGGCGGCCAGCGAAAGAAATTCCACCGGCGCGGCGGGCTCATCGACTTCGGCGGACGCCGCCTGCTCCTGGGTAAAGCCTGCAAGCGGTGCCGCCAGGCCGAACAGCAGGCACATGATGAGCAATGCACGCATGAGTCGCAGTCGGTCTGCCGATCAGCTCAGGTCGAACCGGACGCGCTGGCGCGCCCAGACCTTGACGTTGCGGCCCTGGTACTGGGCCGGCTGGAATTGCCACTTGCGCACCGCCTCCTGCGCGGCGTCCTCGAACACGCCGGAAGGCTGGGCCTCGAGCACCTGGACCTTCTCGATTTCGCCGGTGGCGCTGATCAGCAGCGAGAGCACCACGTAACCTTCCACGCCGCGCGAGCGCGCGCTGCTGGGGTACTGCATCGGCGCCTGGTAGGTCGGCCGCGGCGGGCTGTCGACCGAATCGTCGGTCATGACGACGTCACGCGTATCGCCCAGCAATTCATCCTGCAGATCGTTCAGATCCGACGCGCTGAATCCCGGCAGCCCGAAGTCGATGCCCGACAGCGAACTGTCCAGGCTGACCATGGGGGGCGTCGGTTCGGACGAGCGTTGCCGCTTCGGCGGCTCGCGTTTGGGCTTCGGCGGCGGGGGCGGCGGCTCGTTCTTCTGCACCGCAAACGCCGTTTCGGCCTGGATGTCGTCGCGGTCCGGGGCTTCGGAAAGCCCGTTGATGACCAGCAGGGTTCCGACCACCAGCACGGTGCCGCCGACCATCGAGAACAATCCGAAGACGAGCGGCCTCCAGCCGCCGATCGGTCGTTTCGGCTGCTCGTGAGCGGCGCTTTCTTTCGGGGAAATCTCGTCTCTCATAGCGGTTCTCCTTGAGTGTTGCGCGGGCTCATCCCGCACCGGCCTCGTCCACGGTGGCCACGCCGACGTCCTCGGCGCCGGCGCGGCGCGCCTGGTCGACCACTTCGACCAGCCGGCCGGCCGGCACCTGGTCGTCGGTGACCACCAGCACCGACCCGGAGGTCGACGCGGCCAGCAAATCGCGCACGCGGCTCTGGATGACCCACACGCGCACCGGCTGGCCGTCGAGGTAGACGTCGCCGGCGTTGTCGATGTACAGGCGAATCGCCTTGGTCGAGGCCGCGCTCGCGGTCGACGCGCTGGGGCGATTCAGGTCGAGCTTCATGTCCTTGACGAACGTGGTCGAGACCATGAAGAAAATGAGCAGGATGAACACCATGTCGATCAGCGGCGAGATGTCGACGCCCTGTTTGTTGTCGGTGCGTTCGCGGAATCTCATGCGGCAGTCTCCAGCGCCGTGCCGGCGCACAGCAGGTCCTTGATCTGGGCCAGTTCATGGCGGATGGCCGAAGCCTTGCGGTCGAGCATGCCGCCGACGATCAGCCCCGGAATGGCGACGGCCAGCCCCATCTGGGTGGTGAAAAGCGCCTGCGAAATGCCGCCGGCGATGCCGCCGGACTGGGCGAACAAGGACATGTCGCCCAGCGAGTCGAACGTCTCGATCATGCCGACCACGGTGCCCAGCAGGCCGGTCAGCGGCGCGACCGCGACGATGGTGAAAATCAGCGTGTGATAGCGCTTGGTGGCCGCTTCCAGCTCGGCAAAGGCGTCGTCGAGGTGGCGGCGCAGGTGGGGCGGCTGCCGGCGCGCGATATGCAGGCCCTGCAGCACCGCCTGGTCGAGCAGGCCCTTGGGCTTGCGCAGATGCGCCTCGGCCGCGACGCGGTGAATCAGCCGGCGCACCGAACGCACCGAGCCGCGCTTGAGCGTGGCCCAGCGGTAGCCGATGGCGAACCACAGCACGATCGTGGCCACGATCAGCGGCGGCATGACGTAACCGCCGACTTCGAAGAAGTACGCCAGGTCGTTGAGCAGCTCTGCCAGCACCTCAGGACGCCTCGTTCGCTCCGGACCGGAGACTGTCGCTGTACTGGTTGATCACCCGCAGCGCGGCCTGCTCCATGTCGTCCTTGATGCGCTCGGCCCAGCCCGAAAGCAGGTTGCCGAACAGCAGCATCGGGATCGCCACGATCAGGCCCAGCTCGGTGGTCACCAGCGCGATCGAAATGCCGCCCGACAGCAGCTTGGGATCGCCGGTGCCGAACTCGGTGATCACGTCGAAGGTCGCGATCATGCCGGTGACCGTCCCCAGCAGCCCCAGCAGCGGCGAAACCGCGGCGATCACGATGATCAGCGCGCCGAAGCGATTGAGGTGCGTGTTCTCGTGCAGGATGGATTCCGACACGATGTCCTCGACGTGCTCGCGGTCGCGATCCAGGTTGCGGATGGTCGCGCTGACCACGCGCGCCGTGGAGCCCTTCTTTTGCTTGAGCACTTCCAGCGCGGTCGCGCGATCGCCGCGCTTGACGTGGCCCGACACCGCGTCGAGGATCCTGTCGGTGGAAGCGCCTGCGCGCTGCAGAAAGATGATGCGAAGAATGACCATCACCAGGCCGACCAGCCCCAGGAAGAAGATGATCCAGCCGATCACGCCGCCGGAGCTGACCGTCTCGAACAGGCCCTGGGCGGTCTTCTGTTCGACTTCGGCGTTGAGCGATTCGAACAGGAAGATCGAGATCGGATCGGGCATGCCGCCGGCGGCCAGCGCCTCGGCCTGCTCGGCGGTTTCGGTATCCCAGATCTTGAGCTCGCCGTCGCCGGCCGGCGCCAGCGCGCCGTTGCCGCGCGGACTCAGGCCGTAGGCGGCGATGTTGCCGACGTGGATGATTTCCCCGTCGACCCGCGTGCCGTCGGCGAGGAAGAATTCTCCCGCTTCGCGCCAGACGCGCTGGCCCCGGTCGAGGAAGCCCACCGCGGCTTCGAACAGACCGCGCACGTCCTCGGCGCCCGGCGCCTGGTCGCCCAGCTCGCTGGTCCAGGCCTCTTCGAGCGTGAAGTCGGCCTGGGTAAAGGTCGCGGCCAGCACGTCGGAGTTCTCGCGCGCCGCCTGCACGGCGCGCTCGGATTCCAGCAGCAGGTCGTCCATGCGATCGGCGCGGCCGCGCATTTCGACGACCTCGCTTTCCAGCGACCGGATTTCGGACTGCAGCTGTGACTTTTCGGTCTCGATGCTCTCCTCCAGCCGCGCCAGGCGCTGCTCGAGGTCGCGCTTCTGGCCCTGCAGGAAAGCGAACTCGCGCTGGTAGGCCTGCTCCAGCGAGGGCTGCTGCGGTTCGGGCGCGGGGACGGCTGCCGATTCTTGCGCGCTGGATTCCTCGGCGACGGGCGGTTCATCGATGCTCGCGGCCGAATCATCGCCGGCGCGGGTCGAGTCTTCCTGGGCCCAGGCGGTAGCGAAAAACAGCAGGAAAAGCGAAAGCGGTATGGATCGAGTCAGTCCGCTCATGATTCCGACTCCATGCGGATGCTCCCGTTGGGCAGTTCGAACAGGCCGGTGCGGATCTGTTTCTTGAGCGAATCGAACAACTCGGCGATCTGCTGGCGCTCGGCGCCGGATTCGGTGACGGTGAAGCTCCATTCCTCGCCCGAACGGGTGGCGTAGCCGCTGCGCCCGTCGCGCGTCTGGAAGTAGATCGCCAGCGCGCCGATCTTGGCGATATCGGCCAGCACCCGGTCGCCGCCCAGCGGAATGATCTGGCTGTACAGACCGTTGTCGCGGGTCAGGCGCAGTTCGTCTTCGTAGAAGCGCCACAGCCGGTTGATCGCGCGCGGCGGATCGACGGCGCCGGATTCGATCTGCGTCGAAATTTCGGCCAGCGCCTCGAGGCGGTCTTCGACCTTGAACGGGAAGCCGCGGCGAATTTCGGCCTCCAGACGCGCGACGATCTCGTTGGCCACCGGCACCAGCGCTTCGCCTTCCACGCCGGCCTCACGTGCGCGCTCGCGATTTTCCTCGAGGTCCTGTTCGAGCTGGCGGATCCGCAGCTCCTCGCGCCGGCGCGTGGCCTCCAGGTCACCCTTCTGCGCGGCCAGCGAATTCATCTCGGCCCGGTGCTGCTCCTGCATCCGGTTGAGCTCGGTGTTCAGCGATTCGACCTGGCCCCTGAGACTGACCAGTTCCTCGGCCAGCGCGTCCAGCGAATCCTGCGAGTCCTGGGCCGCCACGGGCGCCAGCGCGAGCGTCAGCGAAGCGACGGCCGCCAGACGCAAAAAACGGTTCGACATGAATCCTCCACGAGCGAGAAAAACGCGGTCCTGCGAGTCCCGGCATTCTCGGCGGCGAAGATTTCACGGCGGTGACCGAGACATGACAGAAATGTTGCAGCCGCGGTTGGTTGGTTGGTTGGTTGGTTGGTTGGTTGGTTGGTTGGTTGGTTGGTTGGTTGGCGGGTTGGCGGGTTGGCTGGGTGTCTGGGTGGTTGGGTACCGGGGCGCCTGGGACTGAGCCGTTAATGCTCTGGCTGTGGGAGATTCTATGTTGCATTGCAACCCTCCTGACGGATCTGCGGACGGTATTCAGATCCGTTCTTGAGCAGCGCAAAGGCGACTCGTGCCAGCTTTCGAGCCAGTGCGACCAGAGACT
>JAGXKW010000114.1 GCA_018334995.1 Wenzhouxiangellaceae bacterium
CGGCAATGACGTCGGTTCGCCATTCGCGCACCTGCTCGGTAATGCCTTCGGACTCGACCATGATCCTGTAGGCGCCGGCGTCGAGATGGCGACGCGCTTCCTCGATGGCGTGACGGGGATTCCGAAGCCCCTGCTGCTCGAGTTCTTCGACGCTGCTGGTGCCGCCGGCGCCGAACTGCACGTTGATCTCCGGCTTGGCCTTCATGCCGTGACGGATGACCTCGCCTGTCAGGCCCACCAGGTCCTCGGTGGATATGGCCAGAAAACCGCTGGAGATTTCGACGATGTCAAAACCCATGTCTCGACATTCGGCCAGATACTCATCGATCTTTTCCGGGCACCGCTGCAACACGTACTCGATGAACCCGCCGGTCGAAACCTGAACGTCGTTGGCGTGGCACAGTTCGATGATTTCCTGCAGCACCTCGCGCGGAAAAAGCGAGAAGGCTCCGCCGCTGAACTTCAGGATATCGACGTAAGCACCGCAGGTCGCGAATATGTCGCGCAGGCGGTTCGGGCCTACCGGATCGTAATACGGCCCGCGCATTTCGGTGATGCCCCGCGTGCGCGGCTTGCCCTCGCGCTCATTGAGCGGCAGGAACGAAAATGCACGTTCGGCATTGTTCATCGTGACCTCCAGTCGCGTCGTGAAACATCATCGGCGCCGAGTGCCGGAATCATGCAGCCTGTTTTTGCGCGAACCAGTCCTCGGTACCGCCCTCGTAATCGTAGACCTGTTCGAAGCCGGCATTTTCCAGCGCGCCGGCGGCTCTGGGCGAGGCGTCGCAATCGAAGTTGGCACAGTAGACCACGACCTTGCGCTGCTTGCCACCGGCCACCGACTCGACCTTTTCCACGAAATCGTCGTCACCGACCGGAATGTTGATCGACGTCCGGATATGGCGCTTGTTGAATTCTTCGCGAGGCAGAACGTTGATCAGCACGAAGTCCTCGTGCTCCTGTTCGTTCATGCGCTTGAGCTCATTTCTGCTGATGGTCTTCATGTCCAGCCTCCTCTGATGTTTGAACCGTTCATGTGGAGCATCCAGCCACCGGCATGTATTGCATGCCGCGCGCCATGCGGGCTTGCCGTGTCCGGTTGGCTCACTTGTTCGGACAGGACTCAGGCGCAGAGTTCGCAGGATCGGGATTGTTTGTTTCAATCGCCCTTCGCATCCCGACAGGGCTCGTATATTGCCCGGCCCGATCCGGCAAACGCAGAACTCGAGAGGTGAAGGCCATCGGGTTCACGGCCGCGTCAACGGTCCGTCGAAATGGATCCCGAGCGGGTCGATACTGATCGACTGCACCAGCGACTGCGTGGACGATCGGCGATCCGGCTCCGAGATCCGGTGATGGCGGCCGAAACGGGCGCGACGTCCTGAAGCCTGGCCGAAACATCCGAACACATTCCGAATCGGCGCTCGAGAATCGTTTCAAGTCTTTGGGTTCACTTCTATCCCGACGTCCCGAGCGCCGCATCATCGAAATACGCTCCACGGAGATGTCCGTCTGCGCAGATTCCGATCAATCGGCCAGCTCGCCCGAAGCCTCTTCGCGAATTCTCTCCAGGCGCTCCGCCTCTTCTTCCCGGGCCGCATCGATGATGGCCATCAGTTCGGCGAGATTCACGTCTTCTTCGGCGGGGCGGTAGACGCCGGTCAGCGGGCTGTCGGGATCGAGTGTGCCGCCGGCGTAGCGCGACCACATTTCCTTGCCGTATTCTGTCGTCAGCAGTTCCGGCGCAAAGCGGCCGAAGAAACGCTTCATCCGGTCGACGTCGCGCACCAGCATCATCGCAGCGCTGTTGTTGGCAGCGGCATTGACCGCCTGCGGCAGGTCGATGACGACCGGGCCGCCGTCGTCGACGAGCACGTTGAACTCCGACAGGTCGCCGTGGATCAGGCCGGCGGCCAGCATGCGCACGATTTCGGCAATGATCCGGTCATGATATTCGCGCGCCTGCTCGGCGACGAACTTCATGCCGTCCAGCCGGGGCGCCACGTTGCCTTCGCCGTCGACGATCAACTCCATCAGCAGCACGCCGTCGACGAAACCGTGCGGGCGCGGCACGCGCACGCCGGCGGCCGACAGGCGATACAGCGCATCGACCTCGGCGTTCAGCCAGGCCTTTTCCTGCTCCTTCTGGCCGTAGCGCGTGCGCTTGCTCATCGCGCGGGCACGCCGGCTGTTGCGAACGCTGCGGCCTTCCTGGTACTGCGCGGCCTGCTTGAAGCCGCGCACGTTGGCTTCCTTGAATACCTTGGCGCAGCGTTTCTCGGCGCCGCAGCGCACGATGAACACGTCAGCTTCCTTGCCGCTTTTCAACGGGCGCAGGACTTCGTCGATCAGGCCGTCTTCGGCCAGGGGTTTCAAGCGCGCGGGGGTCTTCATTGGCGTCAAGTATGACAGTCCATCCATGCCGCCACTGACGTTTCTGTCACGCTGCGGACGCGCGACGCCGTCTTGCCGGACACCCGGAACACGTCGGCTGCCCGAAGGCGCGGCCCGGGCGTTGTCTCACCAGACAGCCAGGACCATCAGCCCCAGCGAGGCGAAAAAGCCCACGCCCCAGCTCATGCTGCGCAGGACGGGATAGTCGCCCAGGTAGAGAATCGTGTAGACCACGCGCGCGGCGACGAAGGCCAGCGCGAGTGCCGTGGTCCAGAACGGGTCGGCTTCGGCCCACAGCGCCAGCAACAAACCGGCGGCGAAAATCGGGAAGGCCTCGAGCATGTTCTGATGCGCGGCCAGCGCACGCGCGCCGAAGCCGGTCAGCCGCGCCTGCTGCGCGCGCGGATGGCGATTGTCGTACCCGCCATCGCCGGCCATGGCCATGGCGACCGGCACCTTGGTCAGCAGAATCATCAACGCCGAAAAGATCAGGCACAACATCGCTATGAACATGGCAGGAACTTCCTTGTCGAGATTGCGTCAGGGACGAATTATGCCGCAGCACGCGAAACTCCATGTGCCCGAAGCCGGCCGGGTTCGCATCCTGATCGGTCTACTCGGGCTTGCGGAATTTCAGCGTCATCCGGTGCGATTCGCCTATGGCTTCGTATTCGGCCATTAGTGCTTCGTTTTCCCCCTCGCCCTCGACCCGCATCGTCGGCGGCAGACGCCAGACGTATTCGTCGACGCTCGGCTGATCGTCGGAGTTGGCATTGATGTTGCTGTCTTCGACGAACTCGAAGCCAGCGGCCTCCGCCTGGTCGATCACGAAATCTCGCTTGAGGTAGCCGTTATCGCCGTCGGCCCAGTCATCGGGCATATCGTCGCGCGCCCAGTGCTGTACCACGCCGAAGGTGCCGCCGGGCTTCAGAACGGCAAACGCGTCGGCCAGGGCATCGTCGAGAAAACCTTGCTCGGCGTTGAAACGTGCCAGATTGTGCAGCGCACGGACGAACATCACCACGTCCGCGCTGCCTTCCATTTCCTCGGGCAGCGAACCGAGCCAGAAGGTCGAGACCGAAGCGCAATCGTCCTCGCACCACTGCTCGGCCTGGGCCGGAAACTGGTCGCGCCAGCGCCGCATCTCGATCATGAAGGCCTCGGTCCCGAACGCGAAAAGCGGCCACATCTCAAGTGCATAGTTGGCGCCGATCAGATGGCCGTCAGCACCCAGGTACGGCAACAGGATGCGGGTATACCAGCCGCCGCCCGGCAGAGCCTCGACCACGGTCATGCCCGGCTCGACGCCGAAGAATTCCAGCGTTTCGCGCGGATGGCGCTGGTCATAACGCACCTTGAGATTTTCCGGCTGATTCTCCAGCACGCGGGCGAGCCGATCGGCATCGGACTCGTCGGGATCGATCTGCGCCGTTTCGGGCTGCTCGGTTTCCACCGTCTGCGGCTCCGGCGCGGCGGGCTCGGATACATCCTGTTGCTGGCAGGCGGCGAGCAGCAGCACCAGCGAAATCGCGGGAATTCTTTGCATGGGT
>JAGXKW010000007.1 GCA_018334995.1 Wenzhouxiangellaceae bacterium
AGATCCGTCCGTTCGAACCCGGCGTTCATCTGGGGCAGGAAGTCGCCGAGTTCGAAGTGCTCGATGGCGGCCGCTTTCGGGTAGTGACCTCCAAGGGCACCGAATTCGATGCCGGCAGCGTCATCATCGCCGCCGGGCTGGGCGCTTTTCAGCCGCGCCGGCTGCGCGCCAAGGGCCTGGACGACCTGAAAGCCGCCAATGTGCACTACAAGGTCACGGATCGAAAACAGTTTTCCGGCAAGCGGCTGATCGTCCTCGGCGGCGGCGACTCGGCGCTGGACTGGACGCTGGACCTGGCCGGAATCGCCGATCACATCACGCTGGTGCACCGGCGCAACGCCTACCGCGCCCAGCCGGCGTCGGTCGAGAAGATGAAGCAACTGGCCGAACAGGGCAAGGTCACCGAGCAACAGGGGACGGTGGGCGAAGCGCTGGGCGTGCCGGGCCGGATCGACGCGCTGGAACTCAACACGCTGGAGCGCGAAAAGATCCGCGTCGAGGGCGACGAATTGCTGGTGTTCTGGGGCCTGGCGCCCGACCTCGGGCCGATCGCCGACTGGTCGCTGGAAATCGAGAAGAAACAGATTCCGGTCGACACCGAGAAGTTCCAGACCTCCATCCCCGGCGTGTTCGCCGTCGGCGACATCAACACCTACCCGGGCAAGAAGAAGCTGATCCTTTCGGGGTTTCACGAAGCCGCGCTGGCAGCCTTCGGCGTGCAGAAACACCTCGACCCGGAAGCGCGCCAGTTCCTGCAGTACACGACCACCAGCCCGATCATGCACAAGCGGCTTGGAGTGGAAAAGGAAGAGAAAAAGGAAACGGCCGGCTGAGCGCGCGACGGCCACATGCCAGACATGTCGACCCTGTTGCGAGCGCCCTGAGATGATCGGCTGGCTGCGCCGTCGGCAGCTGTCGCGCCGGGCCGACGAACTGATGCCCGATCAGGCCGAGTTCGACGCCCTGTGCAACGCCAACGCCTGCCTTGCCCGGCTGGATCTCGAGGAACGTGCGCGGCTGCGCCGGTTAGCGGCAATGATCCTGGCCAGCAAGGAATTCCACGGCGCCGGCGGCCTGCAACCCGAATGGGAGCACTGCCTGCCCGTTGCGGTGCACGCTGCCTTGCCGGTACTCAACACCGGACTCGAAGTCTATCGTCAGTTCCGTACCTTCATCCTGTATGAAGACGAGTTCGAATCCGAGTTCGAGGAATACGATGATGCCGGCGTGGTGCATCGCGGCCGCGACCGGCGCGCCGGGGAGGCCTGGCATCGCGGTCCAATCGTGCTATCACTGGCCGACGTCGCGCAATCCGGCCTGGGCGACGGCTATCACGTGGTGGTGCACGAACTGGCGCACCAGATCGACCAGCTGACCGGCGACGCGGACGGATGTCCGCCGCTGCCGGCGGGCATGGATCTCGCGCACTGGGCGAGCAGTTTCACGGCCGCGTTCGAAACGCTGCAACAACAAATCGCGGCCGGCATGGAGCCGGACATCGATCCCTATGCCACCGAAAGTCCCGCGGAGTTTTTCGCCGTGGCCTCCGAGTTCTTCTTCGACGTGCCCGAGCTGCTGTTCGCTGCCCAGCCGGACATCTATCACCTGCTGACCCGGCTGTATCGGCAGGATCCGCTGACGCGCACCCGTCGAAGCGGCGCGTTCACTCGCTAGAAGGCCCCGCGGGGCCCTCCAGGCCGTCCCAGCCGCATCCCGAAGTCGTGCAGCAAGGCCGCCGTAGCACCCCAGATGTGATACGCGGGATGTTCCAGCGTGACGATATCGAAGGTCCGGCCGGCATGGCGCACCTTGTGATGGCGATAGCAGGCCGGGTCGACGACCTGGCGCAGCGGCACCGTGAACACCGCGTCGACCTCGCGGCAGTCCGGACAAAGGCGAACGCTTTCGGCCAGCAATGCCACCACCGTGGTCATCCTGTAGCCGGAAATCGTGTCATAGCGCCCCAGGTAGCCAAGCGGCTTGACCAGGTCCCGCTCGATACCGGCTTCTTCGTGCGCCTCGCGCAGCGCCGTGTCCAGCACGGATTCACCCGGCCGGTCGCGCCCGCCGCCTGGAAAGGAAACCTGGCCGGCATGATGTTCGAGCACGCCCGAACGCAGGGTAAGGACGACACCGGGATCGGTGCCGGAGGTGATTCCGAGCAGGACCGCTGCTGGACGCGGCCGGTCTACCGAGTCCGGGCGATAGCCGGCAATCGGAAGCTCGGATATGGGCGTGCGGAAGGGGAAAAGCGTTGCCGCGAGGCCGGATTCGAGGACACTGCGCGATGGACCGGCCACGCTGGCGGATCAGCAGGCCACGCGGCTGCTAGTCAAAGCAGCTTCCGGCCCGTGCCGGAAGCTCTTTGACGATCTGGCTGCGCTGATCGGCCGAATACGACAACCACTCGCCGATTTCCCTGGCGGTCCGGAAACAGCCGACGCACATGTCGTTCTCGTCGAGCCTGCAGATGCTGATGCACGGCGACTCCACCGGCTCCAGGTTCAGAGCGACTTCGTTCATGGCGAGCCTTAGTTCGACGGACCGCCCTGCTGTGCCGCCTCTTCCGGCGCGCCGATCTGCACCAGCTCGATTTCGAACTTGAGCGCTTCGTTGGGTCCGATCTGCGGCGGATCGCCGCGCACGCCGAACGCCATTTCCGGCGGCAGGAAGACTTGCCAATAAGCACCTTCGCGCATCAGCGGCAGGACTTCCTGCCAGCCCTCGAGCACGCTGTCGATCTGGAACACCAGCGGCTGACCGGTGCGGAACGAACTGTCGAATTCCCGGCCATCGATCTTGGAGCCGCGATAGTGCACCGTCACGGTATCGCTGGGGCTGGGCCGATTGCCTTCACCTTCTTCGATCACCCGGTACTGCACGCCGCTGGACAGCGTTACGATGCCGTTCTTCGATTCGTTCTCGGCAAGAAACTCGTCGGCCCTGACCTTGTTTTCCTCGGCCAGGCGCTGAAACTGCTCCATGCGCTCTTCACGAACCTGCTCGTTGAACGCGGCCAGGACCTGCTGCATGGTTTCGGGCGCCACCTGCGGATCACGGCCGGCGTTTGCATCGCGAATGGCCGCAACCACGGCCTCGATATCGACCTCCCACTGGCTGGTCTCGCTGCCGAACTCGTAGCCGATCGCATATCCCAGCTGACCCTGTTCGGATTCCAGGTCCTGGGCCAGTGCCGGCGAGAACAAAGTGGCCAGCGCCAGCGCCTTGAGAGAAAACTTGAGCATAAAACCTCCGGTTAGAAACATTCGTGCTTCAATTCAAGCCCGCTATTGTACCCGACGCGGCTACCTTTACGCCTTTGCGGGACTCGATTTGGACCCGCCGAAGGCTTGCGGGTTCCCGAATGGGGTTCCCGGGCGCCTGGCCGAAGCGTATCCGGTTAAAAATACCATTAACTGGTTTTAATTGCCTTTTGCAGTAATCTGCGTCTCTGCAAGCTATTGTTTTTGAAGTTATATTTTTCTGGCATGCAAAATGCATCAGTATCGGCGACGGAAAAAACCTTTTGCATATTCGAGGAGATCACCATGGGCGTATTTTCACGGTTGGGAGACATCATCAACGCCAACCTCAATGCGGCGCTGGAAAAGGCCGAAGATCCGGAGAAGATGATCCGGCTGATGATCCAGGAAATGGAAGACACGCTGGTCGAGATCCGGTCGGCGACGGCCAAGTGCCTGGCCGAAAAGAAGGAACGCACCCGCCTGCTCAAGCGGCTGGAGCAGCAGAAGCTCGACTGGGAGCGCAAGGCCGAACTGGCGCTGGACAAGGGCCGGGACGACCTGGCGCGGGCCGCCCTGGCCGAAAAGACAGCGCTCGGCGACCGGATTCAGCACTTGTCCCAAGAGTTGTCGCTGTACGACGAGCAGCTGTCCAAGTACGACAACGACATTGCGCGCCTGCAGAGCAAGCTGAGCGACGCGCGCGGCCGGCAGCGGGCCATCGTCATGCGCCATCGCTCGGCGCAGCACCAGCTCAAAAGCCGCAAGCAGGTCCATAACGAAAAGATCGATGACATGTTGCATCGCTTCGACTCGGCCGAGAACCGGATCGACCACATCGAGTCCGAGGCCGAGGCGCTGGACATGGGCCGCAAGGCGAAATCGCTGGACGATGAAATCGAGCAGCTGCAGCGCGACGAACGGGTGGAGGCCGAACTGGACGCCCTGAAGAACAGCCGGGCCGGCAAGGAGTAGCACAGCATGGAATTGATACTGCCCGGTTTTCTCGGGATACCGCTGATCGTTTTCATCGTCATCGTCCTGCCGATCTGGTTGATCCTGCACTACGCGACCCGGAATTCGGCCAGCAAGCGCCTGACAAGCAAGGACGAATCGCTGCTGCAGGAGCTGCACGAAAACGCCCGGCGCATGGAAGAGCGCATCCACAACCTGGAGCGCATTCTCGACGCCGATTCACCCGAATGGAGAAGCCGATCATGACCTCTGAATCCAGCGACAGCTACAACCGCCACCGCCTCTACCGCAACCGCCGGCGCGGCCTGCTGGCCGGCGTGTGCGCCGGGATCTCGGACTGGAGCGGCTTCAACCTGACCGCGTTGCGGGTCGGGGTCGTGCTGCTGGCGATCCCATTTACCGCGGTGATCGTCGTCGGCTATCTCGCGCTTGCGCTACTGCTGCCGGTCGCCCCTGCGAACCTGTACGCCGACGAGGCCGACGAGCGATTCTGGCGCGAGACCCGCCGCGCGCCGGTCGAAGGCGTGACCGGCCTGAACAACCGCTACCGGCAACTGGACCAGCGCTTGCAGCGCATGGAGGCCTGGCTGACCTCGCGCGAGTACCGCATCCGCCAGGAAATCGACGGTTCATGAAAACCGCCCCGGCAATCCTGCTCATGATTGCCGGGGCCGCCCTCGCCGGCGGGCTTCCGGAATGGCTGAGCATCACGGACGGACGGCAAACACCCGGGCTGCAGGAGCTCGTCATCGTGCTGGCAGAATGGTTGTGCAGCAACCTGCCGGCATTGGCCGAACTGATCCAGGACCGGTACTGAGGTAGACTCCCGAATTCACCCATCCGCGATGCACCCTGCATGCAATTCGAGAATCTCCAGGTCGAATGGCGCGGCCCCGTCGCAATCGTGACGATCGATCGACCCGACAAGCTCAATGCGCTGAACCGTCGGACCATAGAGGAACTGCACCAGGCCTTCGACACTTTTGCCGGGGACGACGAAGTCCGCGCCGTCGTCGTGACCGGCGCCGGGGACAAGGCTTTCGTTGCCGGAGCGGACATCTCGGAAATTCGTGACCAGACGCCACTCCAGGCGCGCGGGTTCTCCGAACGCGGACAGCAGCTGATGCGGCGCATCGAAACCATGCGCAAACCGGTAATCGCGGCGATCAACGGCTTTGCCCTGGGCGGCGGACTGGAACTGGCCCTGGCCTGCCACTTGCGCTATGCCGCCGACAGCGCGCGGCTGGGCCTGCCCGAGATCAAGCTCGGCATCATCCCGGGGTTCGGCGGCACGCAGCGGCTTGCACGCGTGGCGGGCAAGGGCCGCGCCCTCGAAATGATGCTGGCCGGCGAGCCCGTGGACGCCGAGACCGCCGAACGCCATGGAATTGTCCAGGGGGTGGTCTTCGATGGCCTGGTACTGGATCGTGCGACGGGATTTGCCCAACGCCTGGCCAAATCCGCACCGCACGCGACAAGCGCCATCCTAGCGGCCACCGACCGCGGCCCGGACATGTCGCTGGACGCCGCGCTGGCGTTCGAAACAGCGAGATTTGCGCTGTGCTGCGCGACCGAAGACATGCGCGAAGGCACCGCCGCATTCCTGGAAAAGCGCAAGCCCGAGTTCACCGGCCGATAAGGAATCGCTGCACAATCCTGCCCGAGTGATGCCGCCATCAACGGCAGATTCCACACTAAGGAACGATGCGGCCAGCCACCGGTTCGACGCGGCTCGGGACGTTCAGCGGGCATCCGGATGTTTGACCGGTCGGGACCGGAGATCCGAGCCAGCTTTTCGGTTCCACTGCCCATCAACCAGTCGCCGAGCAGATCGGCTTCCAACCGAAGCCCGGCGCTGAAGTCGACCGTATAGCCACCCGTAGACCGATCGCATGCGATCCCTTGGTGATCGCGAACCGCGCCGGAATTCCCTGTTCGTCGACAAATTTGCCGACCTCACGCCAGGCCCTTCGACCTGGCCGCTGATCAGCGCGAATTCCGGCTGATGTACGTCGTTTTCCAGTCTAGATACGGGAACCGCTGGAAAAAACGCCTATCTGGTGAAATCTGGTGATTTACCAACGATCGCGGAACTTGTCGAGCCGGCTTCCAGCTTCCGGCTCCGGCGAAATGCCGGAACGCTTCACCGGTCAATCAGGGCCGCGGCGGCGTGCGCGGGCTTTCGATTCCGGGTTGCCCGGCATATTTTCGCTCGCCGGCCCGAATCCAGGCATCGATTCGGTTCGCCTGCGGCGGCAGGGGGCAGGTCGTGTAGGCGTTGAACGCGCACGGCGGGTTGTAGGCCTGGTTGAAGTCCAGCGTCACGCGGCCGTCGTCGGGCAGGTCGGCGTAAAGAAAGCGGCCCAGGCCATAGGTCTCTCGGCCCGACGTTCGATCGGCGAAGATGAAGAACAGCCGGTCGTCTTCCTGCACCGCTTCCAGTTCGATCGACTTGCCGTCGTGCGTGAACCGCGCCCGGCCCGGGTTGGGCTCCTCGATCAGCTGCCCCATCACGTTGGCGACCTGCAGCGTTCTGCCTTGCGGATGCTCGATGTATTCGGCTTCGATCCGCCACTGGGGTTTCAGGTCGTAGTAGTCCAGCCCGACGAACCCCGAGCGCGTCGGCGCCTGCGGGTCCCGAACGCGCAGCGCCAGCCGCCCGCCGGGATCGACCAGGTGCATGCGGATGCCCTCGGACTCGATCCGGGTCGGCGCTTCGGCGTCACCGGCCGTCATTCGGCCCGATGCCGCCTTGCGGCCGTCGAAGACCACGGCATCGCCCGCGGCATTTTCGAAATCGACATGGTCTCCACCGTGTTCGACGTGCAGCGTTCCCCAGCGTGGGGGGCCGCGATCGACCACGACGTTGTTTCCAGGGGCGCTGCCGATGGTCACCGCGCTGCCGGGTTCCAGCACGGCCAGTTCGACCAGGCTCAACCAGCCATACGGTTCGGTGAGTCGCGCTGCCCGGCGCCGGCGCCATTCCAGGTTGATTTGCTCGAACCTCTCGGCCGAAACCTCGCCGGCCGGGCCCGGCGCGCCATTGTCTTCTGCACACGCCGCAATGAAGATCGCCGCCGCGGCGGCCAGCACGGGCAGGAGAATCTGCAGGCGGCTATACGCGGCCATAGACGTCTTCCAGGCGTTCGATATCGTCTTCGCCGAAATAACTGCCGGTCTGAACCTCGATGATGTGCACATTGTCGTGTCCCGGATTTTCAAGCCGGTGCAGCGAGCCGGCGGGAATCTGCACGGTCTGGCTGGCGCCCAGCTCGAATCGCTCATCATCCACCTGAACCCGGGCCGTGCCGGAAACGACCGTCCAGTGTTCGCTGCGATGTTCGTGGCGCTGCAGGGACAGCACGCCGCCCGGCCGGACCACCAGCCGCTTGACCTTGCAGTCGGCGGCATCCTCGAGCACCGTATAGCGGCCCCAGGGCCGGTGGACGGTCTGGTGGAAAACCGCCGAATCGTGTTCGCGCCGCGTCAGCTCCTCGACGACGGACTTGACTTCCTGGTCCCGTCCCCGGCGCGCGACCAGTACCGCATCGGCGGTATCCACGATGACCAGGTCGTCCACGCCGACCGCCGCGACCAGGCGCTGGTCGCTCTGGACGAAGGTATTCTTGGTATCCACGATGACGGCATGGCCTTGTACCTGGTTTCCCGAACCATCGGTTTCATACAGATCGCTGATCGCCTGCCACGAACCGATGTCGCTCCAGCCGCAGGCAACCGGCACCACGGCCCGCCGCGGCGCTTTTTCCATGACCGCGAAATCGACGGATTCGCTCCGGACCGCGGCAAACCGGCTTGCGTCGAGCTCGACGGGATCGGCCTCGACCCCGGTTTCGCCCCAGGTGGCCTCGACGCCGGCAAGAATGTCGGGCGCCTGCTCGGCCAGCGCATCGAGGATGCCGCGCGCGGTGAAGCAGAACATGCCGGCGTTCCAGAGGTATTCACGGCTTTCGAAGTAACGCTGCGCGGTTTCGGCATCCGGCTTTTCGACGAACGCTTCGATGCGTGCGCCGTCGTGCGCCAGCGACTCACCGGCGCGGATATAGCCGAACCCGGTTTCCGCGTGGGTCGGCTGTACGCCCAGGCAGACCAGCCAGCCTTCGGCCGCCAGCGCGTCGGCCCGGCGCACGGCGCGGTTGAAGGCGTCGGTGTCGCGGACGAGATGATCGGCCGGCATGACCAGCATTCGTGCCTGTTCGCCGAAATGATCGCGCACCCACATCGCAGCGGCGCCGATCGCCGCGGCAGTGTTGCGTCCTTCCGGTTCGAGCACGAAACAATGGCTGGCCTCCGGCGCAACTTCGCGATAAATGTCGCGGGTGAAAAAGTAATAATCGCGCGCGGTGACGGTCAGCACGTTGTCGTGGTCGACCGCGCCCAGCGCCCGGCGCAGAGTGGCCCCGGCCAGCGTCTGGCCGTCGGCGAGGCGCATGAACGGTTTCGGATGGGCCTTGCGCGAAACCGGCCAGAGCCGAGTGCCGGCGCCGCCGGACAGGATCACGGGGATGAGCATGCAGACTCCTTCAACAATTGCAGGCATTCGTCGAGGCCGCGGGCAACGGAAGGTACCGGCCGGCCGGTGAATTGCAGGTACTTGTCGCAATCGAGTACCGACCACACCGGGCGGGTCGCTTTCTGCGGCCAGCTGGCGCTCGCGATGGGCTCGACCGGCACGCGCCGCTCGAGAATGCCGGCGGCAAGCGCACGCTCGATCGCCATGCTTCCGAATTCGTGCCACGACATCTGCCCGTCGCCGGCGACGTGAAACAGGCTGCAGCCGGGCGGGAGCGCCTCTGTGCGCCGGATCAATTCCAGGCTGGCATCGGCCAGATGGCCGGCCCAGGTCGGCGAACCGATCTGGTCGGAAACGATCTTCAGCGGCTGGCCCTGCCCCGCGCGCGCCAGGATGGCCGACAGGAAGTTGCCCGGAAAATGGCTGTACAGCCACGCGGTGCGCACGATGACCGCCCGCGCCCCGCTCGCCATGATGGCCTGTTCGCCTTCGAGCTTGGTCCGGCCATAGACGTTGCCGGGCGCCGGCTCGTCGACTTCGCGCCACGGACGATCGCTGGCGCCGGAGAAGACGTAATCGGTGGAAAAATGCAGCAGCAAGGCGTCATTGGCCGCGCACCAATCCGCCATCCATCCCGGCATGTCCGCATTCAGGCGGGCTGCCGTCCCGGGTTCGTCCTCGGCCCGGTCCACCGCCGTCCATGCCGCGGGATTGACGATAATGTCAGGCTTGACCCGGTTCAGGGTCTTGTCAAGCAGCCGGCGATCGGACAGGTCGCACTGGAAATCGCCGCCGTTATGGTCGGTCTGTACCAATTCGCCATCGGCGGGAAGCCGGGCGGCGAGGTGGCGGCCGAGCTGGCCGCTGCATCCGGTCAGCAGGATTCGCATCTGGGCAAACGCTCCTTGTCGATCTGGTCCAGCCGCGGCGCGGCCGCATCCTTGGCCGAGAGTGCTTCGGGCGCATGCGGCCAGTCGACGCCGACGGTCTCATCGTCCCAGGCCACGCAGGCATCGTAATCGGGACGATAGGGCCGTGTACACAGGTACGAGAACGTCGCATGCTCCGACAGGACCTGGAACCCGTGCGCGAAGCCTTCGGGAATCCAGAGCTGCAAGTGATTTTCCGAACTCAGTTCGACCCCGGTCCAGCAGCCGAAATGTTTCGAATCGCTGCGGATGTCCACCGCCACGTCGAAAACCCGACCGGCAGACACCCAGACCAGCTTGCCCTGGGGCTCGGGCCACTGGAAATGCAGGCCGCGCAATACGCCGAAGCCGCTGTGGCTGGTATTGATCTGCGCGGCGCCGAGATCGATGCCGTGGTCGGTAAAGCGCTCGGCGCGCCAGTTCTCCAGGAACCAGCCGCGCGCGTCGCCGAATACCTCGGGCGCGATCAGCTTCACGCCGGGCAAGCCGGTCTGGCTGACATTCATCGCCGCCTCCCGCGGCGGCCGCCGCCGGTCAGCGCCTTCATGGCGCTTCGCCGCGCACGCCCAGCCGCTCGCCGCGATACGAGCCGTCCCGGATGCGCTGCCACCAGTCGCGGTTTTCGAGGTACCAGTCGACGGTTGCCTGCAGCCCGGTGGTCAGATCCATCGCGGGTTGCCAGCCGAGCTCTTTCCGGATGCGCGCGGCGTCGATGGCGTAACGCCGGTCGTGACCGGGACGATCGGTCACGTATCGAATCAGTTCCCGCCGGGGTCTTGCGGCCGGTACACGCTCGTCGAGCAGATCGCACAGGGTGTGGACGATTTCCAGGTTGGTCCGTTCGGCATTGCCGCCGACGTTGTAGGTTCGCCCGGAATCGCCGGCTTCCAGCACCCGCAACAGCGCGCGACAGTGGTCGGCCACGAACAACCAGTCGCGGCGCTGCTGACCGTCGCCGTAAACCGGCAACTCGCGCCCTTCCAGCGCGTTGATCAGGATCAATGGAATCAGCTTTTCCGGAAACTGGCGCGGGCCGTAGTTATTGGAGCAGTTGGTGATGACCACCGGCAGGCCCCAGGTGCGGTGCCAGGCCCTGACCAGGTGGTCGGCCGCCGCCTTGCTGGCCGCGTAAGGGGAACTCGGCTGATACGGATGGCGCTCGGTAAAAGCGGGCTGGTCGAGCTCGAGATCACCGTAGACCTCGTCGGTGGATACATGCAGAAATCGGAAGTCGGGGCAATCGTTTTGCCAGTAATCCAGCGCGGCGTCGAGCAGCGCCTGGGTGCCCAGCACGTTGGTCCGGACAAACGCCGACGGGTCGTCTATGGAGCGATCGACATGGCTTTCGGCGGCAAAATGCACGATCGCGTCGGGTCGATGGGCATCGAGCAACTCGCGCACCATCGCGGTCTCGGCGATGTCGCCGGGCACCAGTTGATGACGATTCGGATCGAGACCCGCCAGTGAATCGGGATTGCCCGCATAGGTCAGCAGGTCGAGATTGACCACGCCCATGTCGGTGGCGTCCAGTACATGGTGCACGAAATTTGCGCCAATGAAACCGGCGCCCCCGGTGACCAGCAACGTATTCATGAAATCCTTTCCGGGTCGAGAGTCGCCTGGGCGGCGTCAGAACGGGATATCGTCGGCCAGGTCGTCGTCGGCCGGCCCCGAACCTTGTCCGGAACCCTGCGGCTGCTGTTGCGGACGGTTGCCGTAGCCGCCGCCGTCCATGGGTGCGGCGCCGCCGCGGCCGTCGAGCATCTGCATTTCATTGGCGACGATTTCGGTCGTATAACGGTCCTGGCCGTCCTGGCCCTGCCATTTGCGCGTCTGCAGCCGACCTTCGATGTAGACCTTGCTGCCCTTCTTGAGGTACTCGCCGGCAATTTCTCCGAGTCGGTTGAACATGACGACCCGGTGCCACTCGGTCTTTTCCTGCGGCTCGCCGGTCTGCTTGTCGCGCCATTGCTCGGAAGTCGCGAGCCGGATGTTGCAGACCGCGGTATTGGCCGGAGTGTAGCGAACCTCCGGATCCGCCCCCAGGTTGCCGATCAGAATGACCTTGTTGATTCCACGCGCCATTTTTGCTTGCTCACCGATGTTCAATCCAGCGCAAAAGTCTAGCACATGGGCCATTGCGCACCACGCCGGCGTTCGAGGCACTTTTCCGGCACCGCCGATCGATTTCCCGCCCCCGGTCCGGTCCGAAAACCGACGCGAACCGCCTGGGCGCAAACCCGCGCCGACCCGGTGACGAATTCCGGAACGCCCGGCACCGCCGTGAAACGTATAATCCCGGTCATGAATCATGTCAGTTCGATCACGTCTCCCAGCTCGCTGACCGAGATCATGAGCCTGACCGCCGGTGACCGCCAGGCCATGGACAACCTGATCCGCAAACGGCTCAGATCCGACGTGCTGCTGGTCAACCAGATCGGCGAGTACATCATCAATGCCGGCGGCAAGCGGTTGCGCCCCCTGGTCCACCTGCTGGCCGCGCGCGCCTGCGGGTACGCCGGCAGCGCCCACACGCAGCTGGCCGCGGTGATCGAATTCATCCACACTGCGACGTTGCTGCACGACGACGTCGTCGACGGCTCGGAGCGTCGCCGGGGCCAGCAGACCGCACACCGGGTCTGGGGCAACGCGGCCTCGGTGCTGGTCGGCGATTTCCTGTATTCGCGCAGCTTCCAGCTGATGGTCGAACTGGAATCGAACCGGATCATGTCGATTCTTGCCGACACGACCAACACCATCGCCGCCGGCGAAGTGCTGCAGCTCATCCAGCTCGGCGACACCGAACTCGACGAGCAGGGCTATCTGCGCGTCATCGGAGACAAGACCGCCTGCCTGTTCGCGGCCGCGGCGCGGCTCGGTGCGGTGCTGTCGAACAGCGCGCAGACCGTCGAGCAATCCCTGGCCGATTTCGGCTTTGCGCTCGGACAGGCCTTCCAGATTACCGACGACTGGCTGGACTATTCCGGCCGCGACGCATCGCTGGGCAAGAACCTCGGCGACGACCTGGCCGAAGGCAAGGTGACGCTGCCGCTGATCCTGGCGCTGCAGGCGGCCGGGTCGGACGATCGGCGGTTTCTGACGCAGACGATTCAGGCCGGCGGCACCGACGAACTCGACCGCGTACGCGCGATTCTGAAAAACACCGGCGCCCTGGACGGCGCCCGCCAGCGCGCCGTCGAATTCTCCGAACGCGCCGGCACGGCCCTGGCGCCGGTGCCGCCCAGTCCGGAACGCGACTCGCTGGAACTGCTGGCCCGGTTCGCCGTCGACCGTTCACTCTGACCGTTTCAGCTCCCTGACCGCTGCTATGAACGCGTTGCCGCGCTGCTCGAAATCGCGGAAATGCGGGAAACTCGGCGCGCCCGGAGACAGCAGCACCGACGCGCTTTCACGGCACAGGTTGCGGGCCCGCGCAACGGCCTCGGGCATGCCCGCGACGGTCACGGCATGCGCCGGGTCGACCGCGCCCATGGCCGTGAGCTCGCGGCAGATCGATGCACCGTTGTCGGGCAACCCGACCAGGCCCGCCAGGCGATGGGCTCGGCAATGGTCGGCAATCATCGACCAGTCGGTCCCGCGCTCCAGTCCGCCGACGATCAGCACCACCGGACCGTCGGTAGCCTGCAACGCGGCCAGCGTGGCGTACGGCGTGGTCGAGATCGAGTCGTTGATCCAGGGCTGCGGCAGCTCGACCGGCACCCGTTCCAGGCGATGCGGCAGCGGGCGAAACGAAGCGAGGCTGGCGCAGGCCCCGGGCAGGTCTCCGGTCACCGAAGTCACCACGGCCAGTGCAAGCGCGATGTTGTCCAGGTTGTGACGTCCCGGCAGCGGGCTGTCATCGGCCGACAGCACCAGCCGCTCGCCGAGGCGAATCCCGTTTTCCGCCACACTGATGCCGCCGCGGACGTTGATCCGTCGCACGCCCGGCTGTTCGGCCACGGCACGCGCCAGCACCGGATCGGCGCCGTTGATCCACAGCGGGTCGCCGCCAAGCAGCTCGACCAGTCGAAGCTTGGCGGCGTAGTAGGGCTCGACGCCGCGATGCCAGTCCTGGTGCTCGGGAAACAGCCGCGTGATCGCACCGATCGAGGCATGGCCTCGAAGGTCGGCCAGCTGGTAGCTGGACAATTCGACCACGAACCAGTCGGGCCGGGCCTCGAGCAGATCCAGCATGGGCACGCCGATGTTGCCGCCGAGCTCGACCTCGCGGCCCGCCGCCGAAAGCATGTGCGCCACCAGCGCCGCGGTGGTGCTTTTGCCCTTGCTGCCGGTGATCGCCACGACCCGGGCGCCCGGACGCTCGCCGAACCAGAGCGACGAGATGCAGGTGACTTCGACTCCGGCCGCGCACCAGCGTCGCAGCACCGGATGCGCGCACGGCACCCCGGGCGAACGGAGCACCCGGTCGGGTCTTTCGGCCACCGCTTCCAGCGAACCGACGACAAGCGGCCATCCCTGCGGCGGTATGTCGGGCATACGGTCGCAGAGCACCTCGACGCGCGCCTCGATGCCGCGCGCCAGCACGGCCCGCTCCAGCGCCCGGCCCTCGCGGCCGAAGCCCAGCACCAGGCTGCGTCCGGTCCCAAGCGCGTCCAGATTCATGGCTGAAAGCGCGCCGGAATGCGATGCGCACCGCGCGGCTCGAGCACTTCGGCCATGGCAGGCACCGATACCCCGACCAACCGGGGCGACAATTGGCGCACCACCGCGTGTGCGCACCAGCGCCGGTCGTCCGCCAGCGCGGCCAGCGCGGCACGCGCTTCGGCCGCTTCACCCACGCACTCGAAAGGACGATGACCGTCGAGCTCCAGCAGCGCGGCGAATGCGTCGGCCTGGCCCGGCTCGTCGAGCAGGTCCCGACCGAAGATTTCGCGCATATGCCGGACCGAAACAAACGGAGCCAGCGCAAGAAATACGAACTGGCACTTCGGGCACTCGCCACACCAGCGCCGCGTGCGCGCGCCGTCGAGGTGGAAATTCCGATTGCAGCTGGAGAAAACGTCGTGATACCGGTCCAGCGACGCGAACGCCCGGCAGACGGCGAGTTCGGATTCCCGGCGCAGCAGCGAGAACACGTCGAGGTCGGTCGCGACATGGCGGGTCACCCACTCGCCGAACAGCGTCTCGAACGCCAGGCTCTTGGCGAACTGGTGATTGACCGGCTGACCGTCGGGCGCGGTCAGGGTCGGCACGTCCGCGGACCGCTCGTTGGCGAACACCACGGCATCGAAATTCCACAGCAGCGCGGCGAGCACCAGCGCCGCGGCGTTGATCGCGGTAATCGGCACATGACCGTTGAGCGCGCCGGCGGCATTCAGCTGTGCAAGCTCCGGCGCCAGTTCGCGCCCGATGACGCGGTGGCTCGCACCGGCGCGGCGCGCCACGCGCCCGATCAGCCCGGCCGAACCGACCTGTACCGTTTCGAGCCCGATTCCCCGCGTGCGCACGCGCTCCAGCGCGACCAGCGAGTCCTTGCCGCCGCCCATCGGTACCAGCGCGCGACGGCGCAAGCCGAACCCCCGATGCGTGGACGAATCGCGACCGTCGGCCGGGAATTCCGGCCAGTAGCGCCCCGTCAGACTATTGCGCCAGGCCAGTTCGGCCAGACCGTGTCGATAAATGCGCTCGAGCGCGTCGGCCTGGAACGCATCGGGCTGCCGGGCGGCAAATCGGACCTCGCCGCGGCAGGCGAGCTTCCAGTAGCTGACGCCCGCGAGCCAGTGGAGCAGGTCCAGCGCCGACTGTATTGAAGGATGATCAAGCCGAACGCCGGCGCCGATGCCGCCGAAATGGAAATGCTCCTCGAGCGCGAGGCTGGATTCGGCCCCGATCAACCGCCAGCGCAGGCGAACCCGTCCCGAGTCCGGCTGGATGTCGCGGCTGGTGAATTCAAGGCACTCGATTGCACTCGGATGCATGCGCGGGTTCAGTCGGCCTGTGCGCTGACCTCGACCTCCGATTCCGTCGTATCTCGCGGCCAGGCCCGCAGTACGGCGTTGACCAGCGTCGCCAAGGGAATCGCGAAGAATACGCCCCAGAATCCCCAGATGCCACCGAACACCAGCACGGCGACGATGATGGCTACCGGATGCAGACTGACGACTTCCGAGAACAGTACCGGCACCAGGACGTTTCCGTCGAGCAGCTGGATGATCGCGTAGGCGATGAGCACCCAGGCAAAATCCGCATTCAGGCCGAACTGGATGAACGCCACGATTGCGACCGGAATCGTCACGATGGCCGCGCCGATATAAGGGATCAGCACCGAAAAGCCGACCAGCATGGAAATCAGCATCGCGAACGGCAGCCCGAGCAGCGCGAAGGTCGTGTAGGTCACGATCCACACGATCAGGATCTCCAGCACCTTGCCCCGCACGTAGTTGCCGATCTGGGCATCGACTTCGCGCCATACGTGCATGGCCAACGCACGGTTGCGCGGCAGATAGCGCCGGAACCAGGCCAGGATCTGGTCCTTGTCCTTGAGAAAGAAGAACACCAGAATGGGCATCAGGACCAGGAACACGACCAGACCGATCAGGTACATCAGCCCGGAAGGCAATCCCGAGGGCCAGACGAACTCTCGACCCTGATCGCCGACATACTTCCGGATGCTTTCAAGAATGTCGTTGACCTGGCCCTCGCCGACGATCTGCGGGTAACGCTCGGGAAGCTGCAGCACGTACTGCTGGATCTGGCTGATGTAGTCGGGAAATACGCGCACGGCGTCGATAACCTGGCGAATCACCATCGGCGTGATGCCGAAGAACACCACCAGAAGAACGGCCATGAAGGCACTGAAAACCACGGTAACCGCCAGCATTCGCGGAATGCCGAAACGTTCCAGCCGCATCACGATACCCTCGAGCAGGTAGGCCACGACGACGCTTGCGAACACGGGCGCGAGCATGCGCCCCAGGGTCATCACCAGCACCACGCCAAGGATCAGCCACAGCGCAAGAATCACGACCTGCGGATCGGAAAAGTTCCGGTGGTACCAATCCTTGATTTGCGAGAACATCGCCATGGGCTGTCACTACCGCAATCGAAGCTGTCGGCAGGTTAACGCAATTTCACGCCGGCAGGACATTGGGAGCATGGCGACGTCGGTCACGGCGCTGGCCGGAGTGTAAAACGATCAGAATCGAACGTTCAGGCGCGCGGCTACCTCGACGGCCTGGTCCAGCCGCTCGCTGACCACGCCCAGCACGTTGCCGCCGAAAGCGAACTCCGGCGGCGCATAGCTGGCGGTTAGATCCAGCCGCGTGCGTTTGCCGATGCCCTTGCCCAGACCCACCAGCAGGCTGTGCTGGGCCAGGTCGTCTTCCAGCGCCGCCATCAGCGAAGGCGCAGTCGGACTGGGCTGTGAGCGGGTATGGAAGTCCACCTTGAACTCGAGATCGCTTTCGTGCTTCCAGCGCATGCCGACGCTGTAGACCGTCAGATCATCCCATTCGAAGCGCGGGCTGCTGCTGTCGCCCAGCAGCGCGTTGAATCGCGCCGGCAGCGACCGGCTGGGAAATGCGCCGACGTCGCTGTAGAACACCTGCGAGACCGCGAAAGTGAACAGCGTGTGCTGGCCGGTCTGCATGTCCAGCCCCATGCGAACGCGCGAGGGAATGTCGAGATCCGCCGACTGGCCGTGCACGCCGCGTACGCTGGCAAGTTCGTCCATGTTGATGCGCGACTGGAAGCTTGCGTTCATCATCAGGCGCGGCATCAGTTCCGAGGCGAATCCGAGCTGCAGGCCGGCACCCTGGGAGAGCTCCCGATCGGCCGCGAAGAAATCGACCGGACGGTACCCGCCGGTGTACTCGGACAGATCCATCATCGAATGGCTGAACTGCTGCGAAGCCAGCACGGCCGAAACGCTGACGCTGTTGAACGGATCGACCTGGCCGGTGATGCCGGACAGCAGCAAGGAGCGCTGGAAACCCGGCGTGCCGGACTGCGGCCCCGAGTCGGGAAAGCCGCCGAAGCGGAACGAACGGGAAAGCCGGGACGTCATGAACGAAAGGCCCGGGGGTTCGGAGTCGCCGACCAGCGAACGGGCGAAATCCGGCAACACGATGTCCTGATCGATCTGCAGCCAGCTGATATCCGGGACTTCGGCGCGCTGCACCGAGTCCAGCTCGGGCGTCAACCGACCGGCCAGGTAGGCTTCCCAGGGACCGAGCTCGAACCCTGCGAGGTACCAGGCCATGGAAGAGGGCAGCATCAGTTGCGCATTGCCGACGCCGGCGCGGGATTCGGGTCCAGCGCCCAGAGCGGCCAGCAGCAAAACAATGATTAACGAACGACGCACCATCTGCTCGAGCTTGTACGGAGAATGCAATGGGGTCAAGTGTACTGCGTCCATTGGCGGAAATACAACAGCTTTGACCCGTTTATCGCGGCCGAAGGCCTTGAAACCGGCTTGCGAAAGGCCGCGAGCACGACCAGTGTGGCCAAAAAACAACAACGCTGGAGATCCATCCGGTCTCGGCGAGACGAAAACCGCCGGCAGGTCCGGCACAGCCGGACCGCGGCGACGGATTGCAGCGGCCTTTCGCGCGCGCCGAAGGCAAACTCGCCGCGCATTCGTCCGAACCGGATCGCGGCTGCGGGCGGTTCCGGCGCCGAAAGCATTCGGCCGCCGGCGTGTAACCATCTGCGGCCGCGCGTCAGCCCAGTCGGTCGATGATCGCCTCGGCGAAAGAAGAGGTCGTGCCGGTGCCGCCCAGATCTGGCGTCACGCGGTCGCAGGAACTGATCACCTCCCGGATCGCCGCGCGCAACTTGCGCGCATCATGCGTGCGCTCGAGATGCTCCAGCAACTGCGCCGTGCCCAGCAGCAGCGCGCAAGGATTGGCGATGCCCTGCCCGGCGATGTCCGGCGCCGAGCCGTGCACGGCCTCGAACATCGCCGTGTCGTCACCGATGTTGGCGCCGGGGGCCAGGCCCAGACCACCGACCAGACCGGCGCACAGATCGGAAATGATGTCGCCGAACAGATTCGTCGTGACCATGACGTCGAAGCGTTCCGGATTCATCACCAGCTGCATGCAGCAGTTATCGACGATCATGTCGTCGAATTCGATGTCCGGATACGCCTCGGCGGTATTCCGGGCCACGTCCAGGAACAGGCCGGAGACATCCTTGAGGATGTTGGCCTTATGCACGGCGGTGACCTTGCGGCGACCGGCCTTGTGCGCCAGGTCGAAGGCGTAGCGCACCACGCGCTCGCAGCCGGCGCGGGTGGTCACCATTTTCGATTCGGCCCGAGAGCCGTCTTCGGACGTGAATGCGTCTGCAGCCAGGTAGGCACCCTCGGTATTTTCGCGCACCGTGATCAGGTCGATGTTGTCGTAGCGCGCGCGCGTGCCCGGAAAGCTGATCGCCGGACGAACGTTCGCGTATAGATCGAAGCGCCTGCGCAACTCGACGTTGAGCGACCGGAAGCCGCCCCCCACCGGGGTGGTCAGCGGACCCTTGAGCACCAGCCGCGTACGCGTTATGGATTCAAGTGTTTCATCCGGCAGCAGGCTGCCCCGGGCTTCCTGCGCCGCCAGGCCGGCGAGCTGAAAATCGTAGTCGAATCCGGCGTCCATGGCCTCGAGCACCCCGAGCGTGGCATCCATGATTTCCGGGCCGATGCCGTCGCCGCGAATCACGGTGAGTTCGGTCTTCCCTGTCATGTCTCGCTCTCCACTCAACCGTTGACGAGCCGGTCGAGATCACCGGCCTGCTCCAGGGCGTCGAGGTCATCGAAGCCGCCGACGTGAAAATCGCCGATAAAGATCTGGGGCACGGTCCTGCGCCCGGTACGCTCGATCATTTCGGCGCGCTTGTCGGGCTCGGCATCCAGGGAAACTTCCGTCCAGGTCACGTTCTTGCTCTTGAGCATGTTGCGCGCGGCCACGCAGAACGGGCAGGCGGCGCGCGAATACATTACGATCGGTTTTGATGTCATTTGCTTTCGATTCCGTTGGTTGTTGCGCTCCCCGGCACTCCCACTGAAGCGCGGCATGCGCGATTGCTCGATTCGACCGGTTCGCGGACAAGCATCCGGCACGGCTCAGATGCATGCTTCCGGACGCGGCAAGCCACCGTAACGGCAGGCTTCCCGTATGGGTCCGTCCGGAAAGAGCCGGTACAGGATCCGGCTGGACGGGTCTTCGAGCACGCCCTCGCGCCGCATGGCCTGGATCACGACGCGCATCAGCGGCGGCATCCCGTATTCGATTGAATGCTGCCGCACGAACCGGATCAGCCACCAGTGCGCCGCGTCCAGTTCCACGTCGTCTCGGTGCGCCATTGCCGCGGCGACGGCCGCGCTCCAGTCGCCTGGATCGAGCAGGTGACCATCCGGCCCCAACTCTATTCGCTTGCCAGCCACCACCAGGTGCGATTTTCCTTCGGTTGGCATTATCCCACCCTACAGCAGCAAAATGGTCGCCGCGGCGGCGCGCAGCCGCCCGACCCGGCAGGCATCGACCGCAACGACGCCGAAGTCCGGCGCGATTCGGCCCCCGCCATCCTGCGCAAGAATGTCCAGCAGCCCGAAGTCGGTGATCTGGCGCCAGCCGCGTGCCCCCGCGTCCGCAAGATGATCCAGCCCGGCCCCGCGGAACAGCACGCCGGCCTCGAGTTCAAGCGCTGCCGCGCCCAGCGCCACTTCGAGGGTTTCGCGCCGCTGGCGTTCATCGGCCGGGGCCGAAGCGACCTCCAGCAGCAGGCGCGTCGAACGATTCGCTGCGGACGCATCCGGCGCAAGGCAGCAACACCATCCGCCGAGACCGAACGCGTCGACCCGTCGCGCCAGCGCAAGCCGCTGGAAAAAAAACACCAGGCTTTCGGCGCGAAGCGGCGCCGGCGGCGACGCAGCCCCGTAGCGACGCGCCCAGGAGGTCGCGCAAACGCAGGTTTCGAACCGGTCGCCGTCGATGGGCCCCAGCCCGCCGCCGGCAAGCGCGTGCGCCATTTCGCAACCGTCGCCCTGAAAAAACAGGGTCGCCGGCGCATCGCGCGTTCCGATGCCGGCCAGCGCGGCGAGCAGCGCCCGGTTACTCGTTGAACACGGCTTGCTGCGGATCAGTGCGATATAGTCTGAAGTCATGCGCGCCGGGAAACGTCAAGGAACTTCCGAGCAAGAAGCCTCTGAACAAGCCTCCGCGCAGGATCTTTCAGAGGTTTCTCGAGCGCGCGGAATCGGGTCGCCGGATCGATGCCCGAATCGGAAAACACCGAAGTCATTGAAACCACTTTCATGCGATCCGGTCTGATTGATGATGGGACGCGAACGCACTGATATTTCCTTTGCCGCGTTGGCGTATTGTTGCATACAGTTTCGCGAGGAATAGACGCGATGAAATCTCCAGAATCGGCTGCCGGCTTTCCGCACCAGGGGCGACCGCGCCGCCTTGCCGGACGGGTGGTCACCTGGCTGGCGGCCTGCACGATCGCTCTTCAGCCGGTCATGGCGCCGGCGCAGGAAGGCGTGCAATTGCCCGATCTGGGCGGATCCGGCGCGGTGCTGCCGCCGGACGAGGCGAAGACGTTTCCCACCGATTTCCGCAATTTCATGCGCCAGGAAGGGTTGCTGGTCGACGATCCGGTCATCGATTCGTATTTCACCGAGATGGGCTACCAGCTGGTCATGCACAGCGACGGCCGGACCCGGAATTTCCACTTCCACGTGCTCAAGATTCCCGGCATCAATGCGTTCGCGGCGCCGGCCGGCGTCGTGGCGCTGAACGCCGGTCTGGTGCTGGCGGCCGATTCCGCCGACGAAGTCGCCGGCGTGCTGGCCCACGAGGTGTCGCACGTCACTCAGAATCATCTGCTGCGCGGCATGCAGGAACAGCAGCGCGTTTCGCTGCCCGTCATGCTGGCCACGCTGGGCCTGGTCATGGCCGGAAGCATGGCCGGCGGCATGGATGCCGAGACCGCACAGGGGATTCTCGCCGCCGGGTCGGGTCTCTCGCAGCAGGCGCAGATCAATTACACCCGCCAGAACGAAGCCGAAGCCGACCGCATCGGCATCCAGCTTCTCGCGCGCGCCGGCTACGACCCCACCGGCATGGCCGACTTCTTCAATACCCTCAATCGCTGGGCGCGATCGCAGGGTGCGGGGCCGCCGGAATATCTGCGGACGCATCCGCTCACCGTCGGCCGCGTCGCCGAGGCGCGAGAACGCGCCCGACAGTACCGGATGCGTCCGACTCGCAGCGATGAGCGCTTCGACCTGGTGCAGGCGCGCCTTCGCGTGGTCATGGCCGATCATCCCGATCAGGCGGTGCAGCATTTCAGCCAGCGGCTGCGCGGCGACGAAGGAAGCGAGACGGCCAATCGATACGGGCTGGCGCTTGCCTACATCGAAGCGCGACGGACCGGTCGGGCCGAGGACCATCTGAGTTGGCTCCTGCAGCGTGACGAGGACAACCAGCTGTTTCGAATCCTGAATGCAGAGTACCTGCTCGCCAAGGATCGAACCAGTGAGGCCCTGGACGAATTCCACCGCCTGCACCTGGCTTACGGACACAGCACGCTGGTCGCGCTGGCCTACGCCGACGCCCTGCTCAAGAGCGAGCGCCGGGAAGACGCCGAGCAGGCCGTCGACATCTTGCTCAAGCAGCAGCGCCGCAATCCCGACGACTCACGCATCAGCGAAATGCTGGCGCGCGCGGCCGATCGTGCCGGCGATCCGGTGCGCGCCGCCGAAGCCGTTGCCACCAATTACTATCAGCGCGGCGGCCTGTCCCAGGCGATCGAACAACTGCAGCGCGTGCTTGACCGGGACGACCTGGATTATTACGCTCGGGCCCGGATTTCGGCCCGGCTCGACCAGATGCGCGTGGAACGCCTGCGTATGACGGGCGATTCGCCGCAGGCAAACCAGGATCAATAGGCACGGCAGCCTTCACACGATCGAAAAACAGCTGTAACGAATCGGTCACAAACACTCGGATAATCGAAGGAGGTCATCAACATGCCTGCCGCTCATGCAACCCGTCATCCTGGTCGTAGACGATGAAGCGCCGATTCGCGACATGCTCGCGTTCAGCCTCGGTCGGGCCGAGATGACTGTCGAGCTCGCCGCCGGCGGCAACGAGGCGCTGGAACGTCTCGGCAGTACCGACAGCATTCCGGACCTGATCGTGCTGGACTGGATGATGCCCGACCTGGACGGCATGCAGCTGACCCGCACCGTGCGCGGCATGAGCGGGCTGGAGGACCTCCCGATCATCATGCTGACCGCCCGCGGGACCGAACGGGACCGTACATGCGGACTCGACGGCGGCGCCGACGATTACATGGTCAAACCGTTCTCGACGCGCGAACTGATCTCGCGCGTGCGTGCCGTGCTCAGGCGCGCACAGCCGCGATCGGCAAGCCCGGGCGCGTCGGCCGGGACGGACACGCTGAAGGTCGGCGGCCTGACGCTGGACCTGGACTCGCACCGCGTCATGGCCGGCGACCGCCCCTTGAACATGGGCCCGACCGAATTCCGCATCCTCAAGCTGTTCATGTCCAGGCCCGGCCGGGCCTGGAGCCGGGACCAGCTGCTGGCCGAAATCTGGGCCGACGGCCAGACCGTCGAGCAACGCACCGTCGACGTCCATATCCGGCGCCTGCGCAAGGCGCTGGAGCCCGGCGGGCTCGCCGGCTTCGTCCAGACGGTTCGCGGACACGGCTATCGGTTCTCGGACATCGCATGACGTCGGAAGCCAGGTCGTCCGCCAGGGCCGAAGCCGCTGATCCGACCGGCCCCGGTCCCGCCCGGCGCATCGGGCAGTCGGCGCCGGACCTGTCGACCTGGCGCGAGCAGGATCTCGATGCGCCCGAACTTTATCTGAACCGCGAGCTCAGCCTGCTGTGCTTCACCCGCAGGGTACTGGAGCTCGCGCGCGATCCGGAGGTTCCACTGCTCGAGCGGGTGCGCTTCCTGTGCATTTCGTGCACCAACCTGGACGAGTTCTTCGAGGTACGCGTCGCCTCCATTCGACAGCGGCTGCAGCACGGCGCCACCCAGCCCGGCACAGACGGCCTCACGCCTACGGCCACGTTGGACGCAATCCAGTCCGCGGCAAGCGAACTGGTCCAGGCGCAGTACCGGGTCCTCAATGAGGAATTGACTCCCGCCCTGGAATCCGAGCAGATCCGCATCCTGAAACGCTCGCAGTGGAACCGGCGCCAGCAGCGCTGGCTGCATCAGCATTTCCAGCGCGAACTCATGCCGGTACTCAGCCCGCTGGGCCTGGACCCGGCGCATCCATTTCCGCGCATCCTGAACAAATCGCTCAATTTCGCGGTGGAACTCGACGGCGCCGACGCGTTTGGCCGCGACCCGGGGCTGGCGCTGGTGCGCGCGCCGCGCTCGCTGCCCCGGCTGATCCGGATTCCAAAGAGCTATTCGCGCGGGCCCAACGATTTCGTGTTTCTGTCGTCCATCCTGCACGCATTCATCAACGAACTCTTTCCCGGCATGCAGGTACGCGGCTGCTACCAGTTCCGGGTCACCCGCAACTCCGAGCTGTTCGTCGACGAAGAAGAAATCGAGGACCTGGCGCGCGCGCTGGAAGGCGAACTGCTCGAACGCGGGTTCGCCGAAGCCGTGCGGCTCGAGCTGGCCAGCAACTGTTCCGATGAAGTCGCCAAGCTGCTGACCACCAAGTTCGGCCTGGACGAAAGCGACGTCTATCGCTGCGACGGCCCCGTCAACCTCAACCGGATGATCGCGCTCTGCGACGAGGCCGACCGACCCGATCTCCTCTACCCGGCGTTCAATCCGCACGTGCCGGCGGCCCTGGGTCCCGGCAACAGCCTGTTCGCCGCGCTGCGCAGGCGCGATTTCCTGCTCCACCATCCCTACGACAGCTTCGCGCCGACCGTCGAACTGCTGCGCCAGGCGACAACCGATCCGGAAGTGCTGGCGATCAAGCAGACCCTGTACCGCACCGGCGCGGATTCGGCCATGGTCAGCCTGCTGATCGAAGCGGCAAGAGCCGGCAAGGACGTGACCGTGGTCGTCGAGCTGCGCGCACGCTTCGACGAAGAGGCCAACATCACGCTGGCCACGCGCCTGCAGGAAGCCGGCGTGCAGGTGGTCTACGGGGTAGTGGGCCACAAGACCCACGCCAAGATGCTGCTGATCGTGCGCCGCGAACGCCGCACGATTCGCCGCTACGTGCACCTGGGTACCGGCAACTACCACCAGGGCACGGCCAAGGGCTATACCGATTTCGCGCTGCTGACCGCCGACCAGCAATTCGGCGAGGATGTACACGCCCTGTTCATCCAGCTGTCCGGACTGGGCCATGCCGCCCGGATGCGCGAAATCGTGCAGTCTCCATTCGACCTGCACGATTTCCTGCTCGAACGCATCGAGCGCGAGATCGCGCATGCCGAAGCGGGCAAGCCGGCCGGCATCGACGCCAAGCTCAATTCGCTGACCGAGCCGAAAATCATCCAGGCGCTTTACCGGGCCTCGCGCGCCGGCGTTCCGATTCGCCTGGTCATCCGCGGCACCTGCTGTCTGCGTCCCGGGGTGGAAGGACTTTCGGAAAATATCCACGTCCGCTCCCTGCTGGGGCGCTTCCTGGAGCATTCCCGCGTCTACCGCTTCGTCAACGGGGGCGAACCGGAGGTCTGGGCCTCGAGCGCCGACTGGATGGAACGCAACCTGTTCCAGCGCGTCGAGACGGCATTCCCGCTGCATGGCGACGCCATCGCGGCGCGCATCGGCGAGGAGGCGATCGACCTGGCATTTCGCGACAACCGCCAGGCCTGGATCCTCAACGGCGACGGCAGCTACGAACACGCCTGGCCGGCAGACGGCGAAGATCCCCGCATCGCACAGGAACTGCTGATGCGCCGCGCCGACCAGGCCGACTGACGCGCGAGCCGACCGACCGCCAGCGGTTATCATCCAGCTATCGAAGCCACAGCGTTTTTCGCATGCCCCATCGCAACCTTTACGCCGCCGTGGACCTGGGAAGCAACAGCTTTCACATGCTCGTGGCCCGACGCGAGGGCGGCGAGCTTCGGGTCATCGACAAGATTCGCGAAATGGTCCGCATCGGCGGCGGCCTGGACGCGAACGGAAGGCTGGACGAAACGACCCGCTCGCGGGCACTGGAATGCCTGGCCCGCTTCGGCCAGCGCCTGGCCCGGATTCCCGAACACCAGGTGCGCGCCGTCGGCACCCAGACCTTCCGACGCCTGCACCAGCCGCAGCACTTCCTGGTCGTGGCCGAGACCGCACTGGGGTTTCCGATCGACATCATCAGCGGCCGCGAAGAGGCGCGCCTGGTCTGGCTCGGGGTTAACGAGGGCACCGCGTTCAGCGAACGCGCCCGGATGGTGATCGACATCGGCGGCGGGTCCACCGAGTTCGCCGCAGGTCTGGAGCGCGATCCCGATTTCGCCGAAAGCATCCAGTTCGGCTGCGTCAGCGTCACGCGCAGAGCGTTCGGCAAGGGCCGGATCACCGCCCGCCGGTGGCGCCGTGCGGGCGAAGAAATCGCGACCGAACTGCAGGCCATCGCGCCGAAGCTTGCCGCAACCGGGTGGCAGCATGCCATCGGATCCTCCGGCACCATCCGCGCCGTCCAGTCGATCCTGGCCGCCGAAAACGACACCCTGCCCGACCCCATTCCCGCCGCCCGGGTCGACGCCCTGGCGCAGAAAATGATCGATTTCGGCCACGTCGACGAGGTCGACCTGCCCGGCCTGTCCAATTCGCGCAGGCCGGTCATCGCCGGCGGGATCCTGGTACTCCAGGCGTGCATGCAGAAATTCGGCATCGACAGGCTGGACGTCAGCCCGTTTGCGCTGCGCGAAGGTCTTTTACACGACCAGGTCGGGCGACTGGAGCAGCGCGATCCGCGCGAGAAGACCGTGGTCGGCCTGGCCGAACGCTTCCAGGTCGATCAAGACCAGGCCGAACGGGTGCGCGATTTTGCCCTGTGCGCTTTCGAGCAGATCACCGAGGAGTTCGGGCTCAACCGTGTTCATCGCGATCTGCTCGACTGGATCTGTCAGCTGCACGAAATCGGCCTGGGCATCGCGCACAGCCATTACCAGATCCACAGCGCCTACGTGGTCGAACATTCCGACATGCCCGGCTTTACCCACCAGGAACAGCAATTCATGGCCTTCATGCTGCGCTACCAGCGGCGCAAGCTGCCCGACGATGCGCTGGACGCGCTGCCGGCCCGGCTGCACGGCGCGGCCCGGCCGATGCTCGCCATCCTGAGGCTGGCCGTGGCGCTGGCGCGCTCGCGCACCGACACCGACCTGCCCGACTTTGCGCTGTCCGGCGGGCCCGAAAGCGGCCTCCGGCTTGCGTTGCCGCCGGGCTGGCTGGCAGGCCATCCACTTTCGGCGCGCAGTCTCGAACTCGAGCGGCGCCAGCTTGCCCGAATGGGTCTCAAGCTGGTGCTTTCCGAACTGTCGGTGCCGCACCCGGTGCGGGCCTGAACCCGGAGCCGCGCGTGGTCGAGGTCGAAAACGCGCGCCAAAGGGCGCGCTGCATCAAACGGATCCGGAGATTCTTCGACCGGCGCGAGGTCATCGAAGTCTTTACGCCCGTGGTCACCGAGACCGGCGTCACCGACGTGCATACCGAAAGCGTACCGCTGGCCGATGGCCGCTTCCTGCGCACTTCCCCGGAATACGCGCACAAGCGTCTGCTTGCCGCCGGCGTCGGCGATCTCTACGAACTGGGTCCCGTATTCAGGGCCGGCGAGCGCGGGCGCCGGCACCGCGAGGAATTCCTGATGCTGGAGTGGTACCGGGTCGGCTGGCAGTGGGCCGAACTGGCCGAGGAAGTGCTGGAACTGGTTCGCGAACTCACGCCCGACACGCGCTGGACCAGTCGGCGCATTGCCTGGCGCGACCTGATGCTGCAGCACGCCGGGCTGGATCCGGCAACCGCCAGCGACGCCGAACTGCGCACCGTCGCGCAGGACGCGCCCGAGCACCTCGACCGTCCGGCTTTGCTGGACTGGCTGTTCGCCACCCGACTGCAGCCCGCCCTGCCCGATGGTCAGCTGACCGTGGTGCACGACTTTCCCGCATGCCAGGCCGCACTCGCCCGGCTCAAACCCGGCGAGCCGCAATGGGCCGAGCGCTTCGAAGTCTTCGCAGGCAGCCTGGAACTGGCCAACGGCTATCGTGAACTGACCGACCCCGTCGAACAACGCCACCGCTTCGAAACCGACAACAGGCGCCGGAACGAGCTCGGATTTCGGCCCATGCCGATCGACCACCGGCTGATCGCGGCACTCGAGGCAGGATTGCCCGAATGCGCCGGCGTGGCGCTGGGCGTGGACCGCTTGATGATGATCGACCGCGGCGTTTCGGACATCGCCGAGATCCGGATTCTTGCCTGACGAAACCGTTCGACGCGCCTCACCGACAAACCGGCGGCACGCCGGCGTCCGGCAAATCGCTGGCATCCTGGCTGCTGCCGGCGCACGACCGGCTGCACTACCGCGAGACCTGGACCATCGCGCAGAACATGCAGACGCCCGACGACATCGACCGGCGCGAAGCCGTGCGGCCTCAGGGCGAAAGCAGGCCCGGAAAGGCGCGCGCAACCGCCAGCCTCGCGCGCGTAACCAGGCGCATGCGGTTGGGCTTGGAAACCTCGACGATCTCTGCGCATGCCCGCCACGCGACCGGTTCACCCGGCTGGATCAAGGCAAGCTCGCACTCGCGCGTGACCGGCTGCCAGGCCGTGCCGGACGGCGGCTGCTCGATCACACCGCCGGCATTGCGCACCGACACCACGTAGCCGAGCACTCGATTGCCGTCGGCGAACTCGATGCGCGCAGCGGTCAGCGGCCGGCTTCGCTCCACCCCGTTGTCGCCGATCGCGGGCACTGATTCGTGCAGGCCCGTCGTACCGTCGGCATAGACGTGTTCGATGATCGGTTCCGGCCAGTGGACGACCGCGAGCCGATACAGCGGCAACACCAGCATCAGTGCTGCAAACGCAACAAAGGTAAGCGATACTAACACCGAGCTCAGAACGACTTCGAGACCGGGGGGAGTCTTCATCGATCGGAATATAGCATGGGATACTTGCTATGAAATCTACACAGGAACAGGTCCGCATTCGTCCGGCGCGTGCGGCTGAACTTCCGAAACTGGCCGAACTGGTTCGCGGCCGCCTTCCCGATCTCATGAAACCCGGTCATGCCACCCAATCCGACAGCATCCGCAAGCGGCTGGCCGGACTGCTCCCCGACGGCGCCTTGCTACTGGCCATCGACGATCGCAAGCTGACCGGCATGGCAGCGCTGGATCTGGACCATGCCCGACTGCTCGCGATGTACCTGGACCCGAAACAGGCGCGCGCAGATACGGCGCGCATGCTGATCGAGGGGGTCGAGGACACGGCGCGCTCATACGGCATACAGCGCCTGACCTGCACCGTCAAAACGCAAGCCTGGGCATTCATGGAACGCATGGGCTACCGGGCCACCGGCCTGCCCGAAGACAGCCAGCCGGTCGATCTCTCGAAGCGCCTGCTGGATGAGGCGAGCGACTGGGAGCACAAGATTGCGGACATTCATCGCGAACTCGGGATTCCGGCCGATTATGGCGTAAAACACCGCCTTCGGCTCGTGCGGGAGGCGGAAGAGCGCATATCCATCGGACCCGATATCTTCAATCGCGACGTCGAACTTTCGCCACAAGCCGCCGAAGCCTGGCAGGCAATGAAGACGACGGCGCAATACCAGGGCGTCGAGCTTCAGGTGGTCTCGGGTTTTCGCAGCGCGCAGTACCAGGCGACCCTGATTGGCAAGAAGCTGTCGTCGGACCAGCCAATGGAGCGCATTCTCAGGGCCAGCGCAGCGCCCGGCTACAGCGAACACCACAGCGGCGACGCGCTGGACCTGACGACGCCCGGGATCACGCCGTTGTGGCAGGAGTTTGCAATGTCGCGCGCATATGAATGGCTGCAGTCACAAGCTCGCTTTTACGGATTTCGCGAATCTTTTCCGAAGCACAATCGCCATGGCATCGAATGGGAGCCGTGGCACTGGTGTTTCCGCAGTGCATTCAATGCGCGCAACCGGTAAACGGCGCGCCATGGATCACTGCTTGATGGCCTCGAAAGCGTCCAGCGCCCGGCGTCGGGTCTGCTTCAAGTCCACCCGCATGGCCGGATATCCCCTGGCTTCGCGGTCAACGTCGCTCATGCGCGCCAGCGACCTGGCGTCCAGTCCCCCGAGTTCCGGACACCAGCGCTGGATGTATTTACCGGCAGGATCGAACTTCTCGGCCTGCAGCTGCGGATTGAACACCCGGAAATAAGGCGCGGCGTCGGCGCCGCAACCGGCCGTCCACTGCCAGCCCTGGGTGTTGTTGGCCAGGTCGGCGTCGACCAGCGTATGCCAGAACCAGCGCGCACCTTCCTGCCACGGAATCAACAGGTTCTTGGTCAGAAACGATGCGACCACCATGCGCACCCGATTGTGCATCCAGCCGGTCTGCCACAACTCGCGCATGCCCGCATCGACCAGCGGCACGCCGGTACGACCGCGCTGCCAGGCTTCCAGATCGTCGGCGTAATCGGACGGCGCGCGCCACGGAAATTCCTCGAAGCGTGACTGCAGCGGCTGATCGGCCAGGCATGGTTCATGGTAGAGCAGGCTTCCGGAGAACTCGCGCCAGGCCAGTTCGCGCACGAGCGCAAGCGCGCCCTCGCCGCCCGGCAGTTCGCCGGAGGGCTCCAGCGCATTCACGACCTGCACCGGCGACACGTGGCCGAAATGCAGATACGGCGACAGGCACGATGTGCCCTGGCGGTCGGGCCGGTCGCGCGCGGAAGCATAGCGCGCCACGCCGTCTTCGACGAACGCGCTCAGTTGCCGGCGCGCGGCCAGTTCGCCCGGCGTCCAGTAGCCGGCCAGGCGCTCGCCCCAGTCGTGCTTGGGAAGCAGCTGCAGGTCCGCGAGCCTCAGGCTTTCGAGCGAACCGGTGTCATCTGCCAGTTCGCGCGGCTCGGGATTCGCTTGCAGTCCACGCCACTCCCGCTGCATGCGCTTCCAGTACGGTGTGAAGACCTGGTAGGGCCGCTCGTCGTCTTTTTGCAACTCCCAGGGCTCGAACAGCATCGCGGCGCGAAAGCTGCGCGCGGTGACGCCCCGCGATTTCAGGTGCGCCTTGATCGCTCGATCGCGCTCGACCAGCGCCGGCTCGTAGAGGCGGTTCCAGTAAACGCCCGAGGCGCCCGTTTGTTCCAGCAGGCGATCGAGTTCCCGCTTTGCCGGACCACGCCGAATGACCAGGCGGCCACCCCGATCCGCGAGCCGGTCACGCAGCTCGGCCAGCCCGTGATGCAGCCACCAGCGGCTGGCCGCGCCGGGCGCCCAGGGCGCTTCGGCGTCCGGGTCGTGGACGTAGACGGGAATGATGCGCGCGAAATCACGCCGCGACCGGTCCAGTGCCGGGTTGTCGGCCAGCCGGAAATCGCGCCGGAACCAGACGATGACCGCTTCGCTCATTACTTGAGGATCGCAGTCGGCCGATGAATGCCCGGTGAAGCGGAGGGCCGCATTCCGGTCCGGTCAGGCACTGTGCGCTCGGCGGGTCTGGCGCGCGGCGTCCGAGCGGCGCGCCTGCAGCGCCTCGAGATAGCCGTCGTCCAGCCCGGTAATGTAGCGGCCGTTGAAGCACGACGAATCGAAGCCGGCGAGTTGCGTGTTCTTCCCGCGCACTGCGGCTTCCAGGTCGTCGAGTTGCTGGTAGATCAGGCGATCGGCACCGATGATTTCACACACCTCGTCGACGCTGCGTCCCGCGGCGACCAGCTCGCTGGTCGCCGGCATATCGATACCGTAGACGTTGGGATAGCGCACCGGCGGCGAAGCCGAGGCGAGATAAACCTTTCTTGCTCCGGCCTCGCGCGCCATTTCCACGATCTGCCGGGAGGTCGTGCCGCGCACGATCGAGTCGTCGACCAGCAGCACGTTCTTGTTGCGAAACTCCAGCTCCAGCACGTTGAGCTTGCGCCGCACCGACTGGGCGCGCTCGGTCTGGCCGGGCATGATGAAGGTGCGCCCGATGTAGCGGTTCTTGATCAAGCCCTCGCGGTACTTGACGTCCAGGCGGTGGGCCAGCGGCAGGCAGGCGGTGCGGCTGGTGTCCGGCACCGGGATGACCACGTCGATGTCGTGATCGGGCCATTCGCTCAGAATTCGTTCGGCCAGCTTCTCGCCCATGCGCAGCCGGGCCTTGTAGACCGAAAGGTCGTCGATCATCGAATCCGGACGGGCAAAATAGACATACTCGAACAGGCACGGCGTGTGGGCGCTGGCGTGCGCGCTGGCATGGCGCAGCAGCTCGCCGTCCAGCGTGACCAGCACCGCCTCGCCGGGCGCCAGGTCCGAGATCAGTTCGAAGCCCAGGATATCCAGCACCACCGATTCCGACGCCACGATATATTCCTCGCCATGAGCGGTTTCGCGCTTGCCCAGCACGGCCGGGCGAATGCCGTGCGGGTCGCGGAATGCCAGCATTCCCACGCCGGCGATCAGCGCCACGGCGGCATAGGCGCCGCAACAGCGCCGGTGCACATCGTCGACGGCCGCGAACAGGTGCTCCGGCGCCAGCGTGGTGTTGCAACGCTCCGAAAGCTCGTGGGCCAGCACGTTGAGCAGCACTTCGGAATCCGATTCGGTATTGATGTGACGGCGGTCTTCCCGGAACAGCGATTCGCTCAGCGATTCGTTGTTGACCAGGTTGCCGTTATGGCCCAGCGCGATACCCCAGGGCGCATTGACGTACATCGGCTGGGCTTCGTCGGGCCGGTCGCAGCCGGCGGTAGGATAGCGCACGTGGCCGATTCCGATATCGCCGCTCAGCCCGTCCATGGCGCCGGCATCGAACACGTCGCGCACCAGGCCGATGCCGCGGGCCGAGCGCATCCGCTGGCCGTCCAGCGTAGTGATGCCGGCGGCGTCCTGGCCACGATGCTGAACGATCGTCAATGCGTCATAAAGCCGGGCCGCGACCGGGCCGCGACCGAATATCCCGACAACACCACACATTTCAGGCTACTCCAGGTTACTGTTGAGATCGGTGTCCGACAGCGGCAATGCCCGCTGCGGCATACCGGACTGCCGGGGTTGGTTTTCCGGATTCAGCAGATTGCGCATCGATTCGGGCAACCAGGCACGGGCACGATCGGCCATGACCTCGAAGGTCGGCATCAGGCGCGATTCCTTCCACCAGGGATCCTCGACAAACGGCGTGACGCGCATCAGCATCACCGTCAGCACCACGATCACCAGCCCACGCGCCAAACCGAACACGGCACCGAACAGCCGATCGGTCGGCGACAGCCCGGTCTTTTCGATCATTCTCCCGACCAGGAAACTGATCAGGCCGCCGACGGTCAGCACCAGCAGAAAGACCGCGGCGAAAGCCACGATCACTCGTGCCGAAGGCAGTTCGATCATGGGCGCCAACGCCTCGGCCAGCGGGCCGGAGACCTGGAACGCGGCAAAGATCGCGGCCAACCAGACCAGGATGGAGAACACTTCCTTGATGAAACCGCGCACCAGGCTGACCACGATGGAAATCGCCAGGATGCCGATGATTACGAGATCCGCTCCGTTCATGGGTAACTGACCACCAGGCCCTCGACGCCGGCCTGCTCGGCCAGCCGTGCCTTGAGCCTCTCGGCCGCACTGCGCTCGGCCACCGGGCCGACCATGACCCGCCAGATGATCCGCTCACCGACCTGTTCGCTGAACCGGAAGGACTCGAACGCCAGATCGGCCAGGCGCTCGGTCTCGGATTCGGCGTTGTCCTCGCTGACGAAACTGCCGACTTGAACGGCAAAACCGGCATCCATGCCCGCACGCAGGTCGCGGTCGATCTCGCGTACGATGGGCTCAACGCCGGCAACCGTCGTCGAGATCTGCTGCAGCGCCTGTTCGGCCGCCTCGCGGCTGGTGTAAGGGCCGGTGCGCAACCGATGGAGTACGGACTGGCCGCGCACGATTTCATCGCGCGAAACGACATGCCCCAGCGCCTCCAGCCGCGCGCGAACCTCTTCGGCCGACTCGGCCGAGCCGAAGCTTGCGACCTGCACAACCCAGTCGCCCAGCGAAATCTGCCCGGCGCCGGGGTCCGAATCCGTCTCCGGCGGTGGTGCTTCATCCTGTGCCCGGCCGCTTTCCGGCGACTCGCTTTCCGCGGCCGATTCAGGCTCCGGCTCGGCCGCGTCCGGCTCGGATTCGGATTCGGACGGCGGCTCGGAGTCCGGGACCGCCGGCGGCGGGTCGTCGGCCGAAGCGTCGTCCCGGCCCGACGGACGCGCTTCCTCCAGGTCGGGCCGCAGCACGATGGCCTCGTCGGGACGAACACGTTCGGCATCCGGTTCGGCGCCTCCGTCAGGCGCTGCGTCGCGTCCGGCCGGTCCGCGCTCCGCTCCGGTCGCCCGGGCGGCTTCCGGATTCAGCGGAATGCGCCGGACTTCGCGCGCCGCTTCCGGCATTGTCGGAACGTCCACCTCGTCATTCGATCCATCGCCGACCGCATCGGGGTCGACCAACAGCATCGGCAGGAAGATCACCGCCAGTGCAATCAGGATCGATGCGCCGATCAGGCGCCGCTTCAAGATCTTGTCCATGCAACCCCGAGTGTCAAACGAATATCACTCCTGTCGGCGCCGCTCCAGCGCCTGCAACGCCGCCGCAGCCGTGATGAAAGAGCCGAAGACCACGACGGTCTGCTCCGGCCGGCAAGCGGCAAGCGCGGCATCCAGCGCGTCCGGAACAGATTCTAACGCTTCCACGCACCGATCGGCAGGCAGCGCGCGCATGCGCTCGATCAACTCGGCGGCACGCAGGCCGCGCGGCACGTCCAGCGTGGCCGCATACCAGTGTTCGAATGCGCCGGCCAGCGGCCGGACGATGCCCTCGACGTCCTTGTCCGCCAGCGCCGCGAACACCGCGACCTTGGCGCCGGGCATGCGTTCGAGCTGGGCGGCGAGCACCCGGGCCGCGGCCGGATTGTGCGCAACGTCGACGATCACGTCCGGCGCACGTGCGACCCGCTCGAACCGCCCGGCAAGCCGGGCTCCGGCAATGCCATCGCTCAGCGTTCGATCGTCGAGCGCCGGCGCCAGGACCAGCGCCGCACGCGCCGCCGCCGCCGCGTTGCCGGCCTGGTGGCGGCCGGACAACCCCGGCACGATTCCGCGCAGCACCCGCCGGCCCAAGTCCAGGGTGACCCGCCCGGCGCGCCAGCGCCAGTCGAAATCGTGCCCGGCCAGGAAAATGTCGGCGCGCTGGTGACGCAATGCATCCAGCATGCCCGCCGGCGGGCGCTTTTCGGCCACGATCATCGGCTTCCCCGCGCGTGCGATGCCGCACTTCTCGCGCGCGATGGCCGCGCGCGTGCGGCCGAGAAACCGCTGATGGTCCAGACCGATGGAGGTGATCACTGCCACATCCGCGTCGACCGCATTCACCGCGTCCAGGCGCCCGCCCATGCCGACCTCGAGGATCAGCCAGTCCGGCGATGCGCGCGATGCGAGCACCAGGGCGGCCAGGGTGACGTGCTCGAACCAGGTCAGCGCGACGTCGCCGCGCGCCCGTTCGACGGCGCACAGGGCGTCGGCGATCCGGTCGTCATCGCCGGGCACGCCGTTGAAGCGGAAGCGTTCGCCGAAGGCCACGAGGTGCGGCGAAGTAAACGCCAGCGTCGTGATGCCGGCGCGTCCCGCGATGGCCTCGAGAAATGCGACCGTGGAGCCCTTGCCGTTGGTGCCGGCGATGCTGATGATCCGGGTTGCGCCGAATTGCAGCGATAGACGGGCCAGCACCTGGCGCACGCGGTCCAGTCCCAGGTCGATCCCGGACGGCGGCGCGCGCCGCTCGATATGCTGCAACATCCCGGCCAGGCTGGCGGGCAGGTCGGTCATGGCGTCAATTCAACGGTGGGCAAGTGTCCAGAGACGGCGCGCCTCCGGAGTCGGATCAGTCGTCAGCGTCGCCGGCTTCATCGGATTCATCGGGGCCGGCGGAATCGCCCGCCCCGGCCGCTTCGACGGGGCCCTCGCGCGGCGGTCCGTACCCGTGTCCGCCCAGCAAAAGCGACAGCAGTTGATGAATCTTCTGGCGCATCTCGCGCCGATCAACGATCAGGTCGATCGCACCCTTTTCGAGCAGGAATTCCGCGCGCTGGAAACCCTCCGGCAACTGCTCGCGCACGGTCTGCTCGATCACGCGCGGCCCGGCGAAACCGATCAGCGCATCGGGTTCGGCAATATTGATGTCGCCCAGCATGCCGAGGCTGGCCGAAACCCCGCCGGTAGTCGGGTGGCCCAGGACCGAAATGTAGGGCAGACCGGCTTCGGTCAACCGCGCCAGTCCGGCCGAGGTCCTGGCCATCTGCATCAGCGAAAACAGGCCTTCCTGCATGCGCGCCCCGCCGGTGGCCGTGAAGCACACCAGCGGCAGGCGATTTTCCAGCGCGGCATCCACGCCGGCCATGAATTTCTCGCCGACCACGGAACCCATGGAACCGCCCATGAAATTGAAATCGAATGCGCAGGCGACCAGCGGCAATTCCAGCACGCTTCCGCGCATCACGACCATCGCGTCGTTCTCGCCGGTGGCCTTCTGGGCGGCCGAGAGGCGATCGCGGTAACGCTTGCTGTCGCGAAATTTCAACGGATCGGCGGGGCGGAGACCGGCGCCCAGTTCCTCGCGGCCCTCGGCGTCGAGAAACGCATCCAGGCGGACGCGCCCGGTCAGCGACATGTGATGGTCGCACTTCGGGCAGACCCGCACCGAGCGCTCGACTTCCGGCCGGTACAGCACCGCTTCGCACTGCCTGCACTTGGTCCAGAGACCGTCGGGCACCTTGCGCGTCTTGCCGCCTTCGGTGCGGATGCGCGACGGCATGAGCTTCTGGAACCAGGTCATGCACGGGCCTCCGCGGCTACGGCGTCGCCGCAGCGGTCCAGCGCGGCGCGGATGCCGCCGATATATTCGGTCACGATTTCGATGGCGGCGGTTTCGGTTTCGGCCTGGTCCAGCTGGCTGACGAGCGCCGAACCGATCACGACCGCATCGGCCACCGCTGCGACCGCCTCGGCCTGCGCCGGCGTGGAGATTCCGAAACCGACCGCGACCGGCAGGTCCGAGCGGTCGCGAATGGACCCGATCGCCGGGGCGAGCGCGCCGGCGTCAAGCGCCGCCGAGCCGGTCACGCCCTTGAGCGAAACGTAATAGATGAAACCGCCGGCGAGTGGCGCCATGCGCTCGACCCGCGCTTCGGTCGTGGTCGGAGCCACCAGAAATATCTGATGCAATTCGTGTTCGGCGAACACGCGCCGGGTCTCGACCGCTTCGTCCGCCGGACAGTCGACGATCAGCAGCCCGTCGACCCCGGCGCCCGCGGCGCGGCGGGAAAAGGTCTCCAGCCCGCATCGCTCCACCGGGTTCATGTAACCCATCAGGATCACCGGCGTGTCGCTGTCGCGCGCACGGAACTCTGCGACCTGGGCAAACACCTTTTCAAGCGTCATGCCCTGTTCGAGCGCCGCGGCGCAGGCATTCTGGATGACCGGTCCGTCCGCCATCACGTCGGAAAACGGAATGCCGAGTTCGAGCAGATCGGCCCCGTTGGCCACCAGCGCATGCATGATTTCCACCGTCCAGGCGGGGTCCGGATGACCGGCCGTCACGTAGGGAATCAGTCCCTTGCGGCCGTGTTCGGCGAGCGCGGCGAAGCGCCGGTCGATTCTGTTGCTGAAACGAGTCAAATGCTGATGCCCTCCAGATCGGCCACGGTATGGATATCCTTGTCGCCGCGCCCGGACATGTTGAGCAGCACGACCTGGTCAGGCGTCATGCGGCTGGCCTGCTTTATGGCCCAGGCGACGGCATGTGCGCTTTCCAGAGCCGGCATGATGCCTTCCTTGCGGGTGCAAAGGTGGAACGCTTCCAGCGCTTCGTCATCGGTAACGCCCACGTATCGGGCGCGCAGCGAATCCTTCAGCCACGCATGTTCCGGGCCAACACCGGGGTAGTCCAGCCCGGCCGAAACCGAGTGCGTATGGCGGATCTGTCCGGCGTCGTCGTCGAGCAGGTAGGTCCGCGAGCCGTGCAGCACCCCGACCCGGCCGGCGCACAGGCTGGCGGCATGCTCCAGTCCGGAAAGTCCGCGCCCGGCGGCCTCGACGCCGTACATCGCGACATCCTCGTCGTCGATGAACGGATAGAACAGCCCCATGGCATTGGAGCCGCCGCCCACGCAGGCGACCAGCGCCTCCGGCAGCTTGCCGTATTCTTCCACGCACTGGCGGCGCGCCTCGCGGCCGACCACCGCGTTGAAATCGCGCACCAGCGCCGGGTAAGGATGCGGCCCGGCCACGGTGCCCAGGATGTAGAACGTGTCGTCGACGTTCGTCACCCAGTCGCGCATGGCCTCGTTGAGCGCGTCCTTGAGCGTTCGCGCGCCCGACTCGACGCTGATCACTTCCGCGCCCAGCAGCTTCATGCGAAACACGTTGATCGCCTGGCGCTTGATGTCGTCGGCGCCCATGTAGACCACGCATTGCATGCCCAGCCGGGCCGCGACGGTCGCCGATGCCACGCCGTGCTGGCCGGCGCCGGTCTCGGCGATCACCCGCTTCTTGCCCATCGCGCGCGCCAGCAGCGCCTGGCCGACGGTGTTGTTGATCTTGTGCGCGCCGGTATGGTTGAGGTCTTCGCGCTTGAATACGATCTTTGCGCCGCCGGCATGCGCGGTCAAACGCTCCGCCAGGTACAGCGGCGAGGGGCGGCCCACGAAATGGGCCAGATCGCTGTCCAGTTCGGCCTGAAAATCGGCGTCGTCGCGATATTTCCGCCAGGCGGCCTCGAGCTCTTCCAGCGCCACCATCAGCGTCTCGGAAACAAAGCGTCCGCCGAACGCGCCGAAATGCCCGCTGGCATCCGGCAGGGCCTGGCGCGGGTCCGCAGACGACACGGTTCGCTTTTCAGCCACTTCAACCATTTTGAATTCTCTCCATGAACCGCCGCATGAGCGCGGCATCCTTGATTCCCGGCGCACTTTCGATACCCGATGAAACGTCGACCGCAGGCGGCGCCATCGACGACAGCGCAATGCCCACGTTATCGGGATCGAGCCCGCCGGCCAGTATCCAGGGACGATCCGGCAACACCGCGTTCTCCCAATCGAACGTTTCGCCGGACCCGCCCATCCCGCCGGCTGCATGCGCGTCCAGCAGCAGGGCCTGCGCCCCGGACCACTGATGATACTGCACGCAACCCGGTGAAGCCATTGGCAAGGCCTTGATCCAGGGCATACCGAAAGCGTCGCAATAGGCCGGTGTCTCGTTGCCGTGGAACTGCAACCAGTTCAGCGGTACCCGTGCGACGACCGAGCGCACCCGGTCTTCCGGCGCGTCCATGAACAGGCCCACGACTCCGACCAGCGGCGGCAGCACGCTGCAGATCTCGGCGGCCCGCTCGCGGGACACGCAGCGCGGCGAACCTTCGACGAATACCAGGCCGATCGCGCTCGCGCCCAGCGAGGCGGCCAGCAGCGCGTCCTCGACCCGGGTGATGCCGCAGAACTTGACTCGAACCGGTGCCTTCATCAACTCAGATTCCATCCGCGCGGAAACGCGCTCGTCTCAAAGGTAGGCAACTCCGGATAATCCGGATACTCGACGCCGACGAAATACAGGCCATCGGCGGTCGCCGTTACGCCCGCCTCCGACCGCCTTCGCCCTGCGAGTACGTCGGCGACCCATTCCGGTGACCGCTTGCCGGCACCGACTTCGACCAGCGTGCCGGCGATGTTGCGCACCATATGGTACAGAAATGCATTCGCCGTGACTTCGATGACCACTTCGTTGCCGACGCGTTCAACGCGAATGGCGCTCAGCGTCCGGACCGCGTGCTTGGCCTGGCAGCCCGGCGCGCGAAAACTGGAAAAATCCTGCTCGCCCAGCAGGTGCTGGGCGGCCTCGTGCATGCGGGCGGCATCCAGCTTCCGGCGCTCCCAGGAAATCCGGCCGGCCAGCAGCCCCGGACGCGTCCACCGATTGAGGATCCTGTAGCGGTAGGTTCGCGCCCGCGCGCTGAACCTGGCGTGAAAGTCCGGCCCGGCATGGCGCGCCCAGAGCACGCTGGCGCCCGCCGGGAGATGGCTGTTGCAGCCCAGCACCCAGGCGCGCTCGCTGCGCTCGACCGATATGTCGAAATGCACGACCTGGCACAGCGCATGCACCCCGGTGTCGGTTCGGCCCGCGCAGTGAACGGTGACCGGACCGTCGGCGACGCGGCCGGCGGCCCGTTCGAGTTCCTCCTGTACCGTGGGCTTCTGGCGCTGACGCTGGAACCCGAAGAAGCGGCTGCCGTCATACTCGAGTCCCAGCACGATCCTGTTTTTCGGTTCGGCGGCGTTCACTGCGCTCGGCCTGCCAACGACCGATACTGCGGCAGGCAAAAGGGCGTGGCGGCGTCAGTCTTCGCGGCCGTCACCGGCCTCGTCGAGAAGCTTGCGCGCCTCTTGCTGCTGGGATTCATTGCCCTCGCGCGCGACCTCCTCGAGCAGCGTGCGCGCCGAGTCGGTGCTGTTCCAGGAAAGATACGCCTTGGCCAGATCCAGCTTGACGTCGATGTCGTCGTCGCTCTGGGCAAAGATGTCGTCCTCGGTATCGTCGACTTCGTCGGCCTCATCGGCCGACAAGACCGGCGTCTCCTCGAAATCCGCAGCTTGCGGTTCACCGGAGGCCCTGGTATCGGCATCGCGGGTTCGGTCAGCTTCTTCACCGTCATCCCAGTCAAGAACCAGGTTATCGATATCTTCGCTCTCGCCGCGATCGCTGGGCCGCTCATCGTCCGCCAACCGACCGGGTTCGTCGGCCTCTTCCAAATCGCTGAAATCAATCGGCACATCGTCCTCTGTCTCCGACGACCGTTCGCGCGCAGCGGTGGCGGCACGATCTTCGACTTCACGCAGCAGCGTCCCTTCCGGCAGGGGCTCTTCGGACGCTTCTTCTCCGAGCCAGTCCTGGTCGTCGGACTCTTCGAGATCGGCGTCGAGGCGCGACATCAGCTCGTCGACCTCGGATTCCGCGTCGATGTCGGATGCCGGTTCCAAACGATCCGGTTCCTCCGAATCGGGGACCCAGTCACTGCTGCCCTTGACCAGCGGGTGGCCGGGCATGACTCGATCCGCCAATTCCAGTGCTTGGCGCCACTCGGGTTCTTCGCCGGACTCGACGTGCTCGAACATCTGCTCCAGCGCCTCGCCGAACCGGGCTTCGTTGCCGGCCGTACCCAGCGACTGCAGCAGGCCCAGATGGGCCGCCAGGTCGGTCGGCCGTGCTTCGACCCGGGCGCGCGCACGATCGGCCGGCGTTTCGACACCGCCTGCAGGCTGCGCCTGCGTGCCCGCCTGGCCTACCGTGGGCCGCGATGTTTCCGTTTCCCGGGCCGCGCGGCGACGCAGCGCAATTCGAACCCCGGCCAGCAGCAGCAAAAGCAATACCAACCCGACGAACAGCATCAACATCGGATTGCTCAGCAGGCCGCCGGAGCGCTCGATCCGGGTCACGGTGCGCTCGGGCGCAACCTGCGCGGTGGATTCAGCATCCGATTCCGACACGTCGGCCTCGGGCGTTGCGCCGGCGGAAGAATCATTGGGCCCGGACGCAGAACCCGAAGCCTCGGCCCGTTGCGTATCGGCACCCGCCGAAGCTGCCACGGATTCCTCGAGATATTCGTCCAGGCGCTGGGACACCCGAGCTCTGAGCGACGGATCGGCATCCTCGCGGGTGGCTTCGCGCGCGGCCCGCAGCGTTTCCTGCAGCCCGGCCAGCTCGGCGTCCCGAAGCCCCAGCGCGCCAGGATTGTCGCGCGCCAGGGATTCGAGCTCCTCGACGCGCGACTGGAATTCCTCGGCTTCCTGGCGGGCGGTATACAGCTCTTCTTCCGCGCGCGCCAGACGCTGTCGAAGATCGGCAACTTCCGATGCATCCTGGTCGGACAGCCCGCTGCCCGCTTCCTCTTCGTCCGGCGGCACCAGCGACAGGCGGTGATCGACCGAACCGTCCCCGGCGCCGTCCGCCGCGGACGTGCGTGCGGGAGTATCCGACGGGGCGTTGTCCGCCGCGCCGGAAGCCGGTTCGTCGGCCGCGCCGGATGCCCCATCGCGACCGGCCGCGGACACCACCGGCGTATCACCTGTTGCACGGCGTTGAAACGCACGATTCTGTGCCGCGACCTCGGCCGCAACCGCAGCGGCGTCCCGGGACATGGCCTGGCCGGCATCGGGAATGCGCAGCTCGGCGCCACGCAGCAGCTGGTTGATGTTCCGATCGCGAAAGGCGCTCGGATTCAGCTCGACGATGGCGATCATCATCTGGTTCATCGTCACCTCGCCGGACGGCAGATTCGCGCGCGCGATCGACCAAAGCGTTTCACCCGATTCGACCGGACCGTAGGTGCCGGCGCCGCTGCTGGCCGCGGCCGCAGGACGGTCCGGCGCCGCCGTATCCTGCGAGCGGGCGGTTGGGCTGGCAGGCTGCGCGGCCCGGTCCGGCCCGGGCTCGACTTCGCTCGATGCCGACTCGGATTGCGCAGGGGCCGGCGCAGGCGCTTCGACAGCGACAGTGGCCGGGTCGAGAAAAAGCGTGTATTCACGCAGCACGCGGCCGCTGGACCAGCGCGCATCGATCAGCAGCTGAACGACCGGGTCGGTGACCACCCGGTCGGAAGTGACCCGAACGACCGGCGGCGAAACGCTGCGATCAACGCGCACCTCGAGATTCAGGCCCAGGGAATCGCTCATCAGTCCAAGGCGCTCGTAGTCGGCCGGTGAGGCCGGTGCGACGGTCAGCGAATCGAGATTGTCCTCATTCGCGTCGAGCAGCCGCATGCGCACATCGAGCGGCTGATTCAGGAAGGACTCGACGCGGGCCTCGCCCAGGCCCAGCGCTTGCGCACCGAGGGGCACCATGAGGGCAACGGCAATCAGTGCCCACTCGCTCCAGTTTCGCTGCGCCCGACTCATCAGATCCGACCCCCGCATGCTTTTACAAAATATTCATGGAGTATAGCAAGCAGCAACCTCCGGAAACAATCACCGAAGCGCGGCGCCTTGTCACCCCGGTTCGGCCACACATCGGGCGACCAGGAACTCGCCGATCTGGACTGCGTTGAGCGCCGCTCCCTTGCGCAGATTATCCGAAACCACCCACAGATCCAGGCCGTTTTCATCGGTCATATCACGCCGGATCCGTCCGACCAGCACCTCGTCGCGGCCGGAGGCGTCGACCAGCGGCATCGGATCGCGCTCGCCCTCGATCACGCGCACACCCTCGGCCCGCTCCAGGAGTCCGCGAACCTCGTCGAGCTCGAACGGGTTTTCGGTTTCCAGGTGCACCGCCTCGCTGTGTCCGTAGAACACCGGCACCCGCACCGCCGTGGCGTTGACGCCGATTCGATCATCGCCGAGGATCTTGCGCGTCTCGAAGTGCATCTTGAGTTCTTCGCGGGTATATCCGCCGGGTTCGATGACATCTATTCGCGGAATGACGTTGAACGCGATCGGTGCGCTGAGCACTTCCACGGTCGGGTCGCGGAAGTTGAGCTTGTCGGCGGTCTGTCGGCCGAGCTCGTCCATCGCCCTGCGCCCGGCACCTGAGACCGCCTGGTAGGTCGCGACGTTGATCCGCGTGACGCCGAAGCGACGATGAATCGGCGCGACCGCCAACAGCATCTGGATCGTGGAGCAATTCGGGTTGGCGATGATGCCGCCGGACACGTCGGGCCCGTAGCCTCCGGCGATCACGTTCCGATTGACCTCGGGCACCACCAGCGGGACATCGTCGTGCATGCGGAAATGCGAGGTATTGTCGATGACCGTTGCCCCGGCGGCCGCGGCGCGCGGCGCGTGCGCGGCCGAAACCGAACCGCCGGCCGAGAAGAACGCGAAATCGACCCCGGCGAAGTCGAAATCCTCCAGGTCGACCACGCTCAGCGAGCGCTTGCCGAAGCGCACCTGTTGCCCGGCCGAACGCGCGCTGGCCAGCACCGCCAGCCGTCCTACCGGGAAATTGCGTTCGGCGAGCAACTCCAGCAAGACCTCGCCCACCGCGCCGGTCGCACCGACCACGGCAACGTCGAATTTTCGCTCGGCGGGCTGGGGCATGAAACAGGTATCTTCGGAAGGTTGCCGAATGATGATAGCGGGAATCGGTGGTCAGTGGTCGGTGGTCGGTGAAATTCGGCGGCGAATTCCGAATTCGCGTTGCTGGCTGTTGGTGATTGGTCGGGTTTGTCATCGGAGGCGGTTGGAGCGCCCCCGGAATCTCCGGTCAGCCGCCAAAACATTCTTCCGACTTCCACTTCCGACTCATTCGATCCTCGGCGTTTGCGGCGGAACGTCGCCGCACTGGGCGCGGTGCAGCAGGTAGTGATCCAGCAGCACCAGCGCCAGCATCGCCTCGACGATGGGCACGGCGCGGATGCCGACGCACGGGTCGTGGCGCCCGGTGGTCACGATCTCGGCCGGATTGCCGTCGACGTCGACCGTGCGGCCCGGCAGGCGCAGACTGGAGGTCGGCTTGAATGCCACCGCGACGGTTACCGGCTGGCCCGACGAGATGCCGCCCAGCACGCCGCCGGCCTGGTTGCCCAGAAAACCGTCCGGCGTCATTTCGTCGCGATGCTCGGTGCCCTTCTGCGCCACGCTGTCGAAACCGGCGCCGATTTCCACGCCCTTGACCGCGTTGATGCTCATCATGGCCGCGGCCAGGTCGGCATCGAGCTTGGCGTACACCGGCGCCCCCCACCCCGGCGGCACGCCGCTGGCGCTGGCGCGCACCAGCGCGCCGACCGAATCGCCTTCCTTGCGCAGCGCGTCCATGTAGTCTTCCAGCGCCGAAACCCGCGCCGGGTCCGGACAGAAAAACGGGTTGTCGTCGATCGATTCGGGCACGAAATTCGCGTCGCATTCCAGTTCGCCGAGCCGGCCCAGCCAGCCGGTGATTCGGATCCCGAATTTCTGATCCAGGTATTTGGCCGCCAGCGCGCCGGCGGCCACCCGCATCGCGGTCTCGCGCGCCGACGACCGTCCGCCCCCGCGCCAGTCGCGCAAACCGTACTTGTGGTGGTAGGTGTAGTCGGCGTGGCCGGGCCGGAACTGGGCCGCGATCCGGGTGTAGTCCTTCGATTTGGCGTCGGTGTTGTAGACCACCAGCGCGATCGGCGTGCCGGTGGTCGTGCCGTCGAACACGCCGGACAGCACCTGCACGTCTTCTTTCTCGCGCCGCTGCGAGGTATGCCGCGACCGGCCGGTGGCCCGGCGCAGCAGGGACGCGCGGATCTCCTCGGGCGTGACCGCCACGCCCGGCGGGAAACCGTCGATCACGCAACCGATGGCCGGGCCGTGGCTCTCGCCGAAGGTCGTGATATTGAGCACCCTGCCGAATCGATTGAAGCTCATTGGCTATCCTTTCTTGATGAAAAGCACGTCCACAGATTACACAGATTTGCACAGACCGTTGATTATGCTCGTTAATGGAAACACGGATTCGACAATGATCCGGCAAAAACGATGCAGCGCGGTTATTCAACGGCCCCTGGCGCAATCCTTCTTGCCGGAGCGGAAGTGCCACGTCGCGCGCTGGTCAACGACGACGCGAAGCAGGCCCGGTAAGAACTTCAAATCCAGAAATCTGTGCCAATTCAAATAATCCGTGGATCGCTTGAAGGAACGTTCGAACATGCACGTTCTCAGGCATCGTTTTGCAATCGCCAGTCCAGGCACGCGGCGCGGTCGAGCAGGACCACGCCCTCGCCTCCGTGCTCGAATTCAAGCCAGATCGACTCGATTCCGCCCAACAGCGCCTCGGTCGCCGGCTGGGCTTCCCCGACTTCGAGCAACAGGAATCCCGACGGATTCAGGTGCTCCGGCGCGCCGGCCAGCAGCTGGCGCACGATGTCCAGACCGTCTTCGCCGGCGTGCAGCGCCAGTGCCGGCTCGTGCCGGTATTCTTCCGGCAGCTGGGCCATCGAGGCGGCGGGTACGTAGGGCGGATTCGACACGATCAGGTCGTAGCGTGATCGATCTTCCCCCGCGGCATCGAGTCCGGCATACACATCGGATTCGATCAGGCGCACGCGGTCGGCCAGCCCCAGGCGGGCCACGTTTTGTTCGGCAATTGCGAGCGCGGCCGGGCTGACGTCCGCCGCGTCGACACGCAGTTCCGGCCAGTGCCAGGCCAGCGCCGCAGCGATGCACCCCGAACCGGTGCCCACGTCCAGCACATGCAGCGCACGGTCGAGATCCAGCCACGGCAAAAGACCGCCGGCGACCAGTTCGGCCAGCGGCGACCGCGGTACCAGCGCGTCCTCATCGACCCGAAAGCGAAGCCCGGCGAACCAGGCCTCACCGATCAGGTAGGCAAGCGGCTTGCGGGTATCGATGCGCTCGCGCAGCAGCCGGTCCAGGCGGTCGGCCTGCCCGGCCCGCAGCCGTGCAGCCAGCATTGCGGCGTCGAAGTCCGGCGGCAGGTCCAGCACGTGCGAAATCATCCAGCAGGCTTCGTCGAATGCCGTTGCGGTGCCGTGGCCGAAGAAAAGGTCGGCGCGCTGCATCGATTCGGCAGCCCTTTCCGCCCATTGCAGAAGCGTCTGCTCGCCCGCATTTACCCCTTTCCGGCTCATCGGCCGCAGTATAGAGCATTGATATAATCCGCCCCATGAAAACCAATCCGAATCGGACCATCCCGCGTCGGCCCGCCCTCCATGCCGGCGGAGCGCTCGTGATCGCGCTGGCCGCGCTGGCCGCGATGCTGGGCGCGCTGATCGTCGCGCGCGGCCTGCTCGAGGACTCGGTAGAGCTCAAGGCGGCCTCGATCTACCCGGAAGCGCGCCAGATCCAGCCGTTCGAACTCGTCGGCGCCGACGGCGAAGCCTTTACCGAGCGCGACCTCCGGGGCCGGCTTACGCTGCTGTTCTTCGGCTTTACCAACTGTCCGGATATCTGCCCCGACACGCTGGGCGTGCTGGCCGAGTCGATGGACAAGCTCGAGGCCATGCGCGTGGAGGAAAAACCCGAGGTCGTATTCATCTCGGTCGACCCGCAGCGCGACGCCGGTCCGACCATGCAGGAATACGTGGACTACTTCGACCCGGCGTTCAAGGCCATCACCGGCGACGACGAAGCGCTGGGCGCCATCACCGGCCAGGTCGGCGCGATGTTCGTGCGCCACAGCCCCGACGAGAGCGGCTACTACGCCGTGGATCATTCCGGCATGATCGTGATGATCGATGACCAGGGTCGAATGATCGGCCGCTTTCCGCCGGCCAGCAGCGCCGACGACATCGCCGCGGATCTGTTCGCGTTGTCACGCGCGCGTGGCTGAGCGCGGCGCGACGGCGGCCCGGCTGAAGACCTGGCCGCAATACCTGCTGCCGCAGCACGGGCTCACCCGGGTTGCGAATGCAGCCTCGAACAGCCGCTGGCTGGCGCGCCCGCTGATTTCCACCTTCAGCCGGCTCTACCCGGTCCGCCTGGACGAGTGCCAGGCCCCGGCGGGCGGATTCGATCGGTTCGATGCATTTTTCACCCGGCACCTCAAACCGGGCGTGCGAAGCTTCCCGGGCGACCCCGACGCGTTCGCCAGCCCGTGCGACGGCACCATCAGCCGAATCGGAACGATCGAGCGCGGCACCATCATCCAGGCCAAGGGACGCCGGTTCTCGGTCGAGGCGCTGCTGGGCGTTCCGGAATGGGCCGACGCATTCGGCTCGGGCCGCTTCGCGACCATTTACCTGGCCCCGCACGATTACCACCGGGTGCACATGCCGATCGCCGGCTCGCTGGTCGGCGACGCGCGCATCCCCGGCCGCCTGTTCAGCGTCTCGCAGACCACCAGCCAGGCCGTGGACCGCCTGTATGCGCGCAACGAACGCATGACCGCGCTGTTCGAAACGCGCCAGGGTCCCGTGGCGGTCATCATGGTCGCGGCGATGCTGGTCGCCGGCATCGAGACCGCCTGGGGCCACGCCGACGATCGACGCCCGGGCAGATCGATCCGGAAACGCGCATTCGACCCGCCGGTGGACCTGGCGCGCGGCGAGCAACTCGGCTGCTTTCACTGGGGCTCCACCGTGATCGTGCTGACCGGCCGCGACGCCCCGCCCTGGTCCGAGGACCTGGCACCCGGGCAGCGCATTCGCCTGGGCGCGAAACTGTCGCGCTGACGGCCCGAAACTCGTTTCAATTACTGCAGTCGATCATGGTCATGAAGATATTCACACTGCTCGCACTGGGACTGGCGCCGCTCCTGTCGGCGGCCCAGGAACAGCCGCACTGGGTTGCCGAGCGCGCCGAGTCCGCCGACATCGTGGCCCTGGCTCAGCTCGACCGCATCGATTACGAGTACGAACGCGACTTCCCGGTGGAAGGCGAAGCCTGGCTACGACCGCTGATCAGCTACAAGTCGCGCGCACCGCTGACCGGGGTACTCATCGTTCGCGAGCAAGGGCTCAGCGACAACGAATGCTATTTCCCGCGCATGGCGCCGTGGGACGAGCGCCCGCGCTACCTGGTGTTTCTGCAGCAAAACCCCGAAAACAAGGCGCTCAGGGGCCATCCGGACGGGTGCGCGATCGAGATCCTGGTGGAAACCGACGGCAGCTATGCCGCGCGCTGGCCGCAGCCGGCCTTCGGCGGCGAACACGGGCGCGGCGACGAGCGGTTGCAGTCGCTGGTCGAGGAAATGACCTTCCAGGGCCCGATGGCGCGCATCGACGCCAGCGACATGCTCGCCCACCAGCGCCGGGAACGCGCCGAACGCGATTTCATGCGGCTCGAGAACAGCACCCTGATCCCGACCCGGGGCATCGAGCTGTCGGCGCTGCGGCGGCTGATGCAGCCGGGACTGGAGACCGGGAAACCGGATGCGCAGGAGCGCAAGCGACTGCAGCAGCTGCGCGATCGCATGTTGCAGTCGGATGACGACTCCGGCGGCTGACCACCGCCGTTTGGATTCGGCTTGAAGACCGGCTTCACAGCCGGGACGAAGCCGCATCGCCGTGCAGGCCGGCTTGAACGGTCGAAGCCGTGAAGACTTTCCGTCTGAAATCACCTTCAAATGCCGATGATTTTGGCGTTGAAGTTGAAATCTGAATCAAAATCAGAACCCGACAATCACCGCACGATCCGGTAACAGGGCTCGTACGCCTTGTCGCCGGGCAGCTTCATCCGGTGCTGACGGACGAATCGATCCAGCAACCGATCCAGCTTGTCCATCAAGTCGGGTTCGCCGCGGATCTCGAACGCGCCGTGCTCGCGGATGCGCCGGATGCCGTCGGCCTTGACGTTGCCCGAGACAATCGCCGAAAACACCCGCCTGAGATTGGCCGCCAGTTCGTGGCGCGGCAGGTCGCGCGCGACCGGCGTCGCAGCCACCGCCTCGTGCGTGGGATCGAACGGCTGCTGAAACTGCGAGTCGACCTGCAGCTGCCAGTTGAAGTAAAAAGCGTCCTTGGTCTCGATCCGGTAATCACGCACGGCCTTCAGGCCGGTCTTCATTTCGACCGCGACGGCTTCGGGATCGTCGATGATGATCTTGTAGCGCGAAGCGGCGTCATCACCCAGCGCAGCGCGCACGAACTGATCGATCTCTTCGAAATAGTCGGCCGCGAAAGCCGGACCGGTAAAGATCAGTGGGAACGGCATGTCACGATTGGCCGGGTTGAGCAGGACGCCCAGCAGGAACAGGATTTCCTCGGCCGTACCCGCGCCACCGGGAAACACCACGATGCCGTGGCCCAGCCGCACGAAGGCTTCAAGGCGCTTCTCGATGTCGGGCAGTATGACCAGTTCGTTGACGATGGGGTTGGGCGATTCGGCCGCGATGATGCCCGGCTCGGTAATCCCGACATAGCGCCCCGGCAGGGTACGCTGCTTGGCGTGGCCGATCGTCGCGCCCTTCATCGGTCCCTTCATCGCGCCGGGCCCGCAACCGGTGCCGATGTTGCACCCCCGCAAGCCCAATTGGTATCCGACTTCCTTGGAGTAGTCGTACTCGTGGTCGGGAATCGAGTGTCCGCCCCAGCAGATCACCAGGTTCGGGTCGCTCCCGGCATCGAGCAGCCGGCCGTTGCGCAGGATCTCGAACACCGTGTTGCTGATGCCCTCCGACGAGTCCTGCTCGAAATACGGGTTGGGCCGGATCTCGGTGTGGAAATAGACGATGTCGCGGACCACCGCCGAAAGCAGCTCGCGGATGCCGTGGATGATCTCGCCGTCGACGAACGAACAGCCCGGCGCGTGCTCGAGCTCCAGCCGGATCCCGCGATTGACCTGGTTGACCCGGATCTGGAAGTCGCGGTAACGCTGCAGCATGGCCTCGGCGTCGTCGCCGGCCTCACCGCTGTTGAGCACCGCCAGCGCGCAGCGTCGGAGCAGATCACCGACTTCTTCCGTGGCGTCCGACAGACGCTTGACTTCCTCGCGCGAAAGAACGTTCAGACTGCCGGCCGGGTAGACGCGGGCGGAGTGCGTCGAAGGGTGCGCGTTGGAACGGGTTTCAGCTTGAGCCATTGATATTCTTTTGTTTTGTGTTCTGGTTGTTTCGTCGTTTCGCCGACTGCCGACTGCCGACTGCCGATGATAGTACGTCCCGGCTCGCCGAAGGCGGCCTGTAAAGAAAAAGCCAGCCGGAAGACCGGCTGGCTTTCGTGTCTCTTGCACCGACCCGGCGTCCGGGTCGGTAATGCCTTCCAGCGCTATCCGTCGATCAGAAGTCGTAGCGCAGCGTCAGGCGGATTTCGTAGACCGAATCGGCCCGGTCGGTGAAGACCGTCGGGTCGTCATCGAAATCGTTGTAGCGATACAGGCAATCGTTGGCCTGCTGGCAGGTCGTGCGCGGCGCGTCGCCGGTCAGTGCCGTGGCGCCGTCGACGCCGTTTTCGGCCACGTCGGCAGCCGAGACCAGATCGGCTTCGACGATGGAGGCCTGGCCGAAGAACGGCCCGTTGGTCACCCGGCCCCAGTCGCTGTTGATCAGGTTCGGGAAGTTGGCGATGTCGAGAATGAGCTTGAACTTGTTGTCGCCGACGAACCGGCTGACGCCCGGGATGCCCGGCAGCTCCTGCTGGAAGCGCAGGTCCCAGATGTTGTTCCAGCGATCCGAGATCTCCGAGTTCGGCTCGTGGATCTTGCCGACCGGAATGCCGTTTTCCTCGACGTAGCCGAAGAATCCCGCGACATCGAAGCCCGAACCATACACGACGCGGTCGTCACCATTTGGCGTCGGGATGTACAGCGGGTTGTTGTCGAACGGATCCTCGCCGGCGCCGGCGCGGCCGAACAGGGCGTTGTCGTCGTCGACGTCGAAGGTGCTGCTCCAAACGTCACCCTTGAACAGGCGGCCGAACACGTCGATGCGCGTCTGCAGGTCCCACAGCAACGAGCGCTCGAAGCCGAAATTGAACTTGAACGAGTCCTCGATCTGGAAGGTCGATGTGCGCGGGTCCGGATTGTTCCGGTCGACCGTGAACAGAGCGCGCCAGTTCGAGATGCCGCGCGAGGAAGTGCCCTCGCTGACGATCTCGGCGTCGGTGTAGGCGTAGCTGACGTCGAAGTTGAAGCCGGAGTCGTACACCTTCGACAGGCCAAGGGTCAGCACCTTGCTTTCGGCGCCGTCCTCGTTGCCCAGACGGGTCAGGTTGTCGAAGCCCAGGTCTTCCAGGTCGGCGTAGATCGGCCGGCCGTCGGGCGCGACACCGGTCGGCAAGGCGCCCTGGCGCTGGGTCTGGGCGAGGTTTTCCCATACGAAGGCATCCTTGGTGCGCGTGTACAGGAACTGACCCCTGAACACGTAATCATCGCCCAGATCGATTCCGCCGAAGTCGAGGTCGAAGCCCTGCTGCAGGCGGATCGACGCCTTCCAGTCCGAAGGCGTGTCGAAGTCCTCGCCGATGAAGTCGATCGGCACGGCGGTGCCGGACGCGATCTGGTCCTGCAGTTCCTGCGGTACCTGGGTGATGTCGACGTTGGTGAAGCCGCTGCCGAATGCGCTGAAGGTCGGCTTCTGGAACGAATTCGAAATCCAGACCTCCGGGTTGCCGCCGGAGAAAAGGCCGAAGCCGCCGCTGACGCTGGTCCGCAGCGCCGGCGTCCAGAGGAAACTCACGCGCGGCATGATCAGGTCGTTGCCGTCGAGGTTGTTGTCGGTGCGCACGCCGAAGCGATCGAAGATCGGCTGGCTGAATTCGGGCTTGTCGTCCTGCTCGAAGCGCTCGTAGCGAATGCCCGCGCTGAGCTCGAAGTCCGGCGTGATCGCCCACTGGTCCTGCACGAAGAACGAAATCAGGTCGTATTCCCAGGTGGCGGCGCCATCCAGCGCGTTGCCCGAAGGCACATTGACCGTAAACACGCCGGACGGGTTGGCATTGGCCAGCTGGTCGAAGGTGTCGAACTGGAAATCGCCGCGCGAGAAGGGCACGAACAGATTGAACAGTTCGTAGTTTTCGAACTCGCCGCCGAAGGTGATGATGTGATCGCCGAGCAGGTATTCACCGGAGCCGAAGAGCTGCAGGCGCTCGTCTTCGAAGTCGTTGGCGTGGCGGAAGTTGTCGCAGCCGGCGACAAATCCTTCGCCTTCGGTCAGCAGGCCTTCCAGCGGGCTGCCCGCCAGGCCGGAGATGTCGAAGAAGTCCAGCGAGATCTGGCCGACGTCCGGGCCGGCCCGGCAGATCTGACCCCGAGCGGTCTCGGTGTAATTCACGCGCAGGTTGGTCGAGAAGTTGTTGGTCCAGTCCGAAAAGAGCTGACCGGTCCAGGCCTCGACGTCGAGCGGGATGTCGTACCAGGCCGATTCGAACTCGTCGGCGTCGACGCTGACGTCGGATTCCTCGGTGTCCTGGTAGGTGAAAGACAGGCGCTGGTCGTCGGTGACGTTCCAGTCGAGCTTGACCAGGGTGCGTTCCGAAGTTTCGGGCACGTTGACGACCTGCGGTCGGGTGCCCGGATCGAAGCCCAGCGACTCCTCGATGATTCCGCGTGCGGTGTCGAAAAACGCCGGGTCGACGCCGTTCTGCTCGTCGAAGTTGGTGAAATCCACCGGCGCGGCGTTTTCGTACTCGTCGTAGGAGACGAAGAAGAACAGTTTGTCCTTGATGATGGGCCCGCCCAGCGTGAAACCGTATTCCTCTTCCTCGAATTCGCCCGGGTCGAAATTGCCGCCGTCGAAGCTGTTGCCGACGAAGCTGTCGTCGTTGTAGGCCCAGAACGCACTGCCGTCGAACTCGTTGGTGCCCGACTTGGTGGTGATATTGACGCCGGCGCCGACGAAATCGGACGCGGTCACCGAATAATCCGCGACCGCCAGCGTGACCGATTCGACCGCATCCAGGTTGATCGGCGAACGCGAGGTGGCATAAGTGCCGGTGGAAAGGCCGAAGTTGTCGGTCTGCGAGGCCCCGTCGATGGAAAACGAGTTGAAACGCGGATTGGTGCCGGCCACCGAAAGTTGACCCACGCCGTCGGATTGCGCGAGCGGATCACGCAGCAGCGTGGAAATCACGTCGCGGTCGGTGGTGGGCTGTTCGGCGATATCGCTCGCCGAGAACGCCGAGCCCACCCCGTTATTGAGTTCGATTTCGCTGGCCACGCGCGTACCGGTGACCGTGATCCGATCGACCGCCGCGTCGGCGGCTTCCATCGAGATCGCCAACGGATTCTGCGAACCCGGTTTCAGAAAGATGTCTTCGCGTACCGTTGTCCCGTAGTCGTCGGTCGCCACGCGGATTTCGTAGGGTCCACCGATGCGCAAACCGCTCTCGAAGAACTGGCCGGTGCTCCCGGTCCGGCTGCGCGACACGGTGCCCGAGGGTATGTGCGTGATGCGCACCTCCGCGCCGGCGACCGGGTCGCCGTCGGCGGCCCTTACCTGGCCACGGATATTGGCCGATGTCTCCTGTGCCAGAACGGCCTGCCCGCTGAACCCACAGGCCAGCACGGCAAGCATCAAAAGCTGCGCCAGCCGCCGAAAGTCGGGCGAATGTACGATTTTCATTTGGACTACTCCCACGAATGATTGACGTAATGGATACCTGCGAGACGGGCTGGCAAAAGTTTCGCTCGATCGGGTCACGGCCATACCGTCTGTGCTGGCGAGTGAAAGGTTAGTGCTTTCCGATTACAACCGCGTTACGAAATTTATATAAATTTAACAGATGGCGATGCCGCATGGCAGGGATTGAAAGCCGAGACGACGACTTTTTTTGCCATTCGTCGCAGCGGGGGTTCGAAATCACCGGAAACTGTTGCCCCGCGGCTCCGACTGCAGTACAATTTCCGGCTTGCTTTCGGGGTGTAGCTCAGCTTGGTAGAGCACTGTCTTCGGGAGGCAGGAGTCGCTGGTTCGAATCCAGTCACCCCGACCACCTTCGCTTCTCTGCGCTCAGGTGGTATCCGATGCGCCGTCCCGGGGCGCACCAGCAGCCCGCAGGACAACATCCTGCTCAGGACCACCCTTCGCGTGTGAGATTGTCCGCCGAATCCCTGCGCACCACGACATCGTCCTCGATGCGGATGCCGCCGTAGGGCGCCAGCGCATCCACCGCCTTCCAGTCGACCTGGCCCGAAATCGGGGTCTGGCGCAGTTTTTCCAGCAGGCTGGGGATGAAATACAGCCCGGGTTCGACGGTCAGCACGTTGCCCGCCTCCAGTACCCGCGTCAGCCGCAGCATCGGGTGCCGATCCGGCGGCGGCAGTGGACTGCCGTCCGGGGCAACCCTTCCAGCCACGTCGTGCACCTGCACGCCCAGGAAATGTCCCAGCCCGTGCGGAAAGAAAGTCGAAGTGACGCCGGCCTCCAGCATGGCGTCGATCTCCATGCTGACAATGGATGACGAACGCAGGACCTCGGCCACGCCGCGGTGGGCTTCGGTGTGCAGATCGACGTAGCTCCTGCCTTCCTGCATGCGCCCGGCAAGCCGCTGCTGCAGGCCGTTCATCGCGTCGATCAGGTCCGCAAACCCCGCGCTGTCCCGGACATGAGTGCGGGTGATATCGGCGGCGTAGCCGCAGCAGTCGGCGCCGGCGTCGATCAGGAAACTTCGTGAGTCGCCCGGCGGCGCCGCTTCGCGGTACTGGTAATGAAGCACGGCGCAGTGTTCGTTCAGCGCCACGATGCTGTTGTAGGGCAGCGTATCGGGGTCGTGCCCGGCGGCGGCCAGGTAGGCCAGGTGAATCTCGAGCTCCGATGCGCCGTCGGCAAACGCCGCGCCGGCCGCGTCGTGCCCGGCCCGGGCAATCCGGTTGGCGGTGCGGATGCACTCGATCTGCCAGTCGGTCTTGACCGTCCTGAGCTCGTCCAGCCCGGCCAGCAGCGCGGCCGGATTGAGGTCGGCGTGCCGGCCCAGCGTCCCGAAGTCGACCGGATCGGCGATCAGGGCCGTGGCCGTGGCTTCTTCCAGCGTCGGCTGCCAGGCCGCCGGATCGGTCACGATCTCGATCTCGAAATGGTCGGCCCACCAGGCTGCCGGCGACTCCGGCGGCGCGTGCCAGAAATCATCCGGCAGGGTCAGCCACAGCTTCGGCCGTGCGGCGGGACGAATCTCGAGCAGGCAGTCGGCGTTGCGCGGCAGCGGCAGCCACGCGACGAAGTGCGGATGCGCGCGAAACGGCGGATGGTAGTCATCCTGGAACCGCGCATGCGAACAACCCGAGTGCAGCAAGAGGCGGTCGTAGCCGGCGCGCGCCAGCAGATCTTCGGTGCATTCCAGCAGGTGGCCGACGTGGCGGCGATACAGTGTTTCGCGGTTACGCGGCTGAGGGATTTCGATCATGAATTCGCTCTCGATCCGGTAGACTTCGGGATGAAAGTCTAGCCTACCCTGCCGGTGTGCATTTCGCGCGCTGACAGGCGCGGCAAGTCCCCGGTTTTCACTCACACCGCAAACGGCCGCCGACCATGACGCTGCAGCTCTACAACACGCTGACTCGCTCCAAGCAATCGTTCCAACCGCTGGATCCGGAACGCGTGACGATGTATGCCTGCGGTCCGACCGTCTACAACTATGCCCACATCGGCAACGCGCGCCCGGCAGTCATCTTCGACCTGCTCTACCGGGTTCTGCAGACACGCCACCCGAACGTGGTCTACGCGCGCAACATCACCGACGTCGACGACAAGATCAACGCCGCGGCCGCCGAACAGGGCATCGAGATCGGCGTGATCACGCGCCGGTTCACAGAGGCCTACCACGCCGACATGGCGGCGCTGGGCGTCGGTCGGCCCACCATCGAGCCGCGTGCAACCGAGCACATCCCCGAGATCGTGAGCATGATCGAGCGCCTGGTGGCCGCCGGCAACGCCTACGTCGCCGAAGGGCACGTGCTGTTCGACGTGACTACCTTCGATGGCTACGGCCGCCTGTCCGGCCGCGACCGGCGCGAAATGATTGCCGGGGCGCGCGTCGAAGTGGCGCCGTACAAGAAGAACCCGGGCGATTTCGTATTGTGGAAGCCCTCCGACGAGACCCAGCCCGGCTGGGACAGCCCCTGGGGCCGCGGCCGTCCGGGCTGGCATATCGAATGCTCGGCAATGAGCGCGGCGCACCTGGGCGAGATCATCGACATCCACGCCGGCGGCCAGGACCTGGTGTTTCCGCACCACGAAAACGAGCGGGCGCAGAGCTGCTGCGCGCATCAATCCGACCGCTTCGCGCGCTACTGGCTGCACAACGGCTTCGTCACGGTGGAAAAACGCAAGATGTCGAAGAGCCTGGGCAACACGCTGATCGTGCACGAACTGCTCGAGCACTGGCCCGGGGAAGCCATGCGCTATCTGCTGCTCTCGGCCCACTACCGCCAGCCGCTGGACTGGTCGGAGAGCGCGCTGCGCCAGGCCGTGACCACGCTGGATCGCCTGTACCGTGCGCTGGAAAACTACCCCGAGGACGAATTTCCCGGAACCCGACCGGCCGATGCCGTTGTCGAAGCGCTCGAGGACGATCTCAATACGCCCGCTGCGCTGGCCGCGCTCAATGCGCTGGCACGCGAACTGGGCCACTGCGCCGAGGCCGCCGAGTGTCGTCGCCGGGCTGGCGCGCTGCGTGCATCCGGCCGTCTGCTCGGTCTGATTCAGCAGCCCGCGAAATGGGCCGAACAGCGCCAGAGCGTTTCGACGATCGATCCGGCACGCGTTGACCAACTGGTCACGCGGCGCAGCGAGGCCCGGCAACAGCGCGACTTCGCCGCGGCCGACCGGATCCGCGACGAACTCGACGCCATGGGCGTGGAACTGGAAGATTCGGCCGAAGGCACGCGCTGGCGCGTCAAGGCCAGGCCAGGCGGTGAAACCAATGACGAATGAGACGAGCATGGACGAAACCCAGAACGAAATCATCGACGAGTTCTCGCTGTTCGACGACTGGCTGGATCGCTACCAGTACATCATCGACCTCGGGCGCAAGCTCGAACCGCTGGCGCCCGAGGAGATGACCGACGACGCCCTGCTGGCCGGGTGCCAGTCCAGCGTCTGGCTGCACGCCTCGGGCGACGCCGAACGGCTGGAATTCCGCGCCAACAGCGACGCGGCGATCGTATCCGGGCTGATCTACCTGCTGCTGCGCGTCTACTCCGGGCGCTCGGCGCGCGAAATCGTCGAGTCCGAGCCGCGCTTCGTGCGTGAACTGGGCTTGAGCGAACACCTGTCGCCGACTCGCGCCAACGGCCTGAACGCGATGCTCGAGGCCGTACGCAATCATGCCCGCAGCACCTTGGAGTCATGAACGGGCAAAGCACTCCGGAACGCGACCGCGCACCGCACCGCAAGACCCGGGGTGGACTTGCGGTTCGAACCCCTGGCCGGATCGTCGGCAAGCGCAAGCGATTCTGGGACCAGGTCAACAACAACCTGGTCGCGCTGATCAGCCTGGTGCTGGCCATTACGTCGCTGGGCTACAACACCTGGCGCAACGAAACCACCGAAGTGCAGCGCAACTGGCGCGACGCCTCGTTCCGGATCCTGGTCGAGATCGGCGAACTCAACCAGATCATCCTGATGCGACGATATTTCTCCGACGCCGACCGTGCGCAGTCGTCAAACGGCAACGACCCGATCCCGCAGCCCGAAAGCTGGGTGCGCGGCTGGGGCAACGTGGCCATGGTGCGCGACCTGACCTCGGTCATGCCCGAGCCGCTGCCGACCCAGGGCCGGCGGCTGTTCGACCAGTGGCAGAACCGGGCCCGTGCACTGCATGATCGCTCCGAGCCCGAGGCCCGCGATCAGGCCGCCGACACGCTGCTGAAATCGGTAGAGGAACTGCGCACCCAGGTCGTGATGCTGATCGACGACCTGCGCTGACCTGCCGCTGCATCGTTCGCGCTCCGGGATACGAAAAAGGCCCGCTTTGAAGCGGGCCTTTTTGCGTTCCGTTTTTCGGCACGGGTGCAACTCAGTTGCGGCGTTCCAGGATCGAAAGCACCACACGCCGGTTTTGCTGCCGGTTCTCGATGGAGTCGTTGGGCACCTGGGGACGGCTTTCGCCGTATCCCACCACACGCATCCGGTCCCGATCGACGCCGTTCCGTGCCAGGTAATCGGCCACGGACTGGGCACGACGCTCCGAAAGCTTCTGGTTGTAGTCCTCGTCACCCATGCTGTCGGTGTGGCCGGCAACCTCGAGCAGGATGATGTCGTCACGCGGCGCGAGGATATCGGCGGCGCGATTCAACTCGCCCCGCGCTTCGGGCCGCAGCTCGGCCGAATCGAAGGCAAACAGCACCATGCTGTCGAATTCGAACATCACCTCGGGCTCGGGCTCCGGTTCCGGCGCCGGGGCGGGAGGCGGCGGCGCGGGTCTGGCCGGCTCGCTTCGCGGTTCGGGCGGCGGTGGCGGCTGCGGCAGATCGCCGAACGAATAGCTCAGGCCGACCGAAAAGATCATGTCGACGAACCCGTTGTCGGAATTACGGGTGTCGCGGTCGTTGTCGTAGCGGCCTTCGAGCTGGGTCCGAAGGCGAACGTGATCCCCGAACTTCGACTGAATGCCGAAGCCCAATGATGCATACAGGTCCCGACCGTCATCGAGGAAGTTGTCGTGTTCCTGGATGCCGACACCGACCAGGCCATAGGGACGATGTCGGTCCTCCATGGCACCCAAGTGATAGCGGCCGGCCAGTCCCGCACCATAGATTTCGAATTCCCGGTCGAAATCCGCCGGAATGCCTACCCCGGCATCCTCGAACTTGCGCCGCTCGAAATCGGTCGAGTAGCTGTCGATCTGAAGATCGAGGCTGAAATTCGGGCTGTAGAATCGCCCGAAGTAAGCGCCGAGGTAAGGCTCGGTCGAGTCGGACAACCGATCTTCCCCGGGCCGCGCGACCCCGCCCATGATTCCCGCATACCAGCGATCGTCCAATATAGTGCTATCGTCCTGCGCACCCACCATGGACGACGCCAGAACAGCGACTGCCATCATCGTTTTTTTCATTGCTCTGCCTCCATTCGAGACTTTATTGATTGAAACCTGCTCCCCGAAACCGGTTCGGGCACGAACTTGCCGAAAGACTTGCGCCGATCTTCAGCGGCTGTCCTTCATCTGCTTCTGCTTGAGTTCCCAGCGCTCCTGGGCGTCGAGGCACAGCGTCGCGATCGGCCGCGCCTGCAGACGCGCCAGTCCGATTTCTTCGCCGGTCTCTTCGCAGTACCCATAGCTGCCGTCCTCGACGCGTCCCAGCGCCTGATCGATCTTGCCCAGCAGCTTGCGATAGCGGTCGCGGGTGCGCAATTCCAGGCTGTTTTCGGTCTCGCGCGACGCGCGCTCGGCCTCGTCGCCCACGTCGCGGACTTCGCCGCGCAGATTATTGATGGTTTCCTGTGACTCTTCGATCAGGTCCTGCCGCCAATTCAGCAGCTTCCGGCGAAAATATTCCAGCTGCTTCGGATTCATGTATTCTTCCTTTTCCGAAGGCCGGTAATTCTTAGGCAGCTTGACTTCTTTCTTGCTCATGTTTCGGGTGCCCTCAGGGAACTCTTCAAAGCCAACATTCGGTCGGTCAAGCGCGCGATTATATACCGTGACCGGGGAGTACAATCAAGCGCCGTGCAAACCCTAATTGTCAAAATGATACACGCCTACAGGCGATTCCTGTCGCCATTGATCGGGCAGCAGTGCCGGTTCACACCGACTTGCTCGCACTATGCCGAACAGGCAATCGAACTGTACGGCCCGGCGCGCGGCAGCTGGCTGGCGCTGAAACGCATTCTGCGCTGCCACCCGTTGTGCGCCGGCGGGCACGATCCGGTCCCGGGCAACGAAGACCGCGCCAAGCTGGACGAGCACCGTACTTGAACTGGCTGATGAGCTCGATATCCATCAGCCTGTCCTGGGCGATCCATTTGGAAGACCTGTCGAGACACCACAACCAGGGACACTTCCGAAGCGTTATTCAGGGGTTTCCCTGGTTGCCGCCCGCATCGGCCGAACGCCGGCGCACCGCCAGCCACCACGGCGCCAGCATCAACAGCGCGATCGCCAGCTTCACCCCATAGTCTCCGACCGCCAGGGTCACCCAGGGCATGCCGGTGGCGTAGAACGCGAGCGCGAAGAACAGCGCCGTGTCCACCGCCGACCCGATGGCCGACGAAAACAGCGGCGGCTGCCACCAGGCGCGCTCGCGCAGCCGATCGAACACCTTGATGTCGAGCATCTGCGAGACCAGGAAGGCGCTGCCGGAGGCCAGCGCGATGCGCGGCCCTGCAAGAAAGGCCGACGCGACCACGGCCAGCGCGAATCCCGACCAGACCACCTTGCGCGCCGCTGTCGGCCCCTTGATCCGGTTGGTCACATCGGTGACGAAATAGCTGATCGGATAGGTCAGCGCGCCCCAGGTCAGCCAGTCGTTGATCGGATACTGCACCAGCCAGTTCGCGCTGGCCACGATCACCATCATCGCCAGCACCATGACCGCGGTCAGGCGCATGAGTCTCGTTCCGGATCCATGTCGGCCGTGGCCGCAGAACGCGTGTCCGGCAGCGGTGGATTGTCCGCCGCCCGGTAGGAAAACACGACCGCGCGCTTGCGTCGGGCAGTGCGATTGCGGCCGGCGGCATGCAGCAGCGCGGCGTGGAAGAACAGCACGTCGCCGGGCCCGAGGTCGACCTGCACGGCGCGCTCGATCCATGCCTGGTTGGCCGGATGCTCGGGACGAAAGAAACGCTCGCAGTCGAACGCCTCGGCCGCGAAACCCGCCCGGTGCGAGCCGGGAATCAGGCACATGCCGCCATTGTCGCGCGATTCGGAATCCAGCGCGGTCCAGGCATTGATCAGGTCGGGCCGCCTGAAACACCAGTAGCGGATGTCCTGGTGCCACCCGGTCGCGCTCGAATAATCCGGATGCTTGGTCATGATGCAATTGTGGTGCGCACGAACGACGCGAATCGCATCGGTCAGAAGCAGCGCCCGGATGCGGCCGGTCAGCGCCGGCGAACATGCCCATTCACCAAATACCGGATCACGGTCCAGCGCGTTCAGGAGTCTCCGGACGGTGCGCCCGCCCGGCGCGGCGCGCCCGGACGGTGCGCCGGGATAGGCGAGCTGAGCCTCGTATTCCAGCGGCGCGCGTGATGCCGCCAGGTCGCGCTCGGCGCCGCAACGCATGCGGTCCAGCACCGCCGGGGGACACAGATCACGCACGACGAGGAAGCCGTCGCGCTCGAACAGAGGCTGCGCGTCACGCATGGCGCCTGGATCGGGTTCGTTCATCAGAATTTTCAACGGGCTGCCCGGGGGGCGGGCCGGCAACACGGGACAAAGGACCTGTACAAGCGGACGAGAGTCACTACACTACAGCCATCGATTCTAGCATTCCGGTCCCATGTCGATTTCGGTAATCATTCTGGTCGTGTTGCTCGCGCTCGCCGCGATGTGGCATTTCTGGCCGGCACCGCTGGCGCGCCTGTTCCTGTTCCTGGATCGCCGGGCCGGTCGACTGCGCGCCTGCCGGGTGACTGCCGCCGGCATCGATTGGCACGTTCTCGAAGGCGGACACGGCGAAACGCTCGTCCTGCTGCACGGCTTCAACGGCGACGCCGACCATTTCAACCGCGTTGCGCGCCACCTGACCCGGCATTTCCGCATTCTCGCGCCCGATCTGCCCGGGTTCGGCGAAACCGGTTTTTCGGCCAGCGCCGACTACCGGATCGAGGCCCAGGCCGATACCGTAGTCAAGTGGATGGATCGGGTCGGCATCCAGCACTGCTACCTGGGCGGCAGTTCCATGGGCGGCTACATTGCGTGCGCGATCGCGGCGCGCCATCCGGACCGCATTCGCGCTCTCTGGCTGCTGGCGCCCGGCGGCGTGGAGAACGTGCCGCTTTCGCCGCTGTTCCAGGAAATCGCCGAGGAACGCCACAACCCGCTGGTGATTCGCGACCGCGCCGACTTCCGCCGGCTTACCGATTTCTGCTTTGTCCATCCGCCCTGGATCCCCTCGCCGCTGGCGCGTTTCCTCGCGGCGCGGGCGGCGACCCAGGCGATGGAGCACCAGCGCGCGTTCGACGCGATCCGCTTCGATTCGGCGACGGCCGAGTCGCTGGTCGACGGCATGGAGGTCCCGGCCCTGATCGTCTGGGGCCGCTCCGACCAGGTCCTCAACCCGGCCGGCGCACAGGTCCTGGCCGACGGAATGCGCAATGCCGAAACGCTGATGTTGCCGGATACAGGCCACTTGCCCATGCTCGAGAAGCCGCGCGTCGTGGCCGAATCCTGGATCAGCTATACCGAACGGCTCGCCCGGAACCAGGCGGCGTAATAAACGGCTGTCTCGGCCGCGATTCGGCTTTCCAACCACCCCGCATCTGGTCCGCGCGGTCGCCGGCAAGCCACCCGCGACCGTGCGCTACAATCGGGGTCATCACATCGCTGAGGGAAACGGCATGGCCTTATCGCGCATCTCACCGGCCGACTTGCGCTGGCGCGTCGACCCCAGGAGCCTCGACGTCGGCGAAGCGTCGCGCACCGCGCATTCGGCCACGCTCGAGCGGCTGGTCGGTTCGCTCAGCCAGGCGATTGCCGACCGCGCCCCCGGCCGCGGCCACGTATTCGTCCGCGGCCACGCGGCCAGCGACCGCTCGCTTCTGCTCGAGCAGGGCCTCGAGCGCTTGAAGCCGCCGGAACGCGAGCGGCACGACTATTGCCTGGTGCACAATTTCGAACAACCCGACCGCCCACGGCTGATCTGCCTGCCGGCCGGCACGGGCCGCAAGTTCCGCAGCGCGATGAACGACATCAGCCGGTTCATCCGCGACCAGCTGGAAAACGCCCTGCAGGCCCGTCCCATCCGCAACCGCCTGCAGGCCCTGGAAGAGCGATCCGATGCGGAGATGCGGCGGGTCACCGCGCCGCTGGAGAAAAAACTCAAGCCGCACATGCTGGTGCTGATGCGCGAGGAAGTGGGGCAAATGATGCGCCTGACCGTGCATGTCCAGCAGACCGGGAGAGTCATCACCCAGGACGACCTGGCCAATCTGGTCGCCAAGGGCCAGGTCGGCCCCGAAGAATTCGAAAGCATCCGCGCAGTGATCCGGGAAGCCCAGCCCGAAATCCGCAGGATCACCCAATCGATCAACAAGACCTGGAGTCACGCCCACCGGTTGCGTGCCCGGCTGCTGCGGGCCGAGACGCGCAGGCTCCTGGCAGACCTCGTCCAGCCGGTCCTGGAACAGTTCGAGCAACCGGAAATCAAGCAGCATGTCGACGCCGTCATCGCCGATGTGCTGGAAAAACGCGTCGACAACCCGACCGAGCACCTGGCCGATCCCGAGCTGCTCTATGGGATCAACCTGGTTCACACCGCGAGCGGCGACCCGGAGATACCGGTGATCTACGAGCAGGTCCCGACGCCACGCAACATCGGCGGGACGATCGATCCGGCCTGGCTCGAAAACCGGCGCTCGGTCGCGTCCTTCCTCGGGGTGAGAGGTGGCAGCCTGCTGACCGCAAGCGGTGGATTCCTCGTCATCGACGCCGAAGACCTGCTCGGCCACCCGCGCAGCATTTCGCTTCTGCGCAACGCGCTGGCGAACGGCGCAATCCATATCGACCCGCCCGCCGAAGCCGCCTCCTCGCCGGCCGTCTCGCTGCGGCCAGCGGCACTGCCGGTCGACGCAAGATTGATCCTGTGCGGGACGCAGGATCACTGGCAACGCCTGCAGCGCGAACACCCCGAATTCGTCGGCCTGTTCGCCGCGCCCATCGACATCCCGGATTCGATCACGCGCAATGCCGCCGGCATCGGCTGGATCGCGGGCCGACTGCGCAACGCGGCGACCCGGGTCCATTCGGCGCCGATCAGCGACGAAGCGATTGGTGCGCTGGTCGAACAGGCCGCGCGTATGGGCGGCCCCGACCGACTCTCGACGCGCATGGGCGACCTGTTCACGGTGCTGCGCATGGCGACGGTGATCGCAGGAACCGAAGACGGCGCCCACGTCTCGGCCGTCCACGTGCACGAAGCGATCGATCGAATGCGGCCCCCGCGTCCGGTCAATTCCAACCCGCGCTTCGAAACGGCCGGATTTCCGGCCCGACAGCACCAGGTCGGCCAGGTCCACGTCTGCGCGCTGGAGCCCGACGGCGACCGGAACTACGGACAGCTGGTCCGGGTTCAGGCCAGCCTCGCCCACGCCCCCGACACGCGCATTGCCTTCGAAGGCGCCGCCCAATCTCCCGGGCCCGAAATCAGCATTCGCATCGAAAGTGCATTGGCCCATTCCATGCGCATGCGGAAATCCATCGGCCTGCACGCGCTGATCAGCTGCGGCAGCACTTCCAGCGGCAATCCACCGATCATCGGCGGCGCGCTGATTCTCGGTTCGGTGCTGGCGCTGGTCAGTCGCCTTTCCGAGATACCGCTGCGCCAGGACCTGGCGGTGATCGGGAACCTCGACAGCGACTGTCGCCTCACGCCGGTCGAAGGCGTCAACGCACGCATCGAGGACAGCTTCCGAATCGCGCAGCACAATGCCGTCACCGGCAATGCCGGCGTGATCATCCCCACCCTGCAGCGCAGCGACCTGATGCTCAGACCGGAACTGGTGCAGGCCGTTCGCAACGACCTGTTCCAGGCCTACGCGGCCGGCAACCTGAGCCAGGTGCTCGAAATGCTGACCGGCACCAGTCCGGGCAAGTGGCGCGATGGCCGCTTCACGCCCGAAAGCATGTTCGACCGGGCGCGCACCGGTCTCCTCGGCGACTGACCTCTCCGTGGTCGGAGCCAGCGTTTGCCGCACCGGCACACGACCGGAAGGATATCCGCGCCTACCTTGTCGCCACGCCTGAAAACAGGGTATAATCACGGGCTTGATTCACGGTGATCGGGGCTTTTGCACAAAGCCCGCTTTCTGCGGCCAACAGGCCGTGCTCGAATTCGAGAAGGAGGGGGTTTTCTGGAAAAGCCCGGTCGCCAGACGCAACGCAACCATCGGTTTGCCCCAGAGTTTGGAGTTGAGACAAGATGTCCCTGAGTGCAGAACAGAAACAGCAGATCGTTTCCGAATACCAGCTGTCCAGCAGCGATACGGGGTCGCCAGAAGTGCAGATCGCACTGCTGACCGCACGCATCAAGCACCTGACCGGCCACTTCCAGGACCACAAGAAGGACCATCATTCCCGCAAGGGCCTGATCCGGCTGGTCAACCAGCGCCGCTCGCTGCTCGACTACGTCCGCAACAAGGACGTCCAGCGTTATCGCGACATCGTGCAGCGTCTCGGCCTGCGTCGATAAGCGCCGTCAAGCGTCCCCTCGCTCCAATGATCCGATGCGACGCCGGTTGCTGCTGTCAGCTGCCGGCTTTTCGTCGTACCCGAATTTCCCTACTTGTGACTGGAGTTTTTTCAAGTGTTCAATAAGACGACTAAATCCTTTCAATACGGCGAACATACCGTAACCCTGGAAACCGGCCACCTGGCGCGCCAGGCCACCGGTGCCGTCCTCGTGACCATGGGCGACACGGTCGTGCTGGTTACCGCCGTGGCGCGCCCCGAAGCCAAGCCCGGTCAGGCGTTTTTCCCGCTGACCGTCAATTACCAGGAAAAATTCTATTCCGCCGGCAAGATTCCGGGCGGATTCTTCAAGCGCGAAGGCCGGCCGACCGAGAAGGAAACGCTGACCTCGCGGCTGATCGACCGTCCGCTTCGGCCGCTGTTCCCGGAAGGCTTCATGAACGAAGTCCAGGTCATCGCCACGGTGATGAGCCTGAATCCGGAAGTCGACGGCGACGTCCCTGCCATGATCGGCGCCTCGGCTGCGCTCGCGCTGTCCGGCGCGCCGTTCCAGGGCCCGATCGGCGGCGCCCGGATCGGTTTCGTCAACGGCGACTACGTGCTCAACCCGACCGCCAGCCAGCTCGAGGAATCGCGCCTGAACCTGGTCGTCGCCGGTACCGAGCACGCGGTGCTGATGGTCGAGTCCGAAGCCGACCTGCTGACCGAGGACGAAATGCTCGGCGCGGTGACCTTCGGCCACGACCAGATGCAGACCGCGATCGGCGCGATCAACGAACTGGTTGCCGAAGCCGGCAAGCCGAAGTGGGACTGGGAAGCACCGGCCAAGCCGCAGGGCCTGGCCGAAAAGGTCGAGGAAATCGCGCTGGCCGACCTGCAGCAGGCCTACACGCTGACCGACAAGGGCCAGCGCCACGAAGCGATCGGCGAAGTCAAGAAAAAGCTGGTCGAGACCCTGTGCCCGGAAGACCAGGAAACCGAGTTCAGCGTCGACGACGTCAAGGCGGCGTTCTCGAAGCTCGAAAAGAACCTGGTGCGCAGCCAGATCATCGAAGGCAAGCCGCGCATCGACGGCCGTGACCTGACTACGGTGCGCCCGATCGATATCGAAGTCGGCACCCTGCCGCGCACCCACGGCTCGGCCATCTTCACCCGCGGCGAGACCCAGGCCATGGTCGTGACCACGCTGGGTACCGGCAGAGACGCGCAGATCATCGACGCGATCGAGGGCGAGTACAAGGATCCGTTCATGCTGCACTACAACTTCCCGCCGTTCTGCGTCGGGGAGACCAGCTTCATGCTGGGCCCGAAGCGGCGTGAAATCGGCCACGGCCGCCTGGCCAGGCGCGGTGTGTCCGCGGTCCTGCCCAGCCAGGAAGATTTTCCGTACGTGCTGCGCGTGGTCTCGGAAATCACCGAGTCCAACGGCTCGAGTTCCATGGCCTCGGTGTGCGGCACTTCGCTGGCGCTGATGGACGCCGGGGTGCCGCTCAAGGCGCCGGTCGCCGGCATCGCGATGGGCCTGATCAAGGAAGGCGACAAGTTCGCCGTGCTGACCGACATCCTGGGCGACGAGGATCACCTCGGCGACATGGACTTCAAGGTCGCCGGCACCGCCGACGGCGTCAGCGCGCTGCAGATGGACATCAAGATCGACGGCATCACGCGCGAAATCATGCACGCCGCGCTCGAGCAGGCCAAGGCCGGCCGCACCCACATCCTGGGCGAAATGGCCGGGGTACTCGAGAAGCCACGCGCCGAGATGAGCGAGTACGCCCCGCGCCTGTTCACCATGCGCGTGCATCCGGACAAGATCCGCGACGTCATCGGCAAGGGCGGCTCCACCATCCGCCAGATCACCGAGGAGACCGGAACCACGATCGACATCGCCGACGACGGCACGATCACGATCGCTTCGGCCAACAAGGACGCCGCCGACGACGCGCGCCGCCAGATCGAGCAGATCACCGCCGACGTCGAAGTCGGCAAGGTCTACGAAGGCACGGTACAGAAGATCATGAACTTCGGCGCCTTCGTCCAGATCCTGCCCGGCAAGGATGGCCTGGTGCACATCTCGCAGATCTCCGACGAGCGCGTCGAAAACGTTACCGACGAGCTCTCGGAAGGCCAGAAGGTTCGCGTCAAGGTGCTGGAAGTCGACAAGCAGGGCCGCATCCGGCTCAGCATGAAAGACGTCGGCCAATCCGACTGATTCCTCACCTCAACCCATTCGCACCCGGGGCGCCCCGCGCCCCGGTGCCGGTAATACAGATATGACCAGACCCATCCCCGTACCCATTTCGCCAGGCGAGCTGCTGGACAAGATTTCCATTCTCGAAATCAAGTCCGAGCGCATCGACGACCCGCACAAGCGCACCAACGTGGAGCGCGAATACGACATGTTGACCGGCCTGTGGCACGCCGAGGCGGCCGAGACCGCTGCCATCACGCAGATGCGCGCCGAACTCAAGGCCCTCAACGAAAAGCTCTGGGCAATCGAGGACGAAATCCGCGACTGCGAACGCCAGGGCGACTTCGGCGACCGGTTCGTGGAACTTGCCCGGAGTGTCTACAAGACCAACGACCAGCGCGCCGCGCTCAAGCGCCGCATCAACGAAGCGCTGGGTTCGACCATCCTCGAAGAGAAAAGCTACAAGGAATACTGAAACGATTTCGGTAGTCAGAAGTCGGTAGTCGGAGGTCGGATTAGCGAAGCGTAATCCGATATTCCTTCGTAGGAGCTTGCCGTGCAAGCTATTCTTTGTCCGAGATTCCCCGGCACCGATTCGCCCGCGCGGCAGGCTCCTACAGTCCCGTAGGCCGGGTAAGCGAAGCGCACCCGGGGAACGTAGTCCTGTCCAGCTGCCCAGCCCGTCCTCGAACGCGCGAATCTATCTGGTGTCGACCCCGCAGGCAGAACCCGACCCGGAGTCGGGATAGCGGCACCGGCCAGTTTGAAGTCCGGTTCAGTTTCGTCGCCCGGATAAGCGCGCAGCGCGCATCCGCGGCCGGGCCACCCGGCCTGCGGAACTGCTGTGGGAGGCGCGTCTCGCGCCGATGGAACCATCCCGATCCCGGCAAGCCCATCAGCGCGAGACGCACCTCCCACAAAAAAGGAGCAAATCCCGAGGCGCTTCCCGTCGCCTTCTTCGCACACGTCGCGTAACGCTTTTGGTTTTGACCTGCGGTTGTATTCAATCCAGAACGATCGACAACCGCTCGATGACGGCCTCCGGCTCGATCAGCTCCATCACGCCGGGCTGTTCGATGCGCTTGCCCCACCTGACCTGCTCGGGCTCGCGGCCGAGATACTTGCGGCAGGCCTCCGGGAAGCGATCGACGCAGTGTTCCAGGCTGCCCAGCGGGCCAGAGCGGCGCGACCAGGTCGACGCGTAGAGCCCGACCACCGGCGTGCCCAGCGCCGCGGCAAAGTGGACCGGGCCGGAGTCCGGGGCGACCAGGCAGGCGGCGCGTTCGAGCATCGCAAGCGACTGTCCGAGCGTGTCCTTGCCAATCAGATTGACGGGGTCGTGCCGCATCGCCGACTCGATCGCCTCGCCGATTCTCTTCTCCGTCTCCGACGGCCCGCCGATCAGGATCACCGGCCTGCCCGTTTCTTCGATCACCCAGTCGGCAATCTCGGCATAATTTGCAACCGACCAGTTGCGCGCGGCGTGGCTCGAGCACGGGCTGATCAGCACCGCTCTGCCCGGCTCGGGCTGGTGTTCGCGCCCGAATTCCCGATCGTCGTCGCGAATCGGCGGCGCTCGGTCGACGCCTTCGGTCCCGGCGCCCACGACTGTCGCGAAGGACAGCAGTGCTTCGGCCTGGTGCTGAAAGGGCACGGCGGGAATCCGCTCGTTGATTACCAGCCCATGACCCTCGCGGGCGCGCTCGCGGTCGAAGCCGATGCGCCGGTCGGCACCGATCAGGGCCGCAATCATGTTTGCGCGAAGCGAGACCTGGGCATGCAGCAGCACATCGAAGCGATGCGCAAGTCGCTCGCGCAACGCCGCCAGCGCGCCGATGCCGGCGCGCTTGTCGTAGACGACGAACGCCACCCCCGGCAGATCACGCACCAGCCGATGTTCACCCCGGCCGACGATCCACGTAAGTCGCGCGTCGGGCCACCTGCGCTGTATGGCGCGTACCGTCGCGATACAGTGACAGACGTCGCCCAGCGCCGACAGGCGCAGCAGGCAGATCGAATCCGGTGCACTCATCCGCACCACGGATGGACAGGACGCGCGAACGCGGAGAGAATTGCACACATCATGGAAAGCATTCTACGGTCTGGATCGCTGCAGGTCCTGTTCGATTCGAGGTTGTCGCCGCAGCCCGAAGCCGGCTGGTTCGATCCGGACTGGTGGCGCGATCGCGATGCGGTCGTGGCCGAACTCGGCGGGCGCGGCCAGGCGCTTGCGGTGGCATCACCGCTGGGGCAAGCCGTACTGCGCGTCTACCACCGCGGCGGCATGGTGCGCCATTTCAGCGCATCGAGCTACGTCTACACCGGCGCCGACCGCACCCGGCCGTTCGCCGAGTGGCGCGTGAACCGCAGGCTCCTCGACGCCGGATTGCCGGTGCCCGAACCGCTGGCTGCGGCATTCGAGCGTCACGGCCCGTTCTACCGGGGCGCGCTCCTGACCCGCCGCATACCCGACGCCGCGCCGCTGCCCGAAGCGGCCGGCCGAATGGCGTCGGCAGACTGGAAGAAGCTCGGAAAGATGCTCGGCCGGGCCGCCGGCGCCGGCCTGCGTCACCCGGACCTCAACGCCAACAACATTCTCATGGACGCCAACGGCGACTTCTGGCTGCTGGACTTCGACCGCGCCTGGATCGCCGACAACGCCTTCGACCCCGGCCCCATGATCGGACGGCTGCAGCGCTCCATGCGCAAGCTGGGCATCGCGCACGACGAAGCCGCGCTGTGGGACGTCATTCCGGACTGACGCAAACCGGAAAAGCAGCCGCCGGCAGGGGCGCATCCCCGACGCAATCGTCGCAACAGGTTCCCCCTTGCCCCGGAGACATTCTGTCAATGGCCCCGGCCAGGACTGTGGGAGATTCTATGTTGCATTGCAACCCTCCTGACGGATCTGCGGACGGTATTCAGATCCGTTCTTGAGCAGCGCAAAGGCGACCCGTGCCAGCTTTCGAGCCAGTGCGACCAGAGACTGGATGTTGGACAGTCCCCGATCGAGTTGGCGCTGGTAGAACGCCTGCCAAGTTGCCGATCGCCGTGCGGTCATTGCCGCCATGTAGAGCAGCC
>JAGXKW010000115.1 GCA_018334995.1 Wenzhouxiangellaceae bacterium
TTCCCAACGATCGCAGATCTCGTGGACGAACTCGTGGTTCGGCGGGGTGTCCTCGGTGACGTCGCGATCGCCCTGGTCGCCGTAATATCCCATGGCCGAGGCCGAGACCAGGGCCCTGGGCGGCGTCTCGGCTTTGGCGCACAAGTCGACGATCGCGCCGGTCGCGTCCACCCTCGACTCGACGATTTTTCGTTTCTTCTCGTCGGTCCAGCGGCCTTCGGCGATCGGCTCGCCGGCCAGGTTGATCACCGCCTCGGGTTCGGCGTCGACGAAATCGGCAATCTCGGCGCGGATGTCGGTGCCGTCCGGCAGCGCCTCCTCGGCCTTGTCGGGGCTGCGCGAAACCACCAGCAGTTCATGGCCTTTTTCGGCCAGTTCCCGGCCCAGCGGCCGGCCGATGAAACCGGTTGCGCCGGTAATCAGGATTCGCATTGCAGGGCCTCCGTCAAGGTTTCGATCATCGCAGATTCCAGGGGAACGCGTTTTCGGTCGTGACCTCGCGCGTGTGCCGGTCGATCTCCCGCTCCAGGAAGGTCACCAGGCATTCAGCTTCGGCGATCGGGCCGAAACGGGACGCCAGCGTGCAACTCATTCCTTGATCGCCGGCTCTTCCTTTTCGGGCCGCCTTGCACTGTCCGGGTAAGGCATCTTGAGATGACCGTAACGCACGACCAGCACCGCGAGGGCCAGCACGAGGATGCCGCCCGATACGGCCAGCACCTGCGCGCTGCCCAGATGCGCCGCTTCCAGGATCAGGTAACGCGCCAGGGCGACCATGGCGATGTACAGCGGCATGCGCACCGGCAGCTTGCCCGACTCCCAGTAAACGTTCACCATGGTGATTACTTCGAGATAGATGAACAACAGCAGCAGGTCGGTGAGTTTGACCTGGCGGGCCTCGATCATGACCCAGATTTCCTGGATGCCGGCAACCACGGTAGCCAGCAGCACCACCCACAATCCCAGGTTCTGGATCAGGTTTGCAGCGTTGTTTCCGGTCTTCGTCAGTCGGCTGGTCACGAGGGAAAATCCGTAAGTTTGGGGTATCGACGCCGCTTTTACGACGCTAGCGTCATCTCGGCTCACCGTCAACCCTACTCTCGCGCCGCCGCGAGGAGGTGAAAGGCGCCCCGGAGCAATCGCCCGCGGGCCGGACCGGAAATCGGGATGGAAAGCCGGCCGGAACGACATCATCCGCGTCCCGTCCCCGGCCAATGCACCGCGGATCAGACGCTCGTCATCGACCCACGACACCAGGATGCCGGGCGCGGTAAAGAACAGGCTCACTCCCGCGGGCGGGCCGTGACCGGGTCAGCGGCTCGATGACGCCAGGCCCGCATCGGCGGCCGGCCGCGTCAGCATCGACACGCCGACGAACAGCAAAAGCGACACCAGCGCGCCGGTCACGATGACCGGGACGCCGCCGACCAGCGGCAGCGCCGCCGGCACAAACCAGCCCAGTTCGCCGGCAAGTCCATACGCCGAGCCCCCGGCAATCGCCGCAATCGCACCGGCCGCGGTGGCACGCTTCCAGTACAGGCCGCCGACCACCGGGATGAAGACCCCGGCGGCGTATAACGTATACGACATCAGCAGCATGCCGATGATGGCCTTGAAGTTCAGCGCCATCCACAAAGCCAGCAGCCCGAGCACCACGGTGACGACGCGCGAGATCAGCAGCATGCGCTTCGAGTCTTGCGCTGCGCCCGGGTCGATCAGCTTGACGTAGATGTCGTGGGTGACGTGCGAGGTGCCGGCCATCAGCAGCGAATCGGCCGTCGACATGATGGCGCCGAGGATCGCGGCGATGACGATCGCGGCGGCCCAGGCCGGCAGCACCTCGTCGATCAGCATCGGGATCGCGCGCGCGGCCTCGATCTCGGCGCCGAACAGCGCCCGGGCCGCCATGCCGGTGATCACCGGGAACACCGCGAAGGCGATCAGCAGCAGTCCGGCAAAAACGGCGGCGCGGAATGCCGTGGTTTCGTCGCGCGCGGCGAACAGGCGCTGGTAGAAGTCCTGGCCGATCAGCGTGTACATCATGGTGGGCACGACCGCCGCCAGCACCAGGCCAAGGCCGGCGCCGAACGGAGAAAAGTAGCCATTGGTGCCGATGTTCATCGATTGTGCGTCGATCGCGACGCGAATGCCGTCGAAACCACCGGCCTCGCCTACCGCCAGAACCGCGGCAACCGGCACGCCGACGAAGATGATTGCCAGCTGCAGCGCGTCGGTCAGCGTAACGCCCCAGAGCCCGGACATCGCGGTGTAGACGATGAACATCAGCGTCGCCGCCACCGCGGCCCAGGTCGCGTCGATGCCCAGGATGGACAGCGCGCCCTGCGCGGCCCAGACCTGTGCCCCGATGATGCCGACGATGGCGACCAGCGACAACAGCGTGCCCAGCAGGCGCGCGACTTTGCTGCGGTAGCGCAATTCCAGATAATCGGGCACCGTGAACATCCCCAGCCGGCGCATCCTGCGCGCGGCAACAACACCCAGCAGCACCAGCGACAGGCCGACGCCGACGGCGTAGGCAATGCCGGTCATGCCGTGGGTGAACCCCCATTCGCCGCTGCCCAGCACGAACCCGCCACCGAAGTGGGTCGCGCACAGCGTGGCCGTCGCGAGCACCGGTCCGAGCCGTCGTCCGGCCAGCAGAAAGTCGGTATTGCTGCCGATGAATCGCGTGGCGTACAGTCCGACGGCAAACAGGCCGGCGAAGTAGGCGATCAGGACCGTGAGCTGGAGGGACGGCATTCATCGACCTCGAGGAAAGATGGCGCAAAGGATAGCCGCTGCGCGTCACTCCAGCGAGCCGGATTCCCCCAGCCGCGGATGAACGGCGTTTCGCGCGCCGGCATACCAGCCGGCGTGCTGCTGCGGCGGCGACCGCGATACCCGACCGTGCCCCAGGATGCGTCGTGTCCAGCTCATGACCTGCTCGGAATGCGGATGCCAGGCGCGCCATACCGACAGCGCCCAGGCCTGCACGCGTTCGCGGTGGGCCTCCGGCGAATCGGCTTGCAGCGCATGTTGCACACCCAGCCGGGCAGGCGTGTCGGGCAGCGGCAGCCAGCGGAACTCGATGGTGTCGGCTGCCCGGCGACGAATCATTTTGAGTTCGCGATGTGACGCGTCGAGCATGAGCTGCGCGTACAGCGAAACGAGGTGCATCCCCACTGCACGGGCCGTCTCGTCCGAAGCCGGGCCCGGATGCTGCACCGCCCAGGCATCCACGCTCAGCGCGTGGACGCGCATGTACCTGAGGTCCGAGCGTTCCCGCTCGATCAGCGTCCGGTAATCCGCCCGGCACGACGGCGCAAGGTACGCGTAGTCGCGTCCGGTCTGGTCACCGGACACCCGGCCTGAATCGCAGTGCGGGCACAAATGCTGCATCGGTTTTCGCTGGACCTTTCAGACTTCAATGGCTCAAGGTTACCAATACCGTGCGCCCCGGACGACGACGCGCCGTCGACAGGCCGGGTCAAAAGCCACATGCAAGACGCCGGATTGCCGGGCGATTCCGTTCAGCTTGACCGGAATCGGTTTCCGGGATGAACAAGGCGGGCTGAAGGCAGCTGTCGGCGATCCGGCTCGGCTTTGGAGGCTCGTTGGATTTTCCGAACGCCCGGCCGGCTTCAGGTTGCCGAAAGACAACCGCCGGTCAGCACCGGCGCTTCGTGCAGGTTTTTGCCTTCGAGCGCGCTCTCGACCAGGAAGTCGGCCACGTCGGCCCGCGAAATGAAACCGTTGCGCCAGGATTCCGGATCGGCCAGGACCTTGTATTTGCCGGTCGCCCGTCCATTCGTCAGGATGGTTGGACGAACGATCGTCCAGTCCAGGCTGCTGCGTTGGACGACCTTCTCCTGCACGCTCTTGTCGGCGTACGCGCG
>JAGXKW010000116.1 GCA_018334995.1 Wenzhouxiangellaceae bacterium
GAAGGTCAGGCCCTGGCGGCCTGACTCAAACCTGGAGCTCTCCGGAAAACTCGGTACAGTTCATCCGTCATCCCGGACTCGATCCGGGATCCAGCCCCTGGTTTGTCCGGTTTCGCCCGTGCAGCTGCATGAAGAAGCCGACGGAGTCGTGCACTTTCTGGAGGCTTATCCTATTGATTATATTTGATAAATAGCCATTTAGACTGTATACTTGAACAGTCTTTAAAACGGAGCGCTTCGATGTCTCAGCCGACCCTCGATCCAGCGGCAAGCACACCCCGGGACCTGCACGAAATCGAATCCGAAATCACCGAACTTGCCGCGCATATCCACGCGGCTATGTACCGGTTGCTGGAACTGGTCCGCGAATTCGACCAGCGCGAAGGCTGGGGCGGGCCGGGCCTGAAGTCATGTGCCCACTGGCTCAACTGGAAGTGCGGCATCGGCCTGGGTGCGGCCCGCGAAAAGGTCCGCGTCGCGCACGCGCTGAAGGATCTGCCGAAAATCAGCGACGCTTTTCGCCGGGGTGCGATCAGCTTTTCCAAGGTTCGCGCCGTGACCCGCGTGGCAACGCCCGAAAACGAGGACTATCTGCTGATGATCGCCCGGCACGGCACCGCCTCCCACGTCGAGCGGCTGGTCAAGCAGTACCGGAAGGTCAAGCGCATCGAGGCGCTGGAGCAGGAAAACCAGCGCCACGCGCTGCGCGAACTGAACTGGTTCGTCGACGACGACGGCAGCTACGTATTCCGCGCGCGCCTGACCCCGGAGCAGGGCGAGCGGGTGGCGCGAGCGATCGAGGCCGCCTGTGATGAGAATGATTCAGATTTAAAAAACGTTCCCGCTGAAACGTCCGACGCGCCCGCGGTCGATCCGGCCAGCGACCCGATCGCGGCGCGCCGGGCCGATGGGCTGGAACGCCTGGCCGATGCATTCTTCGCCAGCGCCGGCACGGGAGAATCGCCCGCCGTCACCGGCGGCGACCGCTGCACCATCAATCTGCACGCCACGCCCGACACGCTCGCTGCAGACGGCGAAACCGCAGACGCCGAACTCGAATCCGGCGCGCGCGTTTCCGCGGAAACGTCCAGAAGGCTGGCCTGCGATTGCGGCATCGTGCACTGGCACGAAGACGAGGCCGGCTCGGCACTCGACGTCGGCCGCAAGACCCGCAGCATCCCGCCGGCCATCCGGCGCGCCCTGCAGCGCAGGGACCAGGGCTGCCGTTTCCCCGGCTGCACGGCGCACAAATACGTCGATGCGCATCACATCACCCACTGGGCGGATGGCGGCGAGACGAAGATGGATAACCTCGTCCTGCTGTGCCGCCACCATCACCGCCTGGTGCACGAAGGCGGCTACGGCGTGCGCATGACCGCCGCCGGCCCGAAATTCACCGACCCGACCGGCCGCACGATTCCGCCGACCGCCGAAACGCGTTCCCGCGGAAACGTGATTACGCTGAAACGGCAGAACCGTGGAATCGGCCTCGATATCGGCCCGGAAACCACCATTCCGCTGTGGGAAGGCGAGCGCATGGACGACGGAATGGCGGTGGAAGGGTTGCTGCAGTTGGAGTAGCGCGACGCCGTGCTCGGGATCTCGAAATCGGCAGTCGGTAACGTCGCTTCGGCCCGTGCCGGCCGCACTGTCTTCCCGGAACGATTCAACCTTCGCGCGTCTTTGATGCTTGACGTTTAGCGCCATGCGCTATAAACTTTGCTAGTGATCAGGACATTCGCGGACAAGGCCAGCAAGGAGCTGTTCGAGGGCACGAAGTGTCGCCGAAAGTTTCGTCCGCTCCAGGCCGCGGCTGAACGAAAGCTGGCGATCCTGGATACCGCCACGTCGATTCGTGACCTCGAGTCGCCACCCGGTAATCGGCTGGAGAAGCTGAAAGGCGATCGTGACGGGCAATGGTCCATCCGCATCAACGATCAATGGCGGCTGGTCTTTGACTGGGATGAAGCCGGTAACGAAGCGCACAACGTCGAAATTGTTGACTACCACTAACGGCTGAACGGAGATGGCGACGCCGAATCACGGGATGGATCGGAGAACAGACTCTCGGAGGAATGCAGGCATGCTTACCACAGGTAACGGAATGCGCCCGATTCACCCGGGCGAAATCCTGCGCGAAGAATACCTGGCGCCGTTGGACATGAGCGTAAACGCGCTGGCCAGGGCGCTGCGCGTGGACGCCACACGCATGAACGAAATCGTGCGCGAGCGGCGCCGGATCACACCGGACACTGCCGAGCGACTGGCGCGCTATTTCAGCACGGCACCGCAGTTCTGGATGAATCTTCAGATCCAGTATGACCTGAAGGAATTCGAAGCCAGCGAGGAAGCGGCTGAAATTGCCCGGGATGTTCAGCCGCGGACGGGTACTACGGCCTGATCCGACACCCTCCCCTCCGTCGTCCCGGCCACCCTCTCGTCGTCCCGCACACGCCTGTGCTGAACTCGATTCAGTAATGCGGGACCCAGCGACTCAAACCTCCGCCCGGCCCCCGCCATCAGGTATCCTTTACCCGGCACAACGGGAAATGAAATGAACGTCTCCATCATCATTCCAGCCAGGAACGAAGCCGCCTCGATCGGCGAGGTGGTCGGCGGCATCCGCAGCCGGTTTCCCAAGGCCGAAGTGCTGGTGGTCGACGACGGCTCCACCGACCGCACCGCCCACCTGGCCGAAGAGGGCGGCGCCCGGGTGATCTCGCACCCGCAAAGCCTCGGCAACGGCGCCGCGGTCAAGGCCGGCGCGCGGGCCGCGGAAGGCGAAGTCCTGGTGTTTCTCGACGCCGACGGCCAGCACGACCCTGCCGACATCCCGCGCCTGCTGGAAAAGCTCGACGAAGGCTACGCCATGGTCGTGGGCGCGCGCTCCTCGTCCTCGCACGCCAACGTCGGTCGCCTGGCGGCCAACGGCATCTACAACGTCATCGCCTCGATGGTCACCGGCCACCGGGTCCCGGACCTGACCTCGGGTTTCCGCGCGGTCAAGGCCGACCTGTTCCGGAAATTCCTCTACCTTTTGCCGAATGGCTTTTCGTACCCGACCACGATCACCATGGCGTTCATGCGCGCCGGCTATCCGGTGGATTTTCTGCCGATCGTGGCGAAGAAAAGGGTAGGGAAGAGCCACATCAAGCCGGTTCGGGACGGCTTGCGGTTCCTGGTCATCATCTTCAAGATCGCGACGTTGTATGCGCCGTTGAAGCTGTTTTTGCCGACCAGCTTGGGCTTCTTTGTGCTGGGGATTGGTTACTACCTGTATACCTATGTCACGCGGGGGCAGTTCACGAACATGAGCCTGTTGCTGTTCAGTGCTGCAGTGATCATTTTTCTGATCGGGTTGATTTCGGAGCAGATCACGGCGTTGAATTATAAGGACAGTACCGAAAATTCAGCGGGAAATTCCGGTTCCTCGCACCAGGCCAGTGGCAACGCAGAACACAGGAGCTGAACCGATCGCTGCCCAAGCTATATTTCTAGCTCTGTCGGGTATGGGTCGAGTGGAGCTATTCAGATTGAAAATTATTTGGAATAACAGATGGACTATCTGATTGCAGTCGTGTTTCTGTTCGCAGTGCTTCTTCTAGGCGCTATAGGTTCACTTTGGTTTATCGCTTTACACGCCAGGCGCCAACTCGCCCACCTTCGCAGACATGTTTGGAACACAGCGACTGTGTCGAAAATGGTGCCTGACGGAGTGTCTTTACCAGCACCTGAAGGGTGGGCGGCGAGCTCAGACGTTCTATCGCTTCTGATTGACATGATTCGCAAAAAACGTCCCGAGGTGGTGGTTGAGTTGGGTTCTGGCATATCAACGGTAGTTTTGGCCGCGGCTCTGGCCCTCC
>JAGXKW010000008.1 GCA_018334995.1 Wenzhouxiangellaceae bacterium
CCCCCGGCCTGCTGGTCGGCTTCGGTTCTGGGCGCCGGGTACATGATGCGCGAAATTTCCAGCTCCACCCCGCGCGGGTCTGCCCAACTCGAGAAATTGGCCTCGCTGCAGAATGCGATGCGCAGCGGGGTCTCGGTCGCATAATCTTCGAACGACGTCATGACGGCAACGGCTCCCTCCTTTCGCGATGCGATCTTAGCATCCACGCAGTTTGCACGGCAGCACGCCCCGCGATCACCTTCGGTAGCGAATCTCGCCGCTGCTCACAAGCACAGCCTGACCACCGACGTGCAGCGACGCGAAAGTGGATTGACGCAAATCGAAACGCACCCGGATCGTCGCGGGACGGCCCATTTCGACGCCCTGCTCGACGCGCCAGTCAAAGCTGCCGTCGACCAGTTCGCCGGCGGCTCGAAGCTGGGCCGGCAATCCGGCCGCGGCCGATCCCGTTGCCGGATCTTCGGCCACGCCGATGTGCGGACCGAACATGCGCACGTGCCAGTCGGCCGGGCTTTCCTGCGCTGCCGGCGCGTACAACAGCACCCCACAGGCATCGCCCAGCGCCAGCGCCGCCCAGGCCGCGGTGTTCAGGCTGGCATTATTCACGGCTTCCAGCGGTGCGGCGGCATAGACGAAATCGATTCCGGCGCCGCAGCGACGCGGCCGCTCAGGGCCGCCGGCGACGCTCCCGCGTGGCAATCCCAGCGCCGTTTCCACCAGCCCGGTGTCGGGACCTTCGGCGACAACGCGCGGCAGGTTGGGGTTTTCGAATTCGGCGTGGCGGACCTCGCCGCTGCCCGTAACCCGGACCGGGAAGCGTCCGGCGTCGAGCTGCAGTTCCAGCCCGCCCTGCAGGTCATGACGACGCGCGATGGCGGCCGCCGCGCCTACAGTCGGATGGCCGGCGAACGGCAATTCACCGCCGGGCGTGAAAATGCGCAACCTGGCGTCGCAGCCGGCCTGTTGCCCTTCGAGCACGAACACCGTCTCGGAATAACCGAACTCCCGGGTGATCGCCTGCATCGTCTCGCCCGTCAGGACGTCGGCGTCGAACACCACGGCGAGCTGGTTGCCGGTAAAGCGCATGTCGGTAAACACGTCCCAGGTCTCGAATCGAAGGCTTTCGCTCATCTCCGGATTTCTTCATTGGCGGGTCTTCCCCGAATTCTCGCATGCGCCCGGAACAGATATTTTCCCGTTTGGCCAAAAACAGGTGTATAGTGCTTTGAGCTGCAGAACACAGCAGTGGTTGATTTTGACCGTAATCCGAAAAGACTACCCTTCAATCTCCTCCATTTCCCTAGTTCAGGCTCCTTGAAAAGAGCGACAGCAGCACATCGGGCATCGCCGTTTTGGCAACCCGGTTTTTTCTAATCTCAAAGAGTAAAGATACAAATGTCTAATACCACTGGTACAGTGAAATGGTTCAACGATGCGAAGGGTTTCGGCTTTATTTCGCAGGATGACGGCGGCAAGGATGTATTCGTGCATTTCAGCGCCCTGAACGGTTCGGGCTTCAAGAGCCTCGCCGAAGGCCAGAAGGTCCAGTTCGACGTGACCGACGGCGCCAAGGGCCCGCAGGCTTCCAACGTAGAAACGATCTGATCGCGATTACGTAGCAAGCTGATCGAAAGACCCCGCCCCGTGCGGGGTTTTTCTTGTTTATTGGCATCGAAATACCTGCCGTATTCGATGCTCGCCATTTGCGGCGCATGTCCGCGATTGTCACGACGATTGTCACGACGATTGTCACGACGATTGTCACGACAAGCGCCTCCGCTTCGCGTGCCGGCCTTGCGGCCGGTAGCTGGTGACGCGGTCGTTCAGCGTGGCACCGGATTCGCTATGCTGTGAATCCGGCCAAAGAAACTGCACTCGATGGAAGATTCTCGCCAGCTCGCCACCCGCGCCGTCGGGCTTCTGGACCTGACGCGGCTCGAAGACGATCCCGACGACGTTCCGGTTCGCCGGTTGTGCGCACGCGCGCTGGCCGCGCCGGTGCGCCCGGCTGCGGTGTGCGTGTACCGGCGATTCGTGGCTACCGCGCGTCGGGCGCTGGGCGAGGATTCCGGCATCCGGGTGGCGACGGTGGCAAATTTTCCGGCCGGAAACGCCGAACCCAGGCTCGCGGGACTGGAATGCGAGCAGGCGGTTGCCGAAGGTGCCGACGAAGTCGACGTCGTGTTCCCGTGGCGCGCCTTGCGAATGGGCGACGAGGCAGTCGGAGCCGACCTGGTCACGGCCTGTCGCGATGCCTGCGGCCCGCGGCCGCTGAAGGTGATCCTCGAGTCGGGCATGATCGACAGCGCCCATCACCTGCATCGCGCCGCCGAGATCGCGATCCACGCCGGGGCCGACTTCCTCAAGACCTCTACCGGCAAGGTCGCGGTGAACGCGACGCCGGAGGCCGCCGGGATCATGCTCGAGACGATTCGAGACAGCGGCCGGCCGGTCGGATTCAAGGTCTCCGGCGGCGTGCGCACGCTGGATGATGCGCGCCAGTACCTCCGCCTGGCCGAACAGATCATGGGCCCGGACTGGATATCGCCGGACCGTTTCAGGATCGGCGCGTCCGGTCTTCTGGACGTGCTGCTGGCAGCGCTCGAAGGACAATGAACTCACTCGACCCGACCGTTCCCACCCCGGCCCTCGCCCGCCAACGGGAGGGGGAGTTGACTGCGTTTACCGCACTGCCAAAGTGCGCCCGCTCCTTCCGCGAGCGTGAAAGAGAAATTCTTCCGGTCGCCGATCGACCTGTTTGTTCGGATCGTCCCCCGTGTGCGGGTTCGGGCGGGGGCCGGAAGTAAACCCATGCTGCCGCAGGAAATCATCCGGATCAAGCGCGACGGCGGCACGCTGGACGAGGCCGCGATCGGCGCGTTCGTCGCCGGCATCGCCGACGGTCGCGTGGCCGACGAGCAACTGGGCGCATTCGCGATGGCTATATTCCTCAACGGCATGCGCCGCGCCGAATGCGTGGCGCTGACCCGCGCGATGCGCGATTCCGGGCGGGTCATGGACTGGTCGCCGCTGGTCCTGCCCGGCCCGGTGCTGGACAAGCATTCCACCGGCGGCGTCGGCGACGCCGTGTCGCTGATCCTCGGGCCCTGGGTGGCGGCCTGCGGCGGCTTCGTGCCGATGATCTCCGGACGCGGGCTGGGACATACCGGCGGCACGCTGGACAAGCTGGCCAGCATTCCCGGCTACGACCCGTTCCCGGATCCCGACCGTCTGGGCCGCATCGTCCGCGATGCCGGCGTGGCCATCATCGGTCAGACCGACGACCTGGCGCCGGCCGACCGGCGCTTCTACGCCGTCAGAGACGTCACTGCGACCGTCGAATGTACGCCGCTGATCGTCGCCTCGATCCTGTCCAAGAAACTGGCCGCCGGGCTGGATGCGCTGGTCATGGACGTCAAGACCGGCTCGGGCAGCGTGATGGGCGCGCTGGAGCGCTGCACCGACCTGGCCGAAACCATCTGCGACGTGGCCGACGACGCCGGCACGCCAACCACGGCGCTGGTCACCGACATGGACCAGGTGCTTGCGCGCAACGCCGGCAATGCGCTGGAAGTCGCCGAAGTCATCGAGATCCTGCGCGGCGAGCGCACCGGCGGCCGGCTGCTGGAAGTCACGCGCGAACTGGCCGCCGGAATGCTGCTGGCCGGTCGCCTGTTCGAAGACCGCGACGGCGCCCTGGCCGAACTCGACCGGCGCCTGGCCAGCGGCGAAGCCGCGGAACGCTTCCAGGCCATGGTCGCCCGGCTCGGCGGCCCGGCCGATCTGCTGGAACGCTGGACTGAAATTCTTCCGCGCGCCCCGGAGACCGTGCCGGTGGTACCGCCGCGACCCGGATCCATTGCGAGCATGGATGTCTACCGGGTCGGCATGGCGGTGGTGGAACTCGGCGGAGGCCGCACCCGCGCCGACCAGCGGATCGATCCTGCGGTCGGCCTGGAAGCCGTGGCCGGCATCGGCGAACACGTCGACGAACAACACCCGATCGCCCGCATCCACGCGCGCAGCCGGGCCGACGCCGAACGCGCCGCGGCCCGAATCCTGGCCGCCGTCGAGCTTGCCGAAGCCCCGGTCGCGCCGCCGCCGCTGATTCACCGCACCGTCGGCGCCGATCCGTCGCGGTCGGACAAGAGCGCGGGGCAGTCGTCATGAGCGATGTCGAACCCGCTGTCCTCGAGGCGCTGCTGCGCGCCCGCAAGGCCGCCTACGCGCCGTATTCGAATTTCCGCGTCGCCGCGGTGGCGGTCGCCGTCGACGGTCGCGCCCATCCGGGCTGCAACGTCGAGACCGCACACTACAAGAGCATCTGTGCCGAGGCCTCGGCGATATCGGCCATGGTCGGCGCCGGACAGCGCGAACTCGCCTCCATCTACGTACTGGGCCCCGAAGGCAGGGCCTGTTCGCCGTGCGGCGACTGCCGCCAGCGCATCCGCGAATTCGCCGGCCCCGACACCCGGATCGTGCTGGTCGATGCCGCCGGCCGGGTGTTGGAGCAATTCAGCGTGGATGAACTTCTTCCGTACGCGTTCGGGCCCGACAGCCCGGGCAAACCCTGAACGACGGGCAATGCCCGGGATATGCAGGAGACCACTATTCATGATCCAGAAATTCAGACGATCGGCAAACCTGGCGATCCTGGCGCTTATGCTGGCGCTGGCATTCGCCGGCGTGCCAGGCGCCGTTGCCGCTGAACCGGAGTCCGACAGCATGAGTCCCGACACCGCCGCGCGATTCGCCCGGTTGGCGCTCGACTGCGTGGAGCAGGAATACCCGAACCTGATTCACCACGTTCTTTCCGGCGACGACGACGTCGCACCGCCGCGCAGGCTGACGCCCGCTTTCTACGGCTGCTACGACTGGCACTCGGCGGTACACGGCCACTGGCTGCTGGCCCGCCTGGCCCGGCAGTATCCGGAAAGCGAATTCGGCCGCGCGGCGGTCGACGCGCTGGCCCGCAATCTGACGCGCGAAGCGCTGCTGGCCGAGGCCGCCTACGTTTCGGACCCCGAGCGTACCGGCTTCGAGCGCCCTTATGGATTGGTCTGGCTGCTGCAGCTCATCGCCGAGCTCGACGAATGGGATCAGCCGCCCGCCGCCCAGTGGCGCAAATGGCTGCGGCCGCTGGAATCGATCGCGGTGGATCGGTTATCCGAATGGATTCCGAAGCTCGCCTATCCGATCCGGGTCGGCGAACATGACCAGACCGCGTTCGCATTCGGCCTGGCCTGGGACTATGCCGAGCAGGTCGGCGACGACGAATTCAGGCAACTTCTGTCTGCGACCGGCCGACGCCTTTACATGGAAGATCGCAATTGCCCGCTGCGTTACGAGCCTTCCGGACACGACTTCCTTTCGCCTTGTCTTTCCGAAGCCGACTTCATGCGCCGGATCCTGTCCGGCGAACGGTTCGGTGAATGGCTGGGCGAATTCCTGCCGACGATTGGCACGACGATTGGCACGACAATTGGCGAGCCGGACTGGCTGCCGGTGGCCCGGGTCACAGATCGCGGCGACGGCAAGCTGGCGCACCTCGACGGTCTGAACCTGAGCCGCGCCTGGATGCTGGAAGGCATTGCCGCGGCGCTGGGGGATGACGACCCACGCCGCGAACCGTTGCTGACCGCGGCCGGCGAACACGCAGAGGCGGGGCTGGCCGGAGTCAGCGGGGCGCATTACGAGGGCGGTCACTGGCTCGCCAGCTTTGCCGTCTATCTCGAAACCCGGCGCGGCTATTGAGATCGGCCGGCGATTGCGCCGGCCCGGCCACTGCAATCAATGCGTGCCGAGCGAGCCGGTATCTTTCGCACGCCTTTCGAGCCATTGCCAGACCCAGCCGTGCTGACGCGCGCGGCCGGTCAACAGGTATTCGAGCGTCTGGTCGTTGTCCAGGGTCGGACGGACGGCGCGTGCGGCCCGGCTGCGCCCGGCCATCAGGATGCGGTCGCCGATCTGCAGCATCTCGTCGTCTTCGGGGCACAGGATGTCGCCGTCCTCCCGGCGCAGCAGCACGATCTCCAGCGGCAATCTTGAATCGCGCCGGCAAGGGTCGCGCAACAGCGTCCCCAGGGGCACGTCGATGCCCGCTTCGAGGGCACGTGCGATCGCGGGAGAACGCCTGGCACTGATGCGACCGGACGAAAGTTCCGGTGGCGCTTCGTCCTGGTGGCGAAGCAGTTTCGCCAGCAGCCCGCGCGCGAAGTCATCGTCCTGTTCCATCAGGGAAGCGAGAAAAGGTTCCACCAGGCCGGAGCTGAGCCGACTCAGCATGTAGCCGGCGATGACTGCACTCGGCTGGGCCACGAAATCCGAACGGGCCGCCTGAAACAGGGCGTGTGTGGAAAAGCCGTTTTCCAGCGCGGCGAAAAACAGCTCCTCATTGAGATCGCGCGCCGTGATCAGTATCGACAGGTTATCCGCGTCGTCGCTGGTTGCCGCGACAACCCCGACCGCGCTTTCGACGCCGGCCGCCTGCAGGGTTTCGGCCTGGGTGCCGCGCCCGGCGACCGTTCCCGAAGGCCGGCCCGGGCCCTGCGGATTGGGATCGATCATCGTGACCGTCATGCCGCGCCGTTCGAGCAGTTCCGCCACGGCCCGGCCCACCTGGGTATATCCACAGACGATCCACTGCCCCGCCGGCACTGGACGCGTCCGGGACAACCGGGCATCGGGCCCGGCCGAAATCCACTGGTACAGGCGAAACATGTCGGGGCGCGAAATCGCCAGGTCCATTCGACGCACGTATTCCTCTACCGGGTTGACCACGTAGTCGGTATCGAACGAACGCATGTTGGCTGCCGCGTCCTCGGTGTCTGCGTGGGCGTGCACCACAACCGTATGATTGAGCAGTTTTGCGCTTATTGCGATCTTGAGGTTGATCCTGTCGCTTCCGGTGACGGCGATCACGCCGGCACACCAGCGATTGCGCAGACCCGCCGTGACCAGGTTGTCAGGCTTCTGCGCATCCATGACGAAAGCGGTGACCGAAACCCCGAGATCCTCGATTTCCAGCGTATCGACCTTTTCGCGGTTCTTTTCGACGATCACGATCGGATAGCCGCGTGCGCTCAGCGCACGAACCAGGATGCGCCCCGTATCGCCGTAGCCGCATATGAGGTAGAAGGGCTGGCTCATCGAACGTATGCCGCGCGACTGGCGCGCGCGCCGCAACCCGCTGCGGTAGACGGGATCCTGCATCAGCGAAATGATCGAACCGATGGAATACAACCAGGCGATCACGGTCAGGTAGATGCTGACCATGGTCCACATGCGCTGAGCCGGCGTGAAATCGTAGGGGATTTCGCCGAAGCCGATCGTGCTGCCGGTATAGCTGACCACGTAGAACGCCTCGAACAGGCTCATCCGCCAGGGATTGCCCTGGTCGTCCATGCCCGGCAGCAGGGTGAACCCGACCGTCGCGATCGCATAGGCCGAGATCAGCACGATCAGCGGCAGCCGCATGCGCCGGAAGAACAGAAACAGCAGCGATTCGGTTTTCACGCCAGGCAGCCGGAAGCGATCAGCGGCTCAGTCCCGCCGTATCCAGTGTCAGCAGCACCACCGACAGCAGGTTGGCCAGGAGCGCACCGCCGGACAGCGACACGATGCTCGCCATCACCATGGGCGTCAGTCCGGCATCCGTCATGTGCACGGCCACCGACCAGACGATGGCGGCCGCGACCAATTGCAGATCCACCACAAGGCTGGAGGCGAGCAGAACCGCACCCATCTGCGAACGCTCGCCGAACTTGAGCACGGTCGCGATCAGCCCGACCACCAGCGCAGCGAACAGTTCGTAGACGTTGTGATGATCCGGGTTGTCGATGTCGCCGAGGAAAAAACCGAAATTCAGCGTCAGCGCAAACAGCACGAAGAATCCGAAGACCACCTTGCCCATGTTCATGACAGGATCCCCTGCAGGAAATTGCTTGCATTATGCCTCAACCACTTCATTGTCGAAATGCAGGGCCGGGGCGGAATCTCCGAATCAAGACCTCCGGTGGATGGGTTACCATCGAGCCGAAGCGCCTGAGCCGGGCGCATGGGAGAGCCCCTGTCATGAACGGCAAGAAACGCACTTTCGTGGTCATCGGCCTGGGGATTTTCGGCCGTACGATCGCCACCCAGCTTGCGAATTTCGGCAACCATGTGCTCGGCATAGACAGCGACGAAGGTCGGGTCAACGACGTGATCGACGAACTCTCCGAAGCCGTCATTGCCGACAGCCGCGACGAACAGGCGCTGCGCGAAGCCGGCGTCGACCAGTACGACGTTGCCGTGGTCGCCATCGGTGAGGATCTGGAATCCAATGTCCTTTGCACCATGAACGCCAAGATGCTGGGCGTGGACGCGATCTGGGCCAAGGCGATGAATCGCACTCATCACACGATCCTGGAGCGTCTGGGCGCCGACCGGATCATTCATCCCGAAGAGGAAATCGGCCAGCACGTCGCACAGATGCTGCACAATCCACTGGTCCGCGATTATCTGAGCCTGGGCGACGACAACTTTCTGGTCGACCTGTCAATACCCGATGAATTCGACGGCAGGCGCCTTGCCGAATTGAAGCTTTCCGAACACGACGAAATCCGGGTGGTCGGGATCGTGCGCGCCAACGATTACCTGGACGGACAGGATGAACAGATCGTGCTCGAGAGCGACGACAAGCTCCTGCTGCTCGGCCGGCGCGATACCCTGAGAGACTTCAGCGACAGCCTGTAAAAAACCCATGAATTCCGGGCTGCCATCCGTGTTCGGCCGTCGCGCCATCAACATTCCACCTTCGGGCGTGCTGGTGCTCACTTACCTGGTGCTGATCGCCGCAGGTGCGGCGCTGCTGATGCTGCCGGCCGCGACGCCAATCGACATCGGCTGGTCGGAGGCCGTGTTCACCGCAGCCTCGGCGGTCACCGTAACGGGTCTCGTGGTGCTGGAGACCGGGGGCGACTTCACGCTTCTGGGCCAGTGCGTGATCCTGCTGCTGATCCAGCTTGGCGGGCTGGGCATCGTGACCTTCGCCGTGCTCATTCTTTCCATGCTCGGTCTGCCGATCGGACTTTCGCAGCGCATCTACCTGCGCGACGAATTGAACCAGACCTCGATGTCCGATCTGCTCCGAATGGCGCTCGTGATCCTGCGCGTCGTGGTGTTGTTCGAACTGGCCGGGACGATCGCGCTGGCATTCGTGTTCGTGCCGGAATACGGCTGGACCGAGGGACTCTGGCAGGCGCTGTTCCATGCCGTATCGGCGTTCAACAATGCAGGCTTCGGGTTGTTCCCCGACAGCTTCACGCGCTGGGCGGGCGATCCGATCGTCAACATCGCGGTCCCGCTGCTGATCGTGGTCGGCGGCATCGGCTTCAGCGTGCTCACCGATCTATATCATTACCGCAGCTGGCGCAGGTTCTCGCTGCACACCCGCCTGATGCTCGTCGGAACCCTGGCCCTGGCGGCCTGGTCGATCCTGACCTTCGCGTTCATCGAATGGAACAACCCGGCAACCCTTGGCCAGTTCCAGGCCGCCGGCGACAAGCTCATGGCCAGCATCTTCCAGGCACTGACCACGCGCACCGCCGGGTTCAATACGCTGGACATGAGCGCGCTGGAAGACAGCTCGACGCTGATGTTCCTCGCGCTGATGTTCATCGGCGGCGGCAGCACCTCGACCGCCGGCGGCATCAAGGTGACCACCTTCATCGTGATCGTGCTGGCCACCGTCGCGTTCCTCAGGCGCCGTTCCGATCCGGTGGCGTTCCACCGGCGCCTGGGCCACGGCGAAGTCATGAAGGTGCTCGCGCTATTCTCGCTGGCACTGGCGCTGGTCATGACCAGCACCTTCGTGCTGACGCTGACCAACGACATCGATTTCATGGACCTGCTGTTCGAGGCCGTTTCGGCATTCGGCACCGTGGGCCTGTCGCGCGGCGCGACCGGGGAACTCGATCAGTTCGGGCGCGCCATCGTCATCGCCCTGATGTTCATCGGCCGCGTCGGGCCGCTTGTGCTGGCCATGTTCCTGGCCACCCGGCTGCCGCCGCGCATCCGGTATCCCTCGGGCAGGATCTTCCTGGGCTAGTGGACCCAGCCGATCGAAAGCCTGAGATGGAAGGTCGTGCCCGGCGCCGGCTCGAAGAACCTGCCGCCGAATGCGTTGACCCTGACATTGTCGACGTAGCGCTCGTCGAACAGATTGCCGATGCCGGCCGACAGGTCGACGTCGGTTCTTCCGAGCGAGAAATTCCGGCCGGCGTGGATATCTGCGACGACGTAGTCCGGACTGGCCACGGCATTGGCGTTGTCGGCGATCACTTCGCCGGCCGCGCGCAGGTCGACACCGGCGTAGTAGCCGGACGGCCCGGTCCAGTCCAGCGCGCCGAAGCCGAGGTGGCGCGGTACGCCCGGCAACCGGTTGCCGCTGAAGTCGCCGTCGGGCGTTTCGAAGCGGTCGAACTCGAAATCCGACCAGGTGTATCCGGCGCGCGCCCGCCAGCGCGTGCCGAGCCGCCATGAGGCCGCCAGTTCCAGACCGTTGCGCGTCGAGCGTCCGGCGTTGCGGAAGAAATCGCGCCCGCTGCCGGAGAATTCCGGCACTTCGAAGCTGATGATGGCGTCGTCGATGCGCGCACGGAACACGCTGGCCTCGTAGCGCAGCCCGGACGCGGTCGCACCGCGCAGGCCCAGCTCGTAGCTGCGCGCGTTCTGCGGTTCAAGCGCGCGGTTGAAGCCGCCGCCGGCACCCGGATCCTCCGGGTTGGCCAACTCGGTGGTCGTCGGTGTCTGGAACGCGGTGCCGACATTGACGTAGGCACTGAGCCAATCGTAGGCCCGCCACACCAGCCCCGCCCCGGGGCTGGTCTCGCGCCAGGTGCGGCTGCCCGAATCGTCGCCGTCTTCCAGCCGACGGTCGTCGACGTCGAGTCGCACCTCGTCGAAACGCACGCCGGCGCGCAGGGTCCAGTCGGGCGCCAGGCGAAATCGGTTCTGCAGGTACAGTCCGATCGCTTCGACCTGCTCGTTCTGGTCCAGCACCCGGTCGCCGCGAGTCCCGGCCAGGTTGTCGAAACGAAGCCGGTCATCGTCCTGGTCTCGGTAGTCGAAGCCGGCCGTCAGGCGCTGCTCGATCCCGCTCCATTCGGCATCGACTTCGTACTGCCCGTCGACGCCGGTGAAAGCGCGCTCGAAGGCCACCTGGCCGCCGCTCTCGAACGGCAGCCGATTGTCGAAATCGCGCACAAAGCCGAAGCCCGACAATCGAACGCGCTGGTTGCCGCCGTCCAATTCGTGCTCGACGCCGGCGCCGAAGCGCCACTGTTCCAGCGACTCGCCGGCGTCGAAGGCCACGTTGGCCGCGCGCGCGGCGCGTGGCGAGCTGCGAGCCTGCGCGGCCGTGACCGCACCGGGATCCTGCTCTTCGGGCGCCTCGAAATAGCCCGCCACCGCCGTCACGCGGGTGGCCGGCGACGGCGTCCAGGTCAGGCGGGTGCTGGCGCGGTATTGCTCGACGTCGGAATGACGCCGGAATCCGTCCTGTTCGAACCGGCTGGCGGCAAACCGGACGCCCAGCCGTTCGGTACCGCCGCCGAACGCCGCACGGCTGTCGACCAGACCGTAGCGGCCGACCGTCTGCGCCGCGCGGGCCGCGGTCGATCCGTCGGGCGGCCGCGTGGTGATCAGGATGACCCCGCCGGCGGCATTGCCGTACAGCGCCGAAGCCGGCCCGCGCAGGATCTCGATACGCTCGACGGCGTCGAGATCGATGCTGTCGACCTGCGACTGGCCGTCCGGCAGCGTCTGCGGGACGCCGTCGACGACGATCGCCACGCCGCGAATGCCGAAGCTCGAGCGCGCGCCGAAGCCGCGCAGGGCCAGGCGCGTGTCCTGGGCGAAATTGCCGGCATTCTGGACGAACAGGCCGGGTACCTGGCCGAGCAGTTCGGCCAGACTGGTCAGGGGCCGGCCGCGCTTGAGATCCTCGGCGTCGAGCACGGTCACGGCCGCCGAGACTTCGGGCAGGGTCAGCGCAGTGCGCGTGGCGGTGACCTCGACCGGATCGAATTCGGCCCGGTCGTCCTGAGCGCGCAGGTCAGCGGAAACCGTCAGCAGCGCCGGCAGGCAGAGAAACGGAACGGACGCTTTGAACATGCAGTGAATTCGATCGGTCGCAATACGGAATACGATTTTAACCGGCTCGAGCCAAAGCCGTCATCGCGGCTCGTCCGAGCCGGACGCACAAGCCCCGAACCGCGTCAGGGATTTTTCATATTCGCCACGCCGAGGAGCGCTTAGAATGAAGATCGTTCTGGCAATTACGGCGTTCAATGACACTGCTGCTGTTCTACCTGTTCCTCGCCATCGGCGTTTCCTTCCTGTGTTCGATCCTCGAGGCCGTCCTGCTGTCGGTCACGCCGGCGCATATCGCGGTAATGAACGAGCAGGGCGCCAAATCCGGGAAACTGCTGCGCCGGCTCAAGCGCGACATCGACCGACCGCTTTCGGCCATCCTCAGCCTCAATACCATTGCGCATACCTTCGGCGCCGCGGGCGTGGGCGCGCAGGCGCTGGTGGTGTTCGGCAGCGCCTGGATCACGGTGACTTCCGCGCTGGTCACGCTGGCGATCCTGATCTTCTCCGAGATCATTCCCAAGACCCTGGGTGCGACCTACTGGAAGCAGCTTTCGGCGTTTACGGCGCATGCCTGCCAGGTGCTCATCGTCCTGATGTGGCCACTGGTGACGTTGTCCAAGTTCATCACCCGCCTGCTGGCGCGCGGCAAGAGCGCGCCCAGCGTCAGCCGCGAGGAATTCCGCGCCCTGGCCCAGATCGGCACGCGCGAAGGCGTTTTCGAGGAAGAGGAGTCCAACATCTTCCTGAACCTGATCCGGTTCAGCGCAATCCGGGTCCAGGACATCATGACCCCACGCGTCGTGGTCAAGAAGTTCCAGCACGACACCACGCTGGCCGAGCTGATGGAAATGTCCGACGAGCTGGTGTTCTCGCGCTATCCGGTCTACGGCGAAAGCGATGAGGATATCCGCGGCTACGTGCTCAAGGCCGACATCATGCTGAACCTGGCGCGCGGCAGGCCGGAAATGCGGCTGGCCGAACTCGAGCGCGAAGTTCTGTTCGTGCCCGAATTCATCTCCCTGCGCGTGCTGTTCAGCCAGCTTCTGGCCGAGCAGGAGCACTTTGCCGTGGTCGTCGACGAATACGGCGGTCTGTCCGGCGTGGTGACCATGGAAGATGTGTTGGAGACTCTGCTTGGGATCGAGATCGTCGACGAAAGCGACGCGACCCAGGATCTGCGCAAGGCCGCGCGCGACAAGTGGACTCAGCGCGCGAAGAAACTCGGGCTCGAGTTGCCCGACCTGGCAGAAGAAGCGGTTGCAGGCCGGGACGACAGCGGGCAGAATGAAAAGCCCTGAGCACGGGCAGATTCGTCCGGTTCGATCGTCGCGGATCGGTGATTCACAGCGGAGCGCATCATGAAAACAAGGCGAGGCAGGATCCCCATCATCGTCGCGATATTGGCTTGCGGCGCCTGTGCCGACGAGTCCGGCGACGAACCCGAAGGCCATATGCTGGAAGCCCAGCAACAGGCGCTGGAACGGGCGCGAGGCGTGGAACGCGACGTCGCCGAAGCCGCTCGACGCCAGGCCGAGCAGATCGATGAGTCCGAAAACGATGGTTGAACATGATGCGCCATCGGCGTGCTTAACGTAGTTTATATTCAGGATTAGGGGCGCGACAGTCGAAAAAAAATCCAATGTGGAAAAGACGACCGTAATTCCGTGCCACTGGCATTCACAAACCAATTCTCATGATCAGACAGGAGCATCGAATGAACGCATATCGCGCCTTGACAATGCTGGCGGCTTCCGCCGTCGGCTTCGCCGCTTTCGCGCAGGAACCGAACATCAACCCGGGCATGTGGGATACCACCAGCACCGTCACGATCGAATCCGAACAGATACCGATTCCGCCGCGCACCAACAAGACCAGTGAATGCGTGACTGCCGAAAAGATTGCCGAAGGCCAGGCATTCCTGGAAGACAGCGACGAGTGTGAATTCACCAGAAAGGATCTGCGCGCCGACGGCATGGACTACAGCATGACCTGCAGCGACCCGGAGGGCGGTACAGTCACCATGAATGCACGCCTGGAATTCGATGGCGATTCCATGTCCGGCAACATCGACGGCGACATCGAATCGCCGATGGGCGTCATGCAGATGAACGTCGAAATGTCCGGCAAGCGCACGGGCGACTGCTGAGGCTGGACGCAACATGCTTGAAGCAAGGCTTCATGCGGGCGCCGCATGAAGCCGGCCAGGTTTCCTGGTTCCAGGCCTAACGGTCGCCAAGATCGGCTGCGTCGACGATCTGATTGCGACCGGCGCGCTTGGCGCGATATACGGCCTGGTCGGCGCGCGCCCTGAGATTTTCGAGCCGGGTTTCGCGTCGCGATTCGACCAGCCCGAAGCTCAGGGTAACCTCGATCGAGCGGCCTTCGTAATCGATCGGCCGGATTCGGTCGCGGAACTCGTGAATCCGCTGTTGCGCCTGAAGACGGTTGTGGTCGGGCAGGAAAATCGCGAATTCCTCGCCGCCGATTCTTCCCGTGATGCAGGGCGCCGGGAATTGTTCCCGCAACAGCGCACCGAGCTTGCGCAAAACCTCGTCACCGGCCCGGTGGCCATAAAAATCGTTGACCTGCTTGAACAGATCGACGTCGGCGGCAACCAGTGCGCTGACCCTGCCCTGCTCGCGCGCAGCGCGCAGCGCTTCCTCCGCGGCATGATGAAATCGACGATGGTTGAACAGGCCAGTGAGGCCATCGATCTCCGATAACATCCGGAAACGACGGCGGTCGACCGAGAAACGGAGCAACAACCCTACCAACAGTATTCCGATTACTGCCAGAACGATCAAGCCGAGGGTTCGGTTGAAGCGTGTCGCTTCAACGGTCGTTTCGCGCATTTCCAGCAGCCGGCTGCGTTGGCGAAGCAGTTCCAGCTCCTGGTTGCGGCGCTGATTCTCGAACTCCGCCTGTATATATGCCACGCGGCGTACGCGCTGTTCGTCGTTGAAGCGCTGGGACGCAATCCGATATTGGCGCAGATGTCTCATTGCAGGTTCATAAAGCCCCTGCGCATGATAGATCTCCGACAATGCCGAATGAATCTCCATCAAGTCCCGCCAGTTTTTCCGCCCATCGGGTCGGTTGATCAATTCCAGGAGAATATCGACACCCTCCTGTTGATCGCCGGTTTCAATCAACGCCTTGCCGAGCTCCTTGCGCGCTTCCAGCTCGCCGGCCAGAAAACCGGTCTCCCGGTTCTTTTCCATCGCGCGCCGCAACCAGCCGATGGCCTCGTTGTGTTGGCCGGCCGCGTTGCGGACACTCCCGATCAGCCCCATCGCTGTTCCCACCGAAACCGGGTCTCCCGATTGCTGACTTCGCTCCCACAGTTCCCGGCTGCGTTCGATTGCAAACGGGATCAGACCGGCGTTCTTCTGCACCAGCACCAGCGAGTACAACGCGTTGTAAATAGTCCTGGCATCCCGCGTACGATTGGCCAGCTCGAGGCTTTCGGCCGCGCTCTCCAGCGCCAGCGCGTGCTCGCCCACCTCGGAGTGCAAACGCGCGGCCAGCGTCAGGATGTCAGCTTTCTGAGCGTCGTCGTCGACCATTGCAAACAGCGACAGCGCCCCGGCCAGCAGATTGAACGCGCGCTCATAGTCCTGGATGATGTAGTTTGCGTTGATCGACAACTCGAGCGCGCGCAGGCGGCGTACATGATCGACCGGCTCGACGAGGACGGCGTCGAGCATTTCCAGCGCCCGATCGTACTGTCCATCCAGCAGCATGTTGCGCGCTTCCATGAGCTTCACGCGCGTACGCAAAACCGGCGTCGCATCAGCCAGGGCAGGCCGAAGCTCCTCGATCATTTGCTGGGAAACCGGCCAGGGGGACTGCTTGTGAGCCTGCTCGATCCGGTCGACGGCCTCGGACAGCGTCTCGCCGTCGGCCAGTGGCTCGGCGCGTGCCGCGAGCACGACCAGGCAGAACACCAGAATTGCCGAAGTCCCCAACCTCAAATCAACCGCCTGCAGTGTTCAGTCGTGGAGCGCCCCCTTGGCGGAAGCGCCACCGACCAAGAACCGATTCGCTACGCCAGGCGACGACCGTCTTCGGCCACCCGCTTTCCCGCGCAGCAACCCTGACTTTCTCGAGTCATGACTACACTTGAGAAGATGCTCACATCCTAGCATCGAACCCGGGAGCAGATTTCGCGCGGCTGACGGACCGGCCCCGGATCCGGAATCAGGTTTTCTGCCCGAACGCCATGTGCAGCAGCACGTGCGGAACGGTCAGCGCGGCAAGGCCGCAGAATATGATTTGCGAAAGCGCCTCCGGATAGAGAATGTTCCCCAGATCCATACCGGAAAGCGAAACCCAGCCGACAAGGCCGAGCGCGAGGGCGCCCAGGGTTGCCGGCCACAGCCGGGCGGCCCACTGCTGCAGCGTCCAGTCCGCCCAGGGGCCGGATTCCAGTGCGGCCATGTCCAGCAGGTGGCCAAAGCTGTGCAGCAGACAGAAGTAGGCGGCAAAAGCGATCAGCGGCGGCAGCAGCAACATCGATGCGACCAGCACCAGCAGACCGAACAGCTGGAATCGCGGATTGGGATCGTCCTCGATGAACATCCGGGCTATGAACATCCCGGCCCCGACCAGCCACAACGCAATCAGAGGTCGTGCCAGCCAGCGCAGGATCTCGGAGAGCGCGCCGCCGTCCATGCCGGTCAGCCAGCCGAAAATCATCGCCACTTCGACCGGGTGAGCGGCCACGGGACCGAGCACCGGAACGGCGCCGAACACGGCGATGGAAAGGCCGTCCTTGCGCGACGCGAAGGCGAACGCATCCTGTTCGCCGAAATGCAGCACGGAGATGAGCAGGAAGGCGACCAGCGTCTGCAGCGGCATCACGATCCAGCACGCGACGACCACGGCCATGAGGGCCAGATATGCGCCGAAGAAGAGCGGACGATTGGAGCGGCCCAGAAATCGACGGAGAACGACGTCTCCCACCCAGGGATCGAGCGCGCCGTGCATGACGCCCAGCAATGCAATCGGGAGCGCGACCAGCACCAGCTGGGTTTCAATCTCGACCGAGGCGAGCAGAGCGCTGGCCGGTACCAGGCTGAGCAGTGCGATCAAGCCGATGCGCAGGTGGACCTGGCGCAATGCGGCGCGGAATCCGGGACGAGCGTCCCCGACTGGAGCTTCAAAGGGTGCAGCGGATGTGGATATCCGGGTCACGATAGCGAGGAGATTCGCCCGACCGCAAGCGCGGCCGGGCGAATCGATCTGCCGATGGTCAGGCGGCTTCGTCGTCGGTCTTGATCACCGCAATGGTGTAGATCAACAGACCGAAAACGGCCTTGGCCACGATGTCGGCAATCGAATAACCGACCTGAACCGCGGTTTCCGCCCCGGCACCGGTCAGGCCCAGCATCGGGAACAGGAACACGATCGGGTAGAACAACCATGCAATGACGGTGAGGTAGCGTGCCGTGCTGACCAGACCACGCGCCGAGGCCGGCTGGCGGTTGATCGCTTCACCCAGCCCGATGAACAGCTGGTAGAGAATGATCAGGAACGGGATCATCGACAGGCTCCACCACAACCAGCGCGTACCCGCCTCGCTGCTGACTTCGCCGGGATAACCGAGAATGATCATCAGCGCGGCGAGACCGCCGAGCAGCCAACCCTTGCTGACGGTTTCCTGCTTCGAAAGGCGCATGACCAGCAGCAGCTCGACAAGCAGGAGCGGCACGGTCAGCAGCCAGTCGACGTAACGGTAGGCGTCGTTGAACGGCTGACCGGAAGCGACGTAGGCGCCGTCGACGAGCTCGAACGCGCCTTTCCAGTCGAACAGGATCTGGATGTAGTGATAGAGCGCGATGAACGTGACGAGCCCGGTAATCGTCAGCGCCGTACGATATTCCGGCGCGACCCGGCCTCGCTGCATCCAGAAGAACACAGTCGACGCCGCAAACGCGGCCAGCGTCAGTGAAAAGACGTTGAAGACCAGGGTGTACTGGCCTACGCTCAGTGTCGGTAACGTTTCCATTTGAAATCCCTCTCATGGCTTTTTTTTCCGCGGCTGCCCAGTGCTTCCGCGGTTGCGCGAGCACGTTACGCCGACGGCGTGAATTCACACCGTAACGGATGTGAAAATTCCGTTCAAGTCGATGCAGGAGTCGCTGAATCAAGGCTCCGTGCCGGCAAGGGGCACAGGTTCAAATCCGATACACTGTCGCCTTCAAGCCCCATGCCGGAGTACTCGATGCGATTGACGACCCCCCTTCTCCTGATCTGCCTGGCGCTGGTTTCGGCCGGCGTCCGGGGCCAGCCCGAATCCACCGCGGAGATCGAACCCGTCGCCATTGCCATTCATGGCGGCGCGGGCACGATCTCGCGCGAGAGCCTGACGGCAGAACGCGAGCGCACGATTCGCGAAGCGCTGGAAGAGGCGATCCGCGCCGGCCATGCCGTACTGGAAAAGGACGGCGCGGCGGTCGACGCCGTGACCGCCGCGATCACCGTGCTGGAAGATGCACCGGAATTCAATGCCGGGCGCGGCGCGGTGCTCACCAGCGAGGGGCAGGTCGAAATGGATGCCTCGCTCATGACCGGGCACGACCTCGGCGCCGGCGCGGTTGCCAGCGTTCAGGGCATCCGGCATCCGATCCTGGCGGCCCGCGCGGTGCTCGAACATTCGCCGCACGTGATGCTGGTCGGCGCCGGGGCCGAGGAATTCGCGCGGGCGAGAGATCTGAAGTTCATGCCCGGGGAATGGTTCGAGACAGAATTCAGGCGTGAGCAGTTGCGGGAGATCAAAGCACGCGAATCAGGACAGGCCACCCGCCTCGAGTCCGAACACCGCTGGTTCTCGACGGTTGGCGCCGTGGCGCTGGATAGGGCCGGCGACATCGCCGCCGGAACGTCTACCGGCGGCATGTCGAACAAGCGCTTCGGCCGGGTCGGCGATTCGCCGATCATCGGGGCCGGGACCTATGCCGACAATCGCAGCTGTGCCGTTTCGGCCACCGGTCACGGCGAATACTTCATTCGCCACGTGGTCGCCTACAGCATCTGCGAACGCATGCGCCTGGCCGGCGAAACGCTTGCCGAAAGCGCCGATTTCGTGATCAACGATCTGCTGGTCGAAGCCGGCGGGGATGGCGGCGTGATTGCGCTGGACGCAAACGGCAATCTCGCCACGCCATTCAATACGCCCGGCATGTATCGCGCCACGATCGACCGCGACGGCAACGTCGGCGTGAAGATCTACCGGGATGAATAGCCGCGGGGACACGGGCAAATGCTGAACGATGCGCTGGAGTTCGCCTGCCCCTGGTGCGGAGAAATCAACCAGGTCGAAACCGAACCCGGCGACGCGGGCCAGTGGGTGATCCAGGATTGCCAGGTATGCTGCAGCCCGATCGAAATCCGGCTGCCCGGCCCGGGACAGGACGAATTCACGGTGCGAGCCGAAGGGAACTGACGTGTCGACACCGGACCGTCAAGCGGGCCGGAGACAATCGTAGCCCGGGCACGCGAAGTGCGCCCGGGAAAGAAGCGGGTCAAGCCTGCGGCCCCGGATGCGCGCTACGCGCTTCCGGGCTGCATCACTGCGTATCAGGCCGCGCGTGAACCGTCGCGCTTGTCGCCTTTGCCTTCGTTGCCTTCACCCAGACCGAGGTTGCTGCAAAGCTTCAGCGTTGCCTGTGCCCGATTGAGGGTATAGAAGTGGATGCCGGGCGCGCCCAGATCGATCAATCTGCGGCAGAGACCGGTGATCACCTCTTCGCCGAACTGGCGGATCGACTTGAAGTCTTCGGCCTCTTCCCAGGCGCGCACCCGCTTGAAGATCCATTTCGGCATGTCGGCGCCGCACATCTTCGAAAAGCGCGCCAGCCTGGAGTAATTGGTGATCGGCATGATGCCGGGCACGATCGGGACCTGCACGTTCAGGCGCGCGCAGTCTTCCAGGAACTGCTCGTAGGCGTCGGCGTTGAAGAAATACTGCGTGATCGCGCTGTCGGCGCCGGCGTCGACCTTCTCCTTGAAGTGCTTCAGGTCGGCTTCCGGCGTCTTGGCCTCGGGATGGTACTCGGGGTAACACCCGACCTCGATCTTGAACCGGCCGCCGTAGCCCTGCCGGATGTGCCGGACCAGGTCGGTCGCGTAATCGAAGATGCCGCTTCCGCCGCCCGAGGGCTTGTCTCCACGCAGCACCACCAGGCGCTCTATGCCGTTTTCGCGATAAGAATCGAGCAGGTCGTCGATGCTGTCGATGTCTTCGGACATGCACGAAATGTGCGGCGCGGCGGAAATGCCGGTCTCGCGCTGAATGTTGAACACGGTCTCGCGTGTCCGCAGGCGGGTCGAGCCGCCGGCCCCGAAAGTCACCGACATGTACTCGGGCTTCAGTGCCGCCAGGCGATCCCGGGTGCGCTTGAAAATCTCGACTTGCTCGTCGTTCTTGGGCGGAAAGAATTCGAAACTGAGCTGGGGGGTTGTCATGGCTGGTGTGCTTTCGATTTGGATTGAAGGGCTTTCTTGCTCACAGCCGTGTCAAAGGCCTTGATAAAAAGTGATGCGTGAGACGCCATGGGTGGCTGCTGCCGGGTCGAGGCCGCAGTTCGGCGGCTCACGGCTCACCTTTTGTAGCGGAACGAATAAAGCGCCGGGAGGGGCGGCCCCTCCCGGCTGCTTCCGATGCACCGCCTAGTAGCGGTAGTGTTCCGGCTTGTACGGACCGTCTACGGTCACGCCGATGTAGTCGGCCTGCTTGTCGGTCATTTCGGTCAAGCGTGCGCCGACGCGCTCGAGATGCAGACGCGCGACCTTCTCGTCCAGGTGCTTGGGCAGCACGAACACTTCGTTCTTGTATCGCTCCGGATACTTGAACAGCTCGATCTGCGCCAGCGTCTGGTTGGTGAACGAGTTGGACATCACGAAGCTGGGATGGCCGGTTGCGCAACCCAGGTTGACCAGGCGGCCTTCGGCCAGCAGCGTGATGCGTTTGCCGTCGGGGAAGGTGATCTGGTCGACCTGCGGCTTGATGTTGTCCCACTCGTACTGACGCAGGCTGGAAACGTCGATTTCGTTGTCGAAGTGGCCGATGTTGCAGATGATCGCCTGGTCCTTCATGCGCTGCATGTGGTCATGGCGAAGCACATTGTAGTTGCCGGTGGCGGTCACGATGATGTCGGCCTGCTCGATGACGCCTTCGTCCTCGATATTGACAACTCGGTAGCCTTCCATCGAAGCCTGCAGGGCACAGATCGGATCGACCTCGGTCACCCAGACGTTGGCCGACAGCGCGCGCAGCGACTGGGCCGAGCCCTTGCCGACATCGCCGTAGCCGCAGACGATGGCAACCTTGCCGGCGACCATGACGTCGGTGGCGCGCTTGATCGCGTCGACCAGCGACTCGCGACAGCCGTAGAGGTTGTCGAACTTGCTCTTGGTCACCGAGTCGTTGACGTTGATGGCGGGGAACTTCAGCGTTCCTTCCTTCTGCATGCGGTACAGGCGATTGACGCCGGTCGTCGTTTCCTCGGTCACGCCCTGGATGTTCTTCAGCGCAGCCGAGTACCAGCCCGGGTTGGACTCCAGACGCTTCTTGATGGCCTTGAACAGGGCTTCTTCTTCCTCGCTTCCCGGGTTGTCCAGGATCGACGGATCCTGTTCAGCCTGAGCGCCCAGGTCCAGCAGCAACGTGGCGTCTCCGCCGTCGTCGAGGATCATGTTGGCCGTTTCGCCGTCGGGCCACTGGAAAATGCGGTGGGTGAACTCCCAGTATTCGGTCAGGCTCTCGCCCTTGTAGGCGAAGACCGGAATGCCGCGGTCGACCATGGCCGCGGCAGCGTGATCCTGGGTCGAATAGATGTTGCACGACGCCCACCGGACTTCGGCACCCAGGTCGATCAGGGTCTCCATCAGTACCGCGGTCTGGATGGTCATGTGCAGCGAGCCGGCGATTCGCGCGCCCTTGAGCGGCTGGTCGGCCGCGTACTCTTCGCGCGTCTGGATCAGGCCGGGCATTTCGGTTTCGGCGATCGCGATTTCCTTGCGGCCATAGGCGGCCAGCGAGGGATCGGCGATCAGGTAGTCGTTTTCGGTAGAGGCGATGCTGGAGTCGAACAGCACGCCCTTGCTAACTTCTTCTGGCTTGGCACTCATTGATTAAACCTCGGTATTGATGTTTAGGGTTCGAGTTGGTACGTATTCGGGCTCCGAACGGGTCCCGCCGCACGCAGGGTGCGGCGGTCCCGTCGATCGGCCCGGGTTGTCGTTATCAGAGTCCAGCTGCCTTTCTCAGCGCCTCGGCGCGATCGGTCTTCTCCCAGCTGAACGTCGTGAAATGATCTTCCAGTGGCTTGCCGTCACGGACGACCTTCGCCGTGGCCTGTTCCGGAATTCGCCCGAAGTGACCGTTGGTCGCCGTCTGGCGGTACATCGGGTGCAGCAGATCGAGCATCTTCAGGATGCCGAACGGACGCAGGTCGAAGTGCTCGCGCACCAGCTTCTCGATCTGCTCTTCCGGGATCGTGCCGGTGCCGAAGGTGGTCACCGAGATGGACGTCGGCTGCGCCACGCCGATGGCGTAACTGACCTGGATCTCGCACTTGTCGGCCAGGCCGGCGGCCACGACGTTCTTGGCCACGTAACGGCCGGCATAGGTCGCCGACCGGTCGACCTTGGACGGGTCCTTGCCGGAGAATGCACCGCCGCCGTGCCGGGCCATGCCGCCGTAGGTATCGACGATGATCTTGCGCCCGGTCAGGCCGGCGTCGCCGACCGGCCCCCCGATGACGAACTTGCCGGTCGGGTTGATGTGATACAGCGTGTCGTTGTGCAGCCATTCCTCGGGCAATACAGGCTTGATGATGTGCTCGCGCACGCCCTCGCGGATCTCGTCGAGTTCCACGCCTTCGTCGTGCTGAGTCGACAGCACCACGGCATCGATCGCGACCGGCTGGCCGTCCTTGTAACGCAGCGTAACCTGGCTTTTCGCGTCGGGACGCAGCCACGGCAGCGGGTTGTCGGTGTGCTTGCGCAGGCGCGTGTGGCGCTCGACCAGCCGGTGGGCATAAAAGATCGGCGCCGGCATCAGCGCGTCGGTTTCGTTGGATGCATACCCGAACATCAGGCCCTGGTCACCTGCGCCCTGCTCCTCGGGGGCCGCGCGGTCCACGCCCTGGGCGATATCGGGCGACTGCTTGCCGATCATGTTGATCACCGAACAGGTCTGCCCGTCGAAGCCGACGTTCGACGAGTCGTAGCCGATATCGGTCACCACCTGGCGGATCAGGTCTTCGAGTTCGACGTAGGCCGTGGTCGAGATTTCTCCGCCCACGATCACCGCGCCGGTCTTGAGAAAGGTCTCGCACGCCACGCGCGCATTCGGATCCTGGGCCAGGATCTCATCGAGAATGGCGTCTGAAATCTGGTCGGCCATCTTGTCCGGGTGGCCTTCTGAAACCGATTCCGAGGTAAACAGGTATTCGCTCATGGGTTGATTTATCTCTTGATTCGGATAGAAAGATATTAGTGTAACGCATCACGTCGAGAAATGCATCCCCGATCCTGGATCGTTCCGGCGCCGACGCCGAACGCGGTCCGGCGACGGCCTCGCCGCGCCGGGCAATGGGCCGCGCAACTGCATCGGCGCACGCGAATCCGGCCGAGCACCCGGCCCGGCACCAGGCCCCCAGGCGCTATGATGCCGGGCAAGCCACCTGGAATCAGCCGCCGCGAATGCCGGAGCCGCAGACGCTACTCGACGCAAGCCTGATCGCCGCGCTGTTCCACGTGGTCGTTTCGCCGATCGCGGCCCTGCATGCGCTGATGTTCAAGCGCGATTCACGCGCCGCCTTCGGCTGGATCGCACTGTGCCTGCTGCTGCCGATCGCCGGTCCGGTGCTGTACCTGCTCCTGGGCATCAACCGCATCCGGCGGCGGGCCCGGCGGCTGGAACTGCCGGGACTGCGAATCGGATTCGAACGCGGCCGCGCCAGAAGCGCCGAAACGCGAGCTTCCCCCGGGCTCGAGGCGTCGCTGCGTTCGATCGAACGGATCGGTGCGCGGCTGAGCGGACACGAACTGGCAGGCGGCAATTCGGTCACGCCGCTGCATAACGGCGATGAGGCCTATCCGGCGATGCTCGAAGCCATCGGCGAGGCGGCCCGAACGGTGTTTCTGTCGACTTACATCTTCGACACCGATGCGGCGGGACGCGGAATCATCGAGGCGCTCGAGGCCGCGCATCGGCGCGGCGTCGACGTGCGCGTGATCATCGACGGGATCGGCCAGTACTACAGCTGGCCGCGGGCGCGCAAGCTGTTCCGCCGTGCCGGAATCCGCAGCGCACTTTTCCTGCCGCCCAGCCTGCTCCCGCCGCGACTGTCGATGAACCTGCGCAACCATCACAAGATCCTGGTCGTCGACGGGCACAGCGCGTTCACCGGCGGGCTGAACATCGGCCAGCGCCACGTGCTCGGCAACACCCCGGAGCGACACGCCGTGGCCGATATCCACTTCAGGCTGGCCGGCCCGGCCGCGCTTCAGCTCGAATCGCAGTTCCTGCGAAGCTGGGAATTCATCACCGGCCAGCGCGAAGCGCCGGCGCCGGTCTCGCCGGTCCGGCAGGGTCGTCTGCCGTGCCGCGCGCTGTCCGACGGTCCGGACGAGGACATGGACCAGATCACCCGGCTGCTCAGCGCGACGATCGCCGAGGCTCGCCGCTCCATCCTGATCATGACGCCGTATTTCCTGCCGCCGCGCGAATTGGTCGGGGCGATCCAGGCCGCCAGCCTGCGCGGCGTTCAGGTCATGCTGGTGCTGCCGGAGAAAAACAACCTGCCCTATGTGCACTGGGCGACGCGCAACATGCTTTGGGAATTGCTGTACCAGGACGTAGAGGTGTATTACCAGCCACCGCCGTTCGCACACACCAAGCTGTTCGTCGTCGACGACAAGTACGCCCTGATCGGATCGTCGAACTGGGACTCGCGCTCGCTGCGGCTCAATTTCGAGCTCCAGGTGGAAGTCTTCGGGGCCGAGTTCGCCGAGCAAATGGGCGCTATCGTTCGCCGCGCGGCGAACGTTGGCCGACGCGTTACACTCGCCGAGGTCGATGACCGCAGCCTGCCGGTCCGGCTGCGCGATTCGTTATGCTGGCTGTTCTCGCCCTACCTGTGAGGCATTAGAAATGACACAACTGATTATCGGACTCGTTCTTTTTCTCGGCATCCACTCACTGTCCATCGTCGCCCTGCCGGCGCGCAACGCGATGGCGGCCAGCATGGGCGAGTGGCCGTTCAAGGGACTTTATTCGATCGTCGCCATCATCGGACTGGTGCTCATCGTTCTTGGCTATGGCGAAGCCCGGCTGGATCCCACGGTCCTGTACGTGACGCCGGAATGGACCCGGCATCTCGCCATGCTGCTGATGCTGCCGGTCTTTCCAGCGCTGCTGGCCACCTACCTCCCGGGTCGGATCAGCCAGACGCTGGGCCATCCAATGCTGGTCGCGGTCAAGGCCTGGGCGCTGTCCCACCTGCTGGTCAACGGCACGCTCGCCGACGTACTTCTGTTCGGCGGCTTCCTCGCCTGGGCCGTGGCCGACCGGATTTCTTTCAAGCGCCGGCCCGCAAGGGCCATTCCGCGAGCCCCGAAAAGCGGTTTCAACGACGTGATCGCAATCGTCGGCGGACTGGGCATCTATCTGGCGTTCGTATTCTGGCTGCACGCGAAGTGGATCGGTGTATCGATCACCGGCTGAGGGAACCGAACGCAGCAGACCCGAAGGGCCGCTTTCAAAACGGCTTATCGTCGACCGAACAACCGCCCCAGCAAGCCCGGACGCCGGGGATTGCCGCGCCCTGCCCGGTCGCCGGGCCGGGCTTCGGGGGCATCGTCTTCGGCCTGGATGCACGATACGACCAGATCGTCGATCAGGGCCGGCGTGAACTGGTAGGGATCGAACGATGTCATTCCATGGCGGGCCAGGACTTCGCCCACGACGCGCTCGATGGCGACGAATTTCATCGACCAGTTCCGGAACCGCCTGGAGCGGATCGGGCGCCGCGTCAGCCGCTGGACGTCATGGTGCCGCGCATCGCGGCAGATTCGCGCGTACAGACCGTCCACGGTATCCGCCGGGCCTTCCAGGTACTGAAAAAAACAGCCGTTGCCGTAATGCAGCACGCCGCCGATCCGGCGCTGCTGGTTATTGCGTCGGGAGTGCACCAGGATGCGGTTGACTTCCGGATCGACGCCGTATCCCTGCTGCTCGCTGGAAAACGAGGCCCGGGAACAATAAGACAGGCAGATCAGATCGGTTGCTTTATCCATGAAGACTCTGGATTTGTGGAGCGAGCACAATAGACGAGACCAGTCGTGGCCCCGTCAACGCTCGGCGCGCCCCGGCGATTGGCGCCACCCTGAGCGTGCACACCCGACCCGAAGCCCGCTTTGGTAAGATTTCGACCATCATGCGTTATCTATTTTCTCTGGCAATCCTGCTGACGGTGCTCTGGCTCGGCATTTCCGGCGTCTACAAACCGCCACTGTTCGTGCTAGGTGGCTGCTCCGTGGTCTTCGTCGTATGGCTCTCCAGGCGCATGGACGTCGTGGGCGTGGAGCACAACCCGGTACTCTATTCCTGGCGGCTGCCGGTCTACTGGCTGTGGCTGCTGTGGCAAATCGTCAAGTCCAACATCGATGTCGCCCGCGCCGCACTGTCGCCTGACAAACTGGTGCGCCCCCGGGTGGTGAAAGTACCCATGAAACTCGGCTCGGCGGTCGGGAAGGTCACCTACGCCAATTCGGTAACGCTGACGCCGGGCACGGTCACGCTGCTGCTCGAGGAGGACCACCTCGAAGTCCATGCGCTGCTCGAAAGCTCCGCGGCCAGTCTGGAATCAGGCGAAATGGAACGGAAAATCGCCTGGCTGGAGAACCACAAGTGACGACCGTCCTTGTCCTGACGGCACTGGCGATATTCGTCACGATGGCGCTGGCCCTGGTGCGGGCGCTCAAGGGGCCTTCGGTCTACGATCGAATCGTGGCGGTCAACGTCATCGGCACCAAGACCGTGCTCGTCGTGGCGCTGATCACCGCGATCAGCGGCAACGACGACCTGATCGACGTGGCGCTGGTCTATGCGCTGATCAACTTCATCGCGGTTGTAACCGTGCTGAAGCTGTCACGGATGCGCGATCTCGCCGCTGCCGGGGAAGGAGATATCACCGATGGTTGAGACCATGCTCGCCGTCATTTCCGGGATTTTCCTGCTCACCGGCGGGATATTCGGCATCCTGGGTGGCATCGGCCTGCTGCGTTTCCCGGATTTCTACAGCCGGCTCCATGCCGCCGGCATCACCGATACATTATGCGCCTTTCTGATCATCATCGGTCTCGTGATACAGGCCGGCCTGGCACTGGTCAGCATCAAGCTGATGCTGATCCTGATATTCATGGTCTTTACCGCGCCCACCGCCAGTCATGCGCTGGCCCGTGCCGGACTCGCCGCCGGCGATGATCCGGCAACCTTGGAAAGCGAACCCATGGAAATTGCCCCGCTCGGCTCGCGCGGAGAACCGCCATCGAATTCCTGATCGACATCGCGCTGCTGACGTTCCTGGTGACTGTCGCGGTGGCGGTGGTGAGGGTGCGTGACCTGTTTTCAGCGGCAATGTTGTTCGCCATCTATTCCCTGCTGTCGGCCGGATTGTTCGCGGTGCTCGATGCAGGCGACGTCGCGCTTACCGAGGCCGCGGTGGGGGCCGGCATATCCACTATTCTGTTCCTTGCCGTGCTGGCGCTGACCGGTCACGAGGAGCGCCCGGCGCGCGGCAAGAATCGGCTGGCGCTGACGGTGGTCGTGGCCACGGGTGCCTGTCTGATTTATGCGGCCGGTGATCTACCGGAATTCGGTGAGCCCGGCAACCCGCCCCACGTGCATGTCGCCCCGTATTACATAGAGCATGCCTATACGGACATGGGTGTACCCAACATGGTCGCCGCGGTACTGGCCAGCTATCGTTCCATCGATACGATGGGCGAGGCTTTCGTGATCCTGACCGCCGGACTGGGCGTGGTCGCGCTGCTCTCCGTTCCACCACGGCGACGGCGCCACAAACATAAGCCTGGAAAATCTGAGGACGACTCATGAGAACCAACGGCATCCTGCGCGTAATCGCGCGATTCCTGATTCCGCTGATCATGCTGTTCGGGCTCTATATTCAGTTCCACGGCGAATACTCGCCCGGCGGCGGCTTCCAGGCCGGTGTGGTGTTTGCGGCGGCCTGGATTCTGTTTGCCCTGATCTACGGCCTGGACGCCGCACTTGAGGTGATTCCCGAGCGCGCCCAGTTCGTGCTGGCCTGTCTCGGCGTGCTCCTGTATTGCTTCGTCGGCCTGCTCGGCGTCGTCCTGGGTGGGCGCTTTCTTGATTTCTACCCGCTGCTGGACTCGCCCCATGCAGCCCAGCAGACCGGGATCGTAGCGGTCGAATTCGGCGTCGGCGTGACCGTCGCAACCTGTGCGATGCTGTTTTTCACGTTTTTCGCCCGACGCAAGCGTGAAATCGACGCTGCCGAAACCGGGGAGGACGACTGATGGCCTGGCTGGGACATTTCAACTACTGGGTCGTCGTGATCCTGATGATGATCGGTTTCTACGCCGTGATCGCCCGGGGCAACATGGTCAAGAAGATCATGGGCCTCAATCTTTTTCAGACCTCGGTTTTCATCATGTTCATCTCGGCCGGCAAGATCATCGGCGGCTCGACGCCGGTGCTGCGCGAGGGCATCACCGTCTATTCCAACCCGCTGCCGCACGTGCTGATCCTGACCGCTATCGTCGTGGGCGTGGCCACCACCGCGGTCGGGCTGGCGCTGGCGGTGCGAATACTCGAGGCCTACGGTACGATCGAGGAAGATGAACTGGTGGATCCGCCCGATCAACCAGCGGATGAATCGCACCCCGGCATGCCTGCCGGAAAAGGCGACACGGCCGCATGAATATCGGCGAATGGCTGCCGTTCAGCGTGCTGGTACCGCTGATCGCCGCACCGGTGTGCGCATTGATGCCTGGACGCACTGGACCATGGCTGCTGGCCTTTCTCGGCGCCCTGACATCACTGCTGATCGTCGCGATCGCGCTGCCGGTATTGTGGCAGGGCGAGCTTTCTTATCCGTTCGGCAACTGGCCGCCGCCGATCGGCATCGAATATCGCATCGACGCCGCCAATGGCCTGGTCGCGCTGCTGGTGGCGGCCGTGGCCACGTTCGTGCTGCCGTGGGCACGCATCATCAACAACTTCGAGGTCCCGGAACGCCAGGGCATTTTTTACGCCCTGTTCCTGCTGGCTTTCGCCGGCCTGATGGGAATCACGCTGACCGGCGATGCGTTCAACGTGTTCGTGTTCCTGGAAATATCTTCCCTGTCGACCTATGCGCTGATCGCGCACGGCTGGGATCGGCGCGCACTGCTGGCCTCGTTCCGTTACCTGATCATGGGCACCGTGGGTGCGACCTTCGTGCTGATCGGCATCGGCTTTCTATACATGATGACCGGCACGCTGAACATGGCCGACCTCGCCGAACGGCTGCCGGAAGTGCGCGATACCACCGCGGTGCGCGCCGCACTGGCGTTCATCATCGTCGGGCTGGGGCTGAAGCTGGCGCTGTTTCCGCTGCACTTGTGGCTGCCCAACGCCTATGCCTATGCGCCTAACTTCATCACCGTGTTCCTGGCCGCGACCGCGACCAAGGTGGCGCTGTACGTCATGTTGCGGTTCATCTTCACGATCTTCGGCCACGACTACAGCTTTTTCGCCCTGCCGCTGACAGCGGTACTGCTGGCACTGGCGATTGCCGGTATGTTCGCCGGCTCCTGGGTAGCGATGTTCCAGCACAACCTCAAGCGCATGCTGGCGTATTCCTCGGTCGCCCAGGTCGGCTACATGGTGCTGGGCATCGCGCTTGCAACCTCGGCCGGCCTGGCAGCCGGCTTGCTGCACCTGTTCAATCACGCACTCATGAAAGGCGCCCTGTTCATGGCGCTCGGAACGGTATTCTGGCGCGTCGGCAGCGTACGCATCGATGACCTGTCCGGCATCGGCCGTGAAATGCCCTGGACCATGACCGCGTTCGCGCTGGCCGGACTGAGTCTGATCGGCGTGCCGCTGACCGCCGGCTTCGTCAGCAAGTGGTACCTGATCATCGCCGCGATGGAAGCCGGCCAGCCTTGGCTGGTGGCCCTCATCGTGATCACCTCGCTGATGGCGATCTACTACATCTGGCGGGTGGTCGAGGCCGCCTGGTTCACGCCGGCACGCGAGGCGCGAACACCCGTTTCCGAAGCGCCCCTGTCGCTGCTGGTTCCCCTGTACGTCGTGGTTGCAGCCAATTTCTGGTTCGGCATCGACACCCGGCTTTCGGTCGGTGGCGCCGAGGCGGCCGCGCGCGCACTGCTCGGAGGGAGTCCGTGAGCGCCTTCCTGACCCAGCCCTTCACGGTCGTCATCATCCCGTTCCTGGGGGCGGTGCTGATCGCGCTGGCCGGCGACCGTGACCGCCTGCGCGACATCATCGGCTGGGTCACCTCGATCGCATTCTTCCTCGGCGTCATTGCCCAGGTGGGGCCGGCACTGGAAGGCGCCGGCCGCGAGCAGCGATTGTGGGAAATGCTGCCCGGCCTCGAGATCGCGTTCCGGATCGAGCCTCTCGGGCTGATCTTCGCCCTGGTGGCCGCCAGCCTTTGGCTGGTCGCGACGCTTTACGCCCAGTGCTATATGAAGGTGCTCGGCTACCGCCACCTGGGCCGCTTCTTCGCCTGTTACGCGATCGCGCTGGGCGCCGCTGCCGGCATCGCCTTCTCGGCCAACCTGCTGACGCTGTTCATCTTCTACGAAGTGCTCAGCCTGTCGACCTATCCGCTGGTTGCGCACTCGGGCACCGCTGCGGCCCGCAATGGCGCGCGCATCTACCTGGGTTACCTGCTGGCCACGTCGATCGGCCTGCTGCTGGTCGGCATCCTTTGGGTCTGGCAGGCCGCCGGCACGCTGGAATTCCAGCAAGGGGGCATCATTGCCGGCCACGTCGACCCGAGCTGGATTCCGCTGCTCGCGGGGCTGTTCATGTTCGGCATCGGCAAGGCCGCGCTGATGCCCGTGCATCGCTGGCTGCCGTCAGCGATGGTTGCACCGGCGCCGGTCAGCGCACTGCTGCACGCCGTGGCCGTGGTCAAGGCCGGGGTGTTCACCGTGCTGAAAGTCGCCGTGTTCGTGTTCGGTACCGACGTGCTGGTCGAAACCGGCGCCGGAATCTGGATTTCATGGGTCGCCGCGTTCACCATCGTTGCCGCCTCGCTGATCGCGCTGAGGCTCGAAGACCTCAAGGCCAGGCTGGCCTATTCCACCGTCGCCCAGCTCAACTACATCGTGCTCGGTGCCATGGTCGCCACCCCGCTGGCGATCATCGGCGCGGCGATGCACATCGCGACGCACGCGGTGGCCAAGATCACCCTGTTCTTCGGCGCCGGCGCAATCCAGGTGGCGCACGACCGCAAGAAGATCGCGGAACTCGACGGGCTGGGCCGCGCCATGCCGATCACCTTCGGCGCCTTCGCCATCGGCACGCTGAGCATCATCGGCCTGCCGATCTTCGGCGGCATGTGGTCGAAGTGGTACCTGGTCCTGGGCAGCATGCAGATTCACCAGTGGGTGCTGGTCGCGGCGTTGATGGCCAGTTCACTGCTCAACATCCTGTATCTGCTGGTCATTCCGATCCGGGCATTCTTCGCGCCGGCCGCCGAGGGCGTGCCCGAACACTATTCCGAAGCGCCGTGGCCGCTGCTGGTCGCCATGACGATCACCGCGAGCGGCTGCGTGGTGCTGTTCTTCTGGCCCGATCCGTTGTTCCGGCTGGCCGCAATGCTGGTTCCCGGAGGTGCTCCATGAACGACAGGCTGATTCGTTACCTGGTCATCGCGGCCGTTGTACTGGGCGGCATCGGACTGTTCATCCGGCCCGAATCCGGGGTCGATCGCGTGCCGGGCTTCTATCCGCTGACCGCGGTATTGATCATCACCCTGGTGGTACTGGGCGTGCGGATGCTGGCGCGGTTGCTCGAGCGCCCGGAGGATGAATACGATGCCGATTGAGCTGCTCCCGGTCGGGATATTCTGGCTCGGCGCGCTGCTTGCCGCAGTGCGCCACGACGGCGCGCGCTGGATCGCGCTGATCACCCCGATAATCGCGACCCTGGCTTCGGTCACCCTGCTGGCGCCGGGGGTCGGCGCGGATTGGCAAATCATGAATTACACCCTGGCGGCGGTCCGGGTCGACGAAATGACGCTGGTGTTTGTCGGTCTGTTCCACCTGGCCGGGTTCCTGGCGGCGATCTATTCGCTGGAGATGACCGACCGGGTCCAGGCCTCGGCCATGCTGGCCTACGTCGGTTCCGGCATCGGCGCAGTGCTGGCCGGCGACCTGGTGATGCTGTGGCTGTTCTGGGAAATGCTGGCACTGACTTCGGTGGTCCTGGTCTGGGCGCGCCGGACGCCGGAAGCCACTGCCGCCGGCATCCGCTACCTGGTATTCAACGTGGTCTCTGGCGTGACGCTGCTGGCGGGCATCGCGCATCTGACCGTCGTCGGTCACGATCTGGCGATCGGTCCGATCGCGCTCGATTCGCCCGGCGGCTGGCTGGTGCTGGCCGCGTTCGGCATCAAGTGCGGTTTCCCGCTGCTACACAACTGGATTCCGGATGCCTATCCGCGAGCCTCTCTGACCGGCTCGGTGATCCTGGTCGCGATCACGACCAAGGTCGGCGTGTATTCCCTGGCAAGGGCATTCGCCGGCGAAGAACTGCTGATGGTGATCGGCACGGTGATGGCGCTGTGGCCGCTGGTCTACGTGCTGGTCGAGGACGATCTCAGGCGCGTGCTGGCCTACAGCCTGATGGTCCAGATCGGCCTGATGGTGACCGGAATCGGGGCCGGCAACGACATCGCGCTGGACGGGGTGACCCTGCACGTGGTCATGGACGTGCTGTTCAAGATGCTGCTGTTCATGGCCCTGGGCGCGGTGCTGGTCCAGGCCGGCACGGTTCGCGCCAGCCAACTCGGCGGCCTCGGGCGCAAGATGCCCTGGACCATGACCTTCGTCATCGTCGGCGTGCTGGCCAACTCGGCCATGCCCGGCACCGGCGCTTTCGTCAGCAAGAAACTGCTGCTGGGCGGCATCGAATATGCCGGCGTAGGGCCGGTCTGGTATGCAGCACTCGCCGGCCTGTCGGCGCTCGGCATCCTGTACGCGGGCGTGCGCGTGCTCTACGAGGCCTTTCTGCGCCGGCCCGAAAAACCCGTGGAAGCCGAAGACGCAACCTTTCCGATGCGCCTGGCGATGGGGATGATCGCGGCCCTGCTGCTGATTGCCGGCCTGTTCCCGTGGCTGACCGACGCCCTGCGCCCGCTCGCCAGCGATTATCAGCCGGTCAAGCTGCCCAAGATCCTCGACCAGGTCCAGTTGTTGCTGTTCGCCTTGCTGACCTACGTGGTCCTCGCACGGCGCGGACTGGGGCTGCCGTCATCCGGCCGGCGCACGCTGCTGGATGTCGAATGGCTCTACCGCAAGCTGATCCCGACCCTGGCCCGCCGGGGCGCGGCGGTGCTCGGCCACATATCCGACCGGATCGGCACCATGATCCGCATTACCGAGCGCCATCCCGGCAACGGACGTGTCGCCAACTCGCTGGCGCACAGCTGGCCGGCCGGATCGATGGCATTCTGGACCGTGGTCTTGCTGGTGGTGCTGCTGTTTGCCGGCATCTGGCGCAGCTGACAAAGCATCGCGCACGAATTTCCTGAACGCGACGCCGGGCGCACGGGAATCGATCGCTGCGTGTAAGCCGGGTGCGTGGGTCTAGGGTCTTTCAAGCGCGGTCGACGCGCCGCTTGTCAGTCGCGATCGTGGTCGCGGCGAATCACGCGGTATTCGACGTGCCTCAGGTCTTCAGGCCCGGAAGGCTTTTTCCGGCCCACCAGCCAATTGCGGATGGTCAGGCCGATCGCCCCCAGGATCGCCAGCCCCGCGGCCACGGCCAGAAATATGAGGCCGACGAAGAAGCTGACCGCGAGAATCGCGATGCCGAGCAGCGCCAGGCCGAACCGCGCCAGGGGGCTTTGCGGCACGCGATAGAATGAATGCTGGAAATTTCTCATGACCTTAATGACCTCGAAATCGGGCGATCAGTTCCTCTTCAAATCCGCCGAACTGGCCGAAGGCGAGTTCCGCGAAGCGAGCGTCGAAGCCGATGGTAACCCGCTGTGGCTGGTCGTCACGCGCCACAATGGCACGCCCAGGGCCTGGCTGAACGTGTGTCCGCACCAGGGCAGAAGCCTGAACTGGGCGCCGGACAAGTTTCTCGTCGACCCTGCGGGCCGGCTGGTGTGCGCCGCCCACGGCGCCGTGTTCGACCCGGCCGACGGCGCCTGCGTGTCCGGCCCGTGTCAGGGTGCCGCGCTGCGCGCCGTCGAGGTTTCCGAAGCCCACGGAGAAATCCGGTGCGCTCCGGAACCGCCTGGCTGAAATTCCTCGGATCAGCAAATATCTGGAATAATGGGTCCCCTGATCATCTCGCGGGAGAAACCTCATGGGTCCCGAAATCGGCTTGCTCGGCCTGATATGGCTGTTCGTGCTGGTCTGGGCCATCATCAAGACCGCCCAGGCCCGCGTGGGCGTATTCGTCCGCTTCGTCTGGATCGTGGTGCTGATCCTGTTCCCTGTCGTCGGCTTCCTGTTCTGGATCTTTCTGGGACCGAAAGGATAGGCGCGGCGCAAAACTGGCGGTTTCTCGGTCGCCGGTCGATTCGAGGTTTCGACACCGGATTATCGCCAGAGAACCGGAGAGCCGACTGGCCAAGAAAAAAGCCGCCCCGGAATCCAGGCGGATTGTCTCGAAAGACTGAAAATCTGGCGCGCCCGGCAGGAGTCGAACCTGCGACCTTCGGCTTCGGAGGCCGACACTCTATCCAGCTGAGCTACGGGCGCGTAGCTGCGTAGTGTAACCCAAACCCGATCTTTTCGCGTTCGGCCGGCACGCCGGCCTGAGTGTCGCGAAGACCTTCCGGCAACGGCTCGGAAAGAAAACCGTCGCCGGGTTCCCGTGATTGCGGCATAAAACGCACGTTGTCGATTACACGCCCACTGACACGCGTTCTTCGCGTGACGCCGCTGACTGTGGCGTAGCCGGCAGGTGATCGGGCGCAGTTCAGCCCGCCACGACGCGGCGCGCCAAGACCCAGAGCCTGTCCACATCGACCGTCCCCTGCCCGCGATCGAAGATGTCTTCGAACCAGCCGTAATGCAACGACATCAGCGGGAAATAATCGAGATCGTCGAGCGCAGACCATAATCGCCGCGTTTCCTGGGGCTGATCCATTGCCATCCGGACCAGTCCGGCCTCGAATCGATAACCGCTTTCGGCGATCGTCACCGCCAGTCTCTCGGCCACGGCATGCTGGCCGAGGCGCAACCGGGCCAGGGCCAGCACAGCTTCGGCACCGGCGCCGGCCCAGTTCACCGACTGCCCTTCCAGCAGAGAGATGACTTCCTCGAACTCATCCAGGTTCCAGGCGGCAATCGCCTGGTACAGCGCTGCGGTGTTGAAGTCGGGCTGAAGCACCAGGGTGTGTGCTGCGACCCTCCTCGCGGCCGTGAAATCACCGCGCGCCAGGTGGCCCAGCGCCCGGTTCGACTGGCCTTCGATCGAGAACGGATCCAGCTCGGCGGCGCGGATACCGCTGGCCTCGGCCTGGCAGGCGTCACCGATCAGCGCGCTGGTCCAACTCAGCCAGTTGTGGGCCAGCGGCAGCCCGGGACTGCGCTCAATGGCCCGACGCAGGGCTTGAATCGATGCCTGATATTGGCGAATTCCGCTGAGAAGGGCGCCCCTGGAAGCCAATGCATCGACCAGGTCGGGCTTCAGTTCCAGCGCACGGTTCAGCGCGGACTCGGCCTTGGTCACGACTGCGCGGTTACTTTCATAGCCATAGTCGTAGAGCATGCCCAAGGCATCGGCAAGTCCGCACCACGCCTCGGCGAACTCCGGATCGATCGCAACCGCGCGGCGAAACAGCTCCTCGGCACGCCGCAGGCCGTGGTCGGCCCGGCTGTTCCAGAGGGTGCGTCCCTGCACGTAGGCTTCATAGGCCTCCCGACTCCGGGTCGGAACGCTTTCGATACTCTTGCGGGCTTCGGGGCCGATTCGGGCCCGAAGCGAGGCCGCCACATCGCCGGCGATCTCGGCCTGTATTCCGAACAGGTGATCCATGTCGATCGGCTGTTCGTAGACCCGCGCCCAGCTGTTTCGATCGCGCCGCGCGTCGACCAGCTGCAGATTGACGCGAATCCGCGAATCCGCCTTCTGAATTGCGCCCTGCAACAGCCAGTGGACGCCCAGTTCGACGGCGATCTGCCCAGCCGTCCGAACGGTATCCCGATAGCGATAGACCGAAGTCGCCGAGATGACCTGGAGTTCACCGAGCAGCGCGAGGGACGTCAGGACTTCGTGCAGCAGGCCTTCGGCCAGCAGCTCCACATCGCCCTCGCCGAGAACGCGCAACGGCAGCATCGCGATCGAGCGGACGCTCGGCACATCGGGCAATAGCGTCCGCGCATCGTCGGAAGCCGCCGCTTCCGGGTATTCCGGTTCACGCATCAAACGGTATCCCCGGCGCGGGATGGTCTCGATGTAGCCGGGATCCGAAGAGGTATCGTCAAGGGCCCGGCGCAGTTCGGCGATGCAGCGATTGAGCGAATTGTCGGTCACGACCGCCGGCGCCCAGACTTCCTGCGCGAAATCGTCGCGCGTCACCACTTCGCCAGGACGCGAGGCCAGCAAAGCGAGCACGTCCATGGCGCGCGGTCGCACCCGCACTTCATCGTCCGCCCTGATCATCAGGCGGCGATCCGGCAGCACCTGCCATTGTCCAAGCCGAAATTCCCTGCGCTCCGCCATGAAAGGCAGCCCAATACTTCCAAGAGACGTTTTAGGCTACCATGCAGCCCAATCCCTGGCCATCAAAGCCCATGAGCCCAACGGATCGCGATTCGACAATTCGACCGGCGCGACCCGGCGACGAAAAGCTGCTGATTGACCTGATTCGCGAACTGGCCGTCTACGAAAAGGCGCCGGAAGAAGCCGTCGCCACACCCGAACTGATTCATCAGGCCCTGTTCGGCGAGCGCCCGACGGCCGAGGCCGTGATCGCCGAATGGGAGGGGCAGCCGGCCGGATTCGCGCTGTTCTTCCACAACTTCTCGACCTGGCTGGGCAAGCCGGGCCTCTACCTCGAAGACCTGTTCGTGCGCGAAGACATGCGCGGCAACGGCATCGGCAAGGCCCTTCTGCTGCACCTGGCCGGCATCGCGCGCGAGCGCGGCTGCGGGCGGATGGAATGGAGCGTACTGGACTGGAATACCCCGGCAATCGATTTTTATGAATCACTGGGCGCCAGGCCGCAGTCGGAGTGGACCGTTTACCGGCTGGATGCCAATGCGCTGTCGGCATTGGACACGCCTGACTGATTCCTTACCGATGCCGGACATCGCACGCGCGCTGGAACACTATCTTTCCGGTTCGGACAGGAACAGCACCTGCAGATCGTTGAGGAATCGCGCACCGCGCTCGGTGCGGATCAAGAAATTCCCTTTGGCGCCGGCGTCTGAGTAAGTCGGGGCGACCTCCCCGACTCGATCGTTCGCGTAGGTCGGGGTTGCATCCCCGACAATGTCGCGATGCTCCAGCAAGCCGGTTTCGATCGCGCGAGCCAGCCCCGGCTCCAGCGCTTCGATACCGAGCCCGGTGATGGACGCAAACTCGGCCACCGCGATCGGTTCGGCCAGCCGGGTGCGGTTGAGCATGTACTCGAACGCGATATCTTCTGCCGCCACCGGCGCTTGCTCGGCGATGAACGACCCGTCCTCGGCCGCCGCCATCCACGAATGCGGAATCTTCTTCCGGCGGGTTCGCAGCACGGAATTCTCGGCCGGCAGCGTGATCTTGCCCGCCGCGCCGGCGCCGATGCCGAGGTAGTCGCCGAAGCGCCAGTAGTTGAGGTTGTGGCGGCAGGCGCGGTTCGGCTTCGCCCAGGCCGAGATTTCGTAGTTCTGGTAGCCAGCCCCGGCCAGCCGCTCGCCGCAGGCGTCCTGCATGGTCCAGACCGTTTCCTCGCCGGGCAGCGTCGGCGGGCGGGCTGCGAAGATGGTGTTGGGCTCGATGGTGAGCTGGTAGTGCGAAATGTGCGGCGGGTCGAACGAGATTGCCGTCTCAACGTCGGTAACGGCTTGTTCGACGGTCTGCCCCGGCAGCGCCCACATCAGGTCGAGGTTGAAGTTTTCGAAGCCGGCGTCTTTGATGGCGTTGATCGCTGCCCTGGCCTGGCCGCCGTCGTGGATTCGGCCCAGTGTCTGCAACTTTGCATCGTCAAAGGTCTGTATTCCAAGACTGATCCGGTTGACGCCGGCGGCGCGGTAGGCCTCGAAGCGGTCGTGCTCGACCGTGCCCGGGTTGGCTTCCATCGTGATCTCGGCGCCCGGCGTCAGCTTGAGCCGCGCCGAAACGCCATCGATGATCTGTCCGATCGCGCGAGCCGAGAACAGGCTGGGCGTGCCGCCGCCGAAGAACACCGAATGCACGGTCCGACCCCAGACCCGCGGCAGATCCAGTTCCAAGTCGGCCATCAGCGCTTCGACGTAGGCCTGCTCGGGCAGATCGCCGGTCAGTGCGTGCGAGTTGAAGTCGCAATACGGACATTTGGCCACGCACCAGGGTAAATGCACGTACAGGGACAGAGGTGGGAGGGTGAGGGGCACGGGTTTTCTGGTTCGCTGGTTTACGGTTTACGGTTTACGGCTTCAAGCGGACCTCTCCTGGCATAGGAGCGGTCTCCAGGCCGCGAACGTTTGAATTGGTAAGCTCGGCGCCTGGAGACGCCTTTTCCTGCGCAAGTCCCTAACCCGAAACCGCTTGTCCTCGGACCTCCGGATTCCGGGCTAGATTCCCGCGTCGTCGATTTGTTCCATCAACGCATCCAGCGCCCGCCCCCGATGGCTGACGCGGTTCTTTTCGCCGGCCGGGAGTTCGGCGGCGGTCGCGCCCATATCCGGGTCGTAAAACACCGGGTCGTAGCCGAAACCGCCGTCGCCGCGGCGCGATTCGAGGATGTAGCCGTGCCAGCGGCCGGTCGCGATCAGCGGGGCCGGGTCGTCGGCGTGGCGCAGAAGCACCAGGCAGCAATAGAAATACGCGCCGCGCCTGGCTTCGGGCAGGCCTTCGAGTTCGCTGACCAGCTTGTCGATATTGTCGTCGTCGCCGGCATCGGCGCCGGCGAAGCGCGAACTGTAGATGCCCGGCCGGCCCCTGAGCGCGCGCACCACCAGGCCGGAGTCGTCGCCCAAAGCGGCGTGGCCCGCGGCTTCGGCTGCCGTGCGCGCCTTGATCAGGGCATTTTCCACGAAGGTTTTGCCGGTCTCCGGCGGTTGCTCGACGTCGAACTCCGACTGCGGCCGGACCTCGAAGCCGCGCGGGCCAAGCATGTCCTCGAATTCGGCCAGCTTGCCGTCGTTGCCGGAAGCGATCACCACCGTACGTATTGCCATGACTCGTGCTCCTATCAGTCTTCGGCCCGCACCGCGTTCTGGGCCGACATCAGCGTTTCGATGCCGGAGCTGGCCAGGTCGAGCATGCGATCGAGCTCGTCGCGATGGAATGCATGGCCCTCCGCCGTGCCCTGCACCTCGATAAAGCCGCCGCCGTCGTTCATGACCACGTTCAGATCCGTGTCGGCGGTCGAATCCTCGGCGTAGTCCAGGTCCAGGACGGCTTCGGTGCCGACCACGCCGACCGATACCGCGGCGACCTGGCCGTGAATCGGGTTCTTTTTGATCCGCCGCGACTTCAACAAGGTATTGACGGCATCGACCAGCGCCACGTAAGCACCGGTGATGGACGCGGTCCGCGTGCCGCCGTCGGCCTGCAGCACGTCGCAGTCGAGCGTGATGGTGCGCTCGCCAAGGGCCTCCATATCGACGACCGCGCGCAGGCTGCGCCCGATCAGCCGCTGGATCTCCAGCGTCCTGCCGCCCTGCTTGCCCTTGGTGGCTTCGCGCATGTTGCGCGAGCCGGTGGCGCGCGGCAGCATGCCGTACTCGGCGGTCACCCAGCCCTTGCCCTTGCCCCTGAGCCACGGCGGAATGCGCTCTTCGACGCTGGCATTGCACAGCACACGGGTTTCACCGCAGCTGATCAGTACCGAGCCTTCGGCATGGCGGGTGAAGTGGCGCTGGATGGTAAGCGCGCGCAGCTCGTCGGGCTGCCTTCCGGACGGTCGGGTCAAAAGGGGTTCCTCTTCTTAACGTGATGGATCGATTCCAGCAGGGCGGAAAGGGTACCACGTAGCATGCGTGCGACCGCCGTCGACGAGCACCCGTTCGCGTCGATCAGCGGTCGATGACCGCGACGGCTTCCATTTCGACATCCACGTCCTTGGGCAGCGCGGATACCTGCACGGCTGCGCGCGCCGGGAACGGCTCGTCGAACGCTTCGGCCATGATCGCGTTGACCGCCGTGAAACGCCCCAGGTCGGTCAGGTAGACGTTGAGTTTCACGATGCTGTCGAGATCGCCGCCGGCGGCCCGGCAGACGGCGTCGAGGTTGGCCAGCACCCGCCGGGTACGCACTTCGAAGTCGCCTTCGACGATGTCGCCGGTATCCGGGTCCAGCGGAATCTGCCCGGACAGGTAGACGGTATTGCCGGATCGAACGGCCTGCGAATACGGGCCGATCGCGGCCGGAGCGGAATCGGTCTGGATCGGGGTCTTCGGCATGGCGCTACCTGTCGGTCTGGATATATGTCGATGTTAACGGGAATCGGGGAGGCGGCGGGTTATCTGATGTTCTGGTCCGGATTGGCCGTCTCGACAGTCATCCATCAGTGCAGTCTGACTGCAGATCTTGCCTTTCCGGAAAATCGAAACCGGCAATCCGAAACCGCTTGTCCGCTCGGGACAAAAACCTACCTCGGCGGATCGAGGTGATCGGTGGTGGTGGTGTTGAGCCGGAACCAGCCGGCGATGCTGGCGCGGTCGATGCGAGTGGGCGGCACTTCGTGCTCGATTTCCTCGCTCCTGAAAAGCACCAGCGTTCCCGCGCGCGGCGCGATACGGGCCATCTCATCACCGCCGGGCTGGTAGAGGACCAGCTCACCGCCGTCGCCCGGCCGCCAGTCATGATTCAGGTACAACACCAGCGACACCATTCGGTTGGCCGTCCCGCGAAAGCTGTCGAAATGGCGTCGATAGAACGCCCCGGGCGGGTACAGCGCATAATGCGCCTCGAACTCGAACAGGGCCAGAAACAGCCGGCGATTCAGCGCCAGCCGGATCTGTTCGGCCTGCGCCAGGAAAGCTGCCTGCGCCGGGCGCTGGCGGTCCAGCCAGAAAATCCAGTCGCCCCGGGTATCGCGATCGACCTGGAAATCGCGCTCGCGGCCGATGCCGGCACGCTTGAGACGATCGTCGTCGATCACCTGGTCGAGATCGGCCGAAAGCGCAGCCACCTGCGCCGAAGATACAGCATCGGCACGCCAGAACCAGCCATGCTCGGCCAGCGCGTCAGCGGCTTCGTCGATCCAGGCGCTGAATTCGGCCAACTCGGGGAATGATTGAATCAAGCGCGAACCTTTCTCTGAGCCCTCCGTGAGAGCTCATCATAATCCGCAAATTTCCGTCGGGGATGCAACCCCGAACTACGGTCTTGTCCAGTGTCCTGAACGCGATCCACCCGGTCACGGGGACGGTGCGCACCGCCGGACGCCGCCACAGCCGTTCTGAGCGCGCCTGGCAGCGTTTTTTTTCAGCCCAGCTCCCGGCTCACGCGGAACACCTTCGGGTTGCGCCTGAGCCGCGTCAACACGCGCGCCAGCTGGGTGCGATGGCGCAGCCCGATCAGGAAATACAGTTCAGCGGTATCGCTGGTCGACTCGCGTTGCTCCACACGCTCGATATTGGCCTGCGCCTGGCCGATGGAAGACGAGACCGAGGCCAGCACGCCCGGCCCGTTGACCGTGATGACCTTGAGCAGAACGCTGTAGCTGCCGCGCGGCAATGGCTCCCAGGCAACTTCCAGGCAGCGCTCGGGATGCTCGCGCTCGAGCGCCGGAACGTTCGGGCAGTTGTCGCGATGAATGATGATGCCGCGACCGGGAGACAGGTAACCCATTATTCGATCGCCGGGAATCGGGTGGCAGCAGCTGCCGTAGCTGATCGCGCTGCCTTCGTTGCTGCCGACCGTGAACGTATCGGCGCCGGCTTTTTCGCCGGAGCGCCGCTGGGTGATGGGCAGCAGTTTCTGGGCCACGGTCGCGGCCAGCAATTCACCGCGCGCGATGCGCACCAGCAGGTCTTCGAGCCGTTCCAGTCCGGCTTTTCTGACGTAACGGTCGAGCTTGCGCTGGGAGATGGTGTCCAGTGAACTGTCGCGTCGCGCCAGGGCCTGGTCCAGCAGGCGATGGCCGATGGCAACCGAATCGGCCTGCTCGAGATTCTTCAGGTGCGACCGGATCGCGGTGCGCGCCTTGGCCGTGACGACATTTTCCAGCCATTCCGGCCTGGGCTTGACGCTCTGATCGGTTTCGATCTGCACCGTCTGGCCGTTTTCCAGCCGCGTGCTCAGCGGCGCGGGCTGGTGGTCGATAAAGGCCCGACTCGCATGATCGCCCACATCGGTGTGAATCGCATAGGCAAAGTCCAGCGCCGACGAATGCGCCTTGAGATCGATGATCTTGCCCCGGGGCGTGAACACGAACACCTCGTCCGGGAACAGTTCGGCCTTGGCGGTATCGATGAAGTCCATCGAATCGCGTGTGCGATCCTGCGACTCGACCAGCTTGAGCAGCCACTCGCGCGCCCGTACCGCGGTGGAGCCGTCCGGCGGCGTGGCCTTGTACAGCCAGTGCGCGGCGGCGCCCTTTTCGGCCACCATGTCCATTTCCTCGGTGCGGATCTGGATTTCGACCGGCACGTCGTAGGGGGACGTCAGCACCGTATGCAGCGACTGGTAGCCGTTCGGCTTGGGCAACGCGATGTAGTCCTTGAAGCTGTCGGGGCGCGGCTTGTACAGGCTGTGTACCACGCCGAGGGCCTGGTAGCAGTGCGATTCGGCCTGAGTAATGATGCGGAAGGCGTACAGATCGTAGACTTCGTTGAACGACAACGACTTCTCGCGCATCTTCAGGTAGACGCTGTAGATGGTCTTTTCGCGCCCCTCGACACGGCAGGGAATGCCGGCCTCGTTGAGCCGCTTCTTCAGCGCCTCGCTGACCGAGTCGATGATTTCCTTTCGGTTTTTGGCCACCGAGCGCGCCCGCCGCTCGATGACGCGATAGCGATTCGGGTAGAGGTTGGCGAAACCGAGCTCCTCGAGCTCGTTCTTCAGCGTGTTCATCCCGAGCCGATCTGCGATGGGAGCGTAGATTTCCAGGGTTTCACTGGAGATTCGTCGACGCGCCTCGGTGGACATGGCCCCGATGGTGCGCATGTTGTGCAGCCGGTCGGCCAGCTTGATGAAGATCACCCGCAGGTCGCGGCTCATGGCCAGCAGCAGTTTGCGGAAACTCTCCGCATCGGCTTCCCGGCGGGTGCGGAACTTCATCTTGTCGATCTTGGTCACGCCATCGACCAGGCGCGCGACCTGATCGCCGAATTCGCGCGTCAGGTCGTCGATCGAGATGTCGGTATCCTCGACCGTATCGTGGAGGATGGCCGCGGTGATGGTCTGGTGGTCCATCCGCATTCCGGCCAGGATGGACGCGACCGCGACCGGGTGCAGGATATAGTCTTCGCCGGAACGGCGCGTCTGCCCGCGATGGGCTTCCTGTCCGACTTCGAACGCGTGCAGGGCCCTGGCCACCTGCTCGGGCTCAAGGTAGGTATTGAGCAGTCGCCTGAGTTCGCGAACGGGGCCGGGGTAGCTCATATGACGGGATGGCTATGCAGCTGGAACCGCTGAGAAGCGTAGCGAGCGGGTGCGTAGCCTGCCCCGGAACTGATCCGGGGGTGGCCTCCGGAACGCACAGTCCGCAGTGTACACGTCAGCACATGAGGATTTGGAGCCGCGCCGGACTGCGTCGGGCGCACGCGCACTGGCTTCTCGGTGGTCGCTCAGTCTTCGTCCGGCGGGGGCGGTGGAAGCTCCGCCTGCATCGCCGCCAGCCGGGCGTCGAGCTCGGCCTGGTAGGTGCGGATGTTCTCGGCGTCGACCTGGCCTTCGGCGATTTCGCGCAGCGCGATCACGGTCGGCTTGTCGGTTTCCTCGTCCACCAGCGCATCGGCGCCGTTGGCGAGCTGGCGCGCCCGCTGGGCGGCCATCACGATCAGGTTGAACCGGTTGGGTTCAACGTCAATGCAATCTTCTACGGTAACGCGGGCCATTTCGACTCCTGAAATTGATCATGCATGCTAGAGCAAGCCTTTAAGTATAACGTCTATTGCCGATCACGCCAACAATTCCGCGAGGCGCGCCTTCTGGCGCATCTGCTGCCGCTCCCGGCGCATTGGCCAGGCCCGGATAATCGCCATGAGCTGCTCGCGCGCACGGTCGAAATCGTCGTTGATCACGATCCAGTCGAATTCCATGCAGGCCGACATTTCCCGCTGCGCCTCGCCCAGGCGTCGGGCGATGATTTCGGGCTGGTCGGTGCCGCGCCCTGTCAGGCGTCTCCTGAGAACCTCCAGCGACGGCGGCAGAATGAATATCTGACATGCCTGCGGATGGCTGCGGCGCACCTGGGCGGCGCCCTGCACGTCGATCTCCAGCAGCACGTCCCTGCCCTCGTGCCAAAGCGATTCGACGTGCGCCCGGTCGGTTCCGTAGCCGTTGCCGAACACTTCGGCGTGCTCCAGGTAGCGGCCCTGACGCACGCGCTGGTCGAAGGTGGCCCGATCGATGAAATGATAGTGTTCGCCGTCGATCTCCCCGCGTCGGATCGGGCGCGTGGTGTCGGACACCGAGAACGCCAGCGACGGAAATTCGCTCAGCGCGCTGTTGATCAGGCTGGTCTTGCCGGCGCCGCTGGGCGCGGCGATCACGTACAGCTCGCCCACGACGTCTTTATTCTTGCCCTTAGCCCGCATCATTCCCCGCCCGTTCGACCAACCGAAATCCTCCCCACCCCGGGTCTCCCCCGCAAGCAGGCGAGGGAGCGATAGAAGGCGCTGTCACAAGCAGCGCCGGACTTGTTCGCGGTCCCGTTAGCGGCGCCTTACTCGACATTCTGGATCTGCTCTCGCATTTGTTCGATCAGGACTTTCAACTCCACGGCCACGCCGGTGGTCTCGGCGGCCACCGATTTCGACCCCAGCGTATTGGCTTCGCGGTTGAGTTCCTGCATCAGGAAATCCAGCCGGCGCCCGACCGGCTCTTCGAGCTCGAGCACGCGCCGGATTTCGGCGACGTGGGCTTCAAGCCGGTCGAGCTCCTCGTCGACGTCCAGGCGCGTGAGCTGCAGCGCGATCTCCTGCTCCATGCGGCCGGGTTCGATGTCCTGGCCCAGCCCGGCCAGCCGCTCTTCAAAACGTGTCTTGAGCGCCTCGCGCACCGCCGGGAGGTGCTTGCGGACCTTCGCGACCTGCTCGAGAATGCCATCCAGGCGCGGCCGGAGCATGTCGGCGATGGCCCGTCCCTCCTGCGCCCGGGCCGCGGCCAGGTCGTCGATGCAGCAATCCAGCAGGTCCAGCGCGCGGGCACGCTCGGCGTCGAAATCCGGGCGTTGCTCGATGATCATTCCGGGCCATGCCAGCAGGCGGATCAGTTCCTGTTCGGCGGTGTCGCCGGCGAGTTTCTGCAACCGTTCCAGGCGCGCCAGCAGCGAACGCGCCAGCGCCTCGTTCAGCTCCAGGGTCGCGGCTTCGGCCGCCGGGTCGGGCTGGTAGCGCAGGTTGATCTCGATCTTGCCGCGACTGAAGCGCTGCTTGAAGCGCGCGCGGATTTCCGGCTCCAGCACGCGGAACTCCTCCGGCAGGCGCGGCGACAGGTCGAGATAGCGCTGGTTGACGCTCTTGAGCTCCCAGAACAGCTGCCCGGCGGTCGCCGCGTCGCTGCGGCTGGCATAGGCCGTCATGCTATGGATCATGTTCAACCCGGTCGGAAGTAAAGCGGGAATAGTAACTTACTAATGCGGTCGTTGATCGGCGTCCTCTCGACCTGTGCCGATGAATGCGCTCTTGGGTTTTCCGTCCGCGGCGACGCATGCCTCCGTCCCGACAACCCGATCCGGATGCTTTGGGGCTATCCTTGCCGTGGTTCGCCGCGCCGCGCGAGGCCGTGGGGACATTTCAGCGGGCACGCATACCCATTCGATGACTTCGAAGCCAGACCACACCAGCGCCGCCAGACGGATCGACGAACTCAACGGCGTCGGGCCTGCGCTGGCGTCGAAATTCAAGGCGCTGGGCATCACGGGCGAAACAGGCCTGCTGCTGCACCGCCCGCTGCGCTACGAGGACCGCACCCAAATCATTCCGATCAACCGGGTGCGGCCGGCGGCCACCGCCCAGGTACAAGGCCGCGTGACCCACCAGGAGATCCGCAAGGGCCGGCGGCGCAGCCTGCTGGTGGTGCTCGAGGACGACCATGGCCAGCTGGTGCTGCGCTTCTTCAACTTCTACCCCAGCCAGCGGCGCCAGTTCGCGGTCGGCAACCGGCTGCGCTGCTTCGGCGAGGTGCGCTTCGGCCCGGAGGGCTTCGAGATGGCCCATCCGCAGTGCCGGATCGTACGCGAAGGCGCCGAACCGCCGCTGCCCGACCATTTGAGTCCGGTCTATCCGACCACCGCAGGACTGGGCCAGCAGCGCCTGGCGGCCATGGTGCTGGATACGGTGCAGCGCGCCCTAGACGGCCGCATGGCCCTGGACGACGTGCTCGATGCCCCGCTGGACCTGCCCGACCTGAGATCGGCGCTCGCCATCATCCACCGGCCGGGGCCGCAAACCGACCTCGACGCCCTGATCGAGGGCGAACATCCGGCCGTGCAGCGCCTGGCGCTGGAAGAACTGGCCGCCCACCACCTTGCGCTGGCGCGGCTGAACCGGGCCCGCGCCCGTCAGCACGCCGAAGCGCTGGAAGACGACCGCGGCCTGGTCGATCGCATGCTGGCCGCATTTCCGTTCGAACCGACCGGTGCGCAGCAGCGCGTGATGGGCGAGATCGGTGGCGACCTGGCCGGCACGCGGCCGATGCGCCGGCTGCTGCAGGGCGACGTGGGTTCTGGCAAAACGCTGGTCGCAGCGGCCGCGGCGGCCCAGGCCATCGGTGCGGGTGCCCAGGTCGCGATCATCGCGCCGACCGAGATCCTGGCCGAGCAGCATTTGCGCAACTTCCGCGAATGGTTCGAGCCGCTGGGGATCGAGCCGGTCTGGCTGGCCGGCAAGGTGACGGGGAAAAAACGCAGCAAAGCGCTGCAACAACTCGCCGCCGGCGCGCCGCTGGCGATCGGCACCCACGCGCTGTTCCAGGAGGGCGTGGAGTTCGATCGCCTGCGGTTGGTGATCGTCGACGAACAGCACCGCTTCGGCGTAGACCAGCGTCTTGCGCTGGCCGCCAAGGGAAGCGACAACGACACGCAGCGCATCCCGCACCAGCTGGTGATGACCGCAACGCCCATCCCGCGCACGCTGGCGATGACCGCCTACGCCGGGCTGGAAGTCTCGGTCATCGACGAACTGCCGCCGGGGCGCAAGCCTGTGACCACCGCGGTAATCGACGGCGAACGCCGGCCCGAGGTCATCGAGCGCATCCGCGTCGCACTCGCCGACGGCCGCCAGGCCTACTGGGTCTGTCCGCTGATCGAGGAATCCGACGTGCTCGAGGCCGAAGCAGCCGAAACCACCGCCGCCGAGCTCGAGCGGCAACTGCCCGATTTCCGCGTCGGCCTGGTCCACGGCCGGATGAAGGCGGCCGGCAAGCAGGCGACGATGGATGCGTTCAAGGCCGGCGAAATCCGGCTGCTGGTCGCGACCACCGTGATCGAAGTCGGCGTGGACGTGCCCAACGCCAGCCTGATGATCATCGAGAACGCCGAACGGCTGGGGCTGTCGCAGCTGCACCAGCTGCGCGGGCGGGTCGGCAGAGGCAGCGACAAGTCGGCCTGCCTGCTGATGTACAAGGCACCGGTGGGCGAACTGGCGCGCGCCCGGCTCAAGGTCATGCGCGAGACCACCGACGGCTTCCGCATCGCCGAGCGCGACCTGGAACTGCGCGGGCCGGGCGAGGTCCTGGGCACGCGCCAGACCGGCATGCTGCGCTTCCGCATCGCCGACCTGGCGCGCGACACGGAGCTGGTCAGCCAGGTCCCGCCCCTGGTCAAGAATCTGACCCACGCGCAGGCCGACGTGCTGATCGAGCGCTGGATCGGCGACGCGAGTCAGTTCGCCGACGTTTGAAACCCAGGAAACGCAACGCTCAGCCGCGCACGTAGCTGCCCGGCGCCGGCTCGATCTGCGGCAGCACGCCGCCGCCGGGCTCGCGCGCCGGCACGCGAGGGCCGGCGTATTGCGTCACCCAGTCGTTCCAGTGGCCCCACCACGAACCTTCGTGATAGTCGGCGTCTGCTATCCATTCGCCGGGGTCCTCGGGCAGTTCGTCGTTGGTCCAGTAGCCGTACTTGTCGGCCGCCGGCGGATTGATGACCCCGGCGATGTGGCCGGAGCCGGCCAGCATGAACGTTACCTCGCCCGAATAGATCTGGGTGGCCTTGTACACCGAGGTATACGGGGCGATGTGGTCTTCGCGTGCGGACTGGATGTAGACCGGCAGATCGATGGTTGAAAGATCGATGGGCACGCCGTCCATTTCCACCCCGCCGGGCTCGACGAGCTTGTTGTTCAGGTACAGCTCGCGCAGGTACCAGTTGTGCATGGCCTCCGGCAGGCGCGTGTAGTCGGAATTCCAGTACAGCAGATCGAATTCGGGCGGCTTGCGTCCGAGCAGGTAGTTATTGATGACGAAGGTCCACAACAGGTCGTTCGCCCGCAGCATGTTGAAGGTCATCGCCATGGCCTCGCCGTCGAGGTAGCCGAGCTTCTTCATGCGTTTTTCCAGGCTCTTGAGCTGCTTGTCGTCGATGAATACGCGCAGGTCGCCGGCCTCTTCGAAATCCACCTGCGCGGTGAAGAACGTCGCCGAGGCGATCCGGTCTTCGCCCATGGCCTTCATCCAGGCCAGCGTGGCCGCCAGCAACGTGCCGCCGATGCAGTAGCCGATCGCGTTGACCTGGTACTGGCCGGTCGCCTCCTCGATCGCGGTCAGCGCCTCGAGAATGCCCTGGTGCATGTAGTCGTCGAATTCCTTGTAGCGAAACTTCTCGTCGGGGTTGACCCAAGAGATCACGAACACGGTATGCCCGCGCTCCACGGCCCAGCGGATGAACGAGTTCTTCGGCTGCAGGTCGAGAATGTAGAACTTGTTGATCCACGGCGGCACGATCAGCAGCGGTGTCTCGTGCACGGTCTTGGTGCGCGGCGCATACTGGATCAACTGCATCATTTCGTTTTCGTACACCACCGCCCCTTCGGTGGTCGCGATGTTGCCCCCGACTTCGAAGGCGGCCTTGTTGGTCATCGAGATCAGCAACTGACCGTCGCCCTTCTCGAGATCCTCGAGCAGCATGCGGTAGCCACGCAACAGGTTCAGGCCCTTCTCGCGACGCGTGGTTTCCAGCACTTCGGGGTTGGTCAGCACGTAATTCGACGGCGAAAGCGCGTCGGCGAACTGGCGGGTGTAGAACCGGATTCGGGCGCGATCGTCGGCGTCGAGCTCGCGCATGCGCGCGGCGTTGGCCAGCATCCAGTCGGAGGTCGTCAGATAGACCTGCTTGAGCAGGTCGAAGATCAGGCGCTCGCTCCAGGCCTCGGAGCGGAAGCGGCGATCGCCGCGCGGCACCTCGGCGGCCGGGTCGGTGTCCTTGCCCAAGGCGCGAAAACCGAGATACTTGAGCAGACCGAAATAACGCCGGGTCAGATCCCACTGCGCCTGGACGATGCGCTGCGGATGGCGCACCGTGTTCAGGGTGGCCTTCCACAGCGGACGCTTGAGATTGAGCGTATCGATCTCGGGCAGCTGCAGGTTGCGCGCCTGGCGCAGCAGTATGGCGCCGGAAAGCTGGGAGATCCGCGTCAGTTCACTACTCAGTTCGAGGGCGTCCTGTGAAAGCGAGGTCTGTTTTTGTTCAGTCATTCGTGAACCTCCCGGAGGTCGGGTTGCTGGAAACTAGAGCCGAAGCGCGCCGTCGATCGCGAAATCCCGGCCGCTGACGTAGTCGTTTTCGAAAATGAACCGGGCCGTGGTCGCGATCTCGGACGGTTCGCCAAGGCGCCCGAGCGGCACGTTCTTCGTGATGCGTTCGAGCGCCTTTTCCGGCATGGCCGCCACCAGCTCGGTGGCCATGAACCCGGGTGAAATCGAAGCGACCCGGATACTGTCGCGCGCCAGTTCCTTCGCCCAGGACACGGTCATCGCCGCCACCCCGGCCTTGGCCGCGGCGTAGTTGGACTGGCCGAAGTTGCCGGCCCTGGAAATGCTGGAAATGTTGATGATCACGCCTTCGCCGCCGCGTCCGGCCATGCGCCCGGCCGCCTCGCGGCCGCACAGAAAGACGCCGGTAAGGTTGACGTCGACGACGCTCTTCCAGGCGTCCAGCGACATCCGGTCGACCACCTGGCCCTCGCGCGCCTTGACCAGCAGCGCATCGCGCGTGATGCCGGCGTTGTTGATCAGCCCGTCAACCGGCCCGATGGCCCGCTCCAGCGTATCGAACGCGGCTTCCACCGCCTGCTCGTCGGACACGTCGGCGACGGCCGTGGCGTGGCCGCTGCCTTGAAGTCCCTCGGCGGCTTCGGCCAGGGCGTCCCCGTCCATATCGATCAGGCCGATGCGCGCGCCAGCTTCGGCCAGCTCGACGGCCATGGCCAGCCCGAGCCCGCGTGCGGCTCCGGTGATGATGATGTGCTTGTCGAAAAGATTCATGCGGGTGCCCCGATTTTTTGATTGTTGGTTATTGGTTGTTGGTTGTTGGTCATGGATTATCGACCATGATGCGGAACGGCTTCAGTGCCTCAGGTGTCTTCTTCGGGCTCGTTGCGCGCAAGCGGCGGCTTCAGGGCATCGGTCCAGAGCGCGAACATGCGCTCCTGCAGCTTGCGATAGGGTTCCATGGAGGCCGCGCCCAGGCCATCCAGTCCGGTTTTGCCCAGCGTCTCGGCAAAGGCCTTTTCCAGCGGCTGCTGCTGCGACTGGAGATGCATCATCACGCGTTCGAGATACTCGCGCGCCATGTCGCGCATCGGATTGGAATTGACCCGGATCATGGCTTCGAGGAATTCGTCGCTGAGCACCGGGCGGCCGAGCATTTCCTGGTCGGCGACGATCTGCAGCAGCACCTGCCGCGTCACATCGGTGCCGGTCTTCGCCTCGACGACCTGGACCGAGTCGCCGCCGCCGATCATGTCGCGCACGTCCTCCAGGTTGATCGCCTGGCTGGTCTCGGTATCGTACAGGCGCCGATTGGCGTATTTCTTGATGATTCGCTTGGCGCGGGACATGGCTGTTTTCCGATCGGTGTGCGGGCAACGACTGTTGCCGATGGCGTCAGTCTAACGGCAGGGTGGCCGGCCGGCGCGCTGGATCCATGGCCACGTGCTGGCCGTGCGGCAAAACCGGGCCGCCCGCCTGGGGCGGCCCGTACAAGGGCATGAAACCAAGCTGGATCAGGCGCTCTTGCCGGAAGTCTTGCCTTTCGACTTCGGCTGATTCTGCGGGGCGGCAACGAAGCTGGAAAAATCCAGGTTCTTGGCGAAATCCTGGCCCAGTTCGGCCAGTTTCTCGCGCGATTCGTTGCCGATCTCGGTGAGCGTCTCGAACTGCTGATTCATCTCTTCGGCATATTCCTTGAACGCGGTCGACTGCTTGGCGAAGAAATCGGCCGGGTCACTCAGGTCCTCGAGGCTGGAAAAGCGCTTCTTGTTGAGTTCCATCATCTTTTCGACCGAAGCGAGATTGGCCCGCGTGGTCTTGTCGATGGCCTCCATGAAGATTTCCTGGGCCTTCTTGATGTCTTCGAATGCGGTCTGGTTGGTCATGTTGGTTGCCTCCGTGGCAGTTTTTCGGTCCGGGGATGCGCAATCGATTTGATTGTGCGCTGCACAAATCCTATCACAGGTTTTTGTGCAGTGCAATAAAGGCGTATCGGAAGAGGTCAAAAGGTCGACAGGCCGGTGAATTCCATGAACCGGTAGCGCCAGTACCGAAACCAGCCTTCCTTCGCGAATGCCGGGTACGGCCGACTGTAGGTCTCGCCGGGCCGATTGTTCCAGCGCCGGTCGAAATAGGCGTCGAAGTCGGCAACCACTTCGGCGTCGGCGTGCGCGACGACCCGCACATTGGTCTCCAGGTTGAGATCATCGAGGTTGCGGCGGGTGAAGTTGGCCGAGCCGGCGATCAATTCGGCCCGGCCGTTTGCGTAATGAATCGCGACGGCCTTGTCGTGGCACTGCTCGCCGGTCGTATTGCACCAGCGCACGCGGACGCCGGCATCGGTCAGTTCGGCGGCGACCGAACGATTGGGAATGCCGCTCTTCTCGCGGCCGAACGCGCCTTCGTTCGGGTCCAGCACCACGCGGACCCGGGCGCCGCGAGCCTGCGCCGCGATCAGCGCCTCGATGGTCGACCGGTGCGACAGATAGAACATCGCCAGGTCGATCCGGTCGCCCTGCCCTGCCCGCTCCAGCGATGCCAGCAGCGCATCGCGGATCGCGGCTTCGGTCAATACCTGGATGCGCGTACCGGCGGTGGAACCGTGCTCGATCGGGCGCCGACCGACTTCCGGCCAATCAAGCCCCGGCGCCGAGAACTCAGCCACCGCGGCTTCGGTGGCCAGAAGGTCGAGCGCCGCGGGGCCGGAGAACTCGATTGCAATGTTGCTATGAGCGCTGGACGCGTCGTGGGCATTGCCCGAGGTCACCATGCCGGTCCAGCCGGCAGCGCTGTCGACGACCAGGGTCTTGCGGTGGTTGGCCTTGAAATTGAGCAGTTCCAGCACGCTTCGCATGCTGACCTGCTGATCGCCCACCGGATTGGGCAGCCAGCCGCCGTCGTCGGCGCGGCCGAACCATTGGCAGCAAAGTCGCCAGATCCCGGACCAGGCCGGATTGGAAGCGCGCAGCTTCTTCAGTTCGGTGATCACGACTTCCACGCCTCCGTTCCGAAGCCGATCGAACAGTTCCAGGTCCAGGCTGCCGTAGAAGTGGTTGATCGGATCGGTGATCAGGATTGCACGCAGCTCCGGCGCCTCGCGCTTGCGCCGGATCAGCGCGTCGGTCACCTCGGCCGAAAGTGGCCGCATGTCGGGGCCATCCGGGTTGCCGGCGAAATGGTTGAACAGGAACATGTCGATCACGATCACGCGCTCGGCCTGATCGATCAGTTCGAGCACGCGATCGAAAATGCGCTGTTCGATCTGTCGCCGGCCGCGGGCATCCACCCACGAATAATCGGCCAGAAACCTGAGGCCATCGACGGAGCGCAGCGGCATTTCCGCGCTCAGGCCCTCGGGCAGCGGCTTGTAGTTGTGCCAGACCGCCATCGCGATCCAGGCCAGCAAGAGAAGCGCTGCCGCGATCCGGACGCGGCGCCAGGCCCGCGTTTTGGGCGAGCGAAAGATCGGCTTGCTACTCATGCGGGCAGTGTAGCCGCTACGGCAGGATCAATCTTTCGACGGCCGCATCCACAACGCGTACAGGGCCGGGACGAACAGCAGCGTGATCGCGGTGCCGACGAGGACGCCACCGATCAGCACATAGGCCAGCGGCCCCCAGAAGCTGTCCAGCGTCAGCGGCACGAACGCCAGCGCCGCCGCCATTGCGGTCAGCACCACCGGCCGCGCGCGCCGCACCGCCGCCTCGACGATGGCCTCGAACGGCGCCTGTCCGTCGGCCAGGTTGTCCGAGACCTGCTGGGTCAGGATCAGCGTGTTGCGCATCAGGATGCCGGCCAGGCCGATCAGCCCGAGCAACGCGACGAAGCCGAACGGCTGGCCGAAGACGAGCAGCGCCAGCACCGCGCCGACCAGACCCAGCGGCGCGGTGGCCACGACCATGAACATGCCCGAGAACGAACGCATCTGCAGCATGATGAAGATCAGCATAAGCGCGACCATCAACGGCATCAGCTTCTGGATGGAGGCATCGGCCTTGCCCGACTGTTCCATCGAACCGCCGATGTCGATTCGGTAACCGTCGGGCAAGGAAGCCCTGAGGTCGGCCATGTCCGCCCACAGCTCGTTGGTCACGTCGTTGGGCTGGGCGCCGGCGATGTCGGCCTGCAGGGCCACGAACGGCTGCCGGTTGTAGCGCCAGGTCACCGGTTCCTCGAAACGCATTTCCAGTTCGCCGAGCTGCGACAGCGAGACCTTGCGGCCGTCCTCGGTCTTGAGCTCCAGCCCCATCGGATCGATCGGCCCGGCTTCGCGGCGTCCGCGCACCATGAGCTGCACGGTGCGGATGTCCTGCCGGATCTCGGCGACCGCCAGCCCGTGGCTCTGGTATTCGAGCTGCTCGGCCACTTCGCGCGGCGTCAGGCCGATCAGCCGGAGGCGCTCGACGTCCATGTTCAGGAAGGCCGCCGGCGCGCGTTCGTCCCATTCAAGATGCGGATCGACGATGTTGGGGTGTCCGGCCATCAGGTCGCGCAACCGATAACCAAGCTCGCGCAGCTTCTGCTGATCCTCGCCGATGACGCGAAACTCGACCGGCCAGATCACCGGCGGACCGTACAGCAGCTGCGAGACGCGAACGCGCGCCTCGGGAAACGCGCCGTCGTCGATCCGCCGCTGCACCGCCTGCATGACGCGGTCGCGCGCGTGCTCGTCGTCGGTGACCGCGACAATCTTGGCGAACGCCGGATCCGGCTGTTCGGGGTTGGCCGAGATGAAAAAACGCGGCGCGCCGGCGCCGACGAAGGTCGAAAGCGAGCGCACCCCGTCCATGCCCTCGATCGCCGACTCGACCTTGCGCGCGGCGCGATCGGTCAGCCTGATCGAGGAACCCTGGGGCAGGAAAATGCTGACCAGCACCTCGGGCCGGTCGGAGCCGGGGAAGAACTGCTTGGCCACCGGTCCGGCCATGCCGGCCATGGCCAGCAGCAGCAGGCCCACCGTGGCGCTCACGACCACGACGCGCCGACGCACGCACCATTCGATCAGCGAGCGCAGCCGCACATACAACGGGGTTCGGTAAGCCGCGCCCGCCTCCCGGTCATCGTGCTCGCCGTCGGAGGCTTCCGGCAGCAGCATCACGCCCAGGTACGGCGTAAAGGTCACCGCGACGATCCAGGAGATGAGCAGCGCGAAGGCCAGCACCCAGAAGATGTTGCCGGCGTACTCCCCGACCCCCGACTGGGCGAAGCCGATCGGCACAAAGCCGGCTGCGGTCACCAGCGTGCCGAACAGCATGGGGGCCGCGGTCGCGCGCCAGGCAAAAGCGGCCGCGTCGACCCGCTTCAGGCCCGCTTCCATCTTGACCAGCATCATCTCGATGGCGATGATCGCGTCGTCGACCAGCAAGCCCAGCGCGATGATCAGCGCACCCAGCGTGATTCGGTCCAGGTTCATCCCGACCGCCTGCATCAGCAGAAACGTCAACCCCAGCGTCACCGGCACTGCGATCCCGACGATCAGGCCGGCGCGGAAACCGATGGCCAGGAAACTCACGCCCATGACCACGAGGACCGCGATCAGGAACTTGACCTGGAACAGGTTGACCGCCTGGGCGATCGCCTCGGCCTGGTTGGTCAACACTTCCAGCTCCATGCCCAGCGGCAGGCTGGCGCGCTCGCGCTCGACGAAGTCGGTCAGCCGGTCGCCCAGCTCCAGACCGTTGGTGCCCGGCGCCATGACCACGCCCAGCACCAGCGCGTCATCGCCGTCGGCCCGGATCATGAACGAGGGCGGTTCCTCGTAGCCGTGCCGCACCGTGGCAATGTCGCCCAGCCGCAACAGGCGATCGCCGGCGCGGATCGGGATGGCGCGCAGTTCATCGAGCTCCGAGACGTCGGTGTCGACCCGCAGATAGACGCGCGGGCCTGCGGTGTCGACCTGGCCCGACGGGGCCAGCGCATTGTGCGCTTCGATCGCGTCGAAGATCTGCTGCGGCGCGATGCCGAGGTTCACCAGCTCCGCGTTGTCGAACTCGACGAACACCCGCTGCTCGCGCTCGCCCTGCAGCACGGCCTTCTGCACCCCTTCGACGCGCTTGAGCCGGTCGCGGATGTCCTCGGCGCGGCGCGTGAGGTCGCGCATGGGCATGCCCGGCGCGGTCAGCGCCATCAGGCTGAAGAAGACATCGGAAAAATCGTCGTTGACGTTCGGCCCGATCACGCCCTGCGGCATGCGAGGCTGCTCGTCCCACATCCGCTTGCGCACTTCGTAGAACAGCTCGGGCAGCTTTTCCGACGGCGTATAGTCGTGAAACTCGACCTGCAGGTCGGCCCGGCCGGGCCGGATCGACGTTTCGATGCGGTAGAGGTTCTCGACCTCCTGGATCTTCTTTTCGAGCCGGTCGACGACCTGGTCTTCCATTTCCTGCACCGTGGCGCCCGGCCACTCGGCCGAGACCACCAGCACGCGGACGGTGAAAGACGGATCCTCGGCTCGACCCAGTGAAACAAATGCATACGCGCCGCCGAGCACGGCCAGCAGGAGAAAGAACAGCGTGACCGAGCGCTGGTTGACCGCAACGCGCGAGAGATTGGGAATGCTCATCGCCCTACTCGAGCTCGCGCACGGCCATGCCCGACTGAAGCAGATGGGTGCCCAGCGCGATCACCGGCGTACCCGGTCCCAGCACATCGCCCGCATCGCCGTCCGGACCGGCGTCAGAGTCCGGGTCGGCCAGAATCCTCGCGTTTTCGGTGTCCATGTCCAGCAGCGTGACGCGCACCGGGCGGGCCTGGCCGGCGCGGATGATCCAGACCTGCGGCCCGTGCCCGCGCTCGTTGATCGCCCCGGCCGGCACCTCGAGCACGTCGCCGTCGACACCGTCGGTGTCCAGCGCGACCTTGACCACCTGGCCGAGCCGCGGCGACGGGTCTTCCGCGGCGATCGAATAGCGCGCCTTCCAGGTCCGGGTCACGTCGTCGGCGGCGCCCGCGGCTTCACGCAGCGAAAGCCCGCCGACCGCCCGCCCGTCCGCCACGATGTGCCCCGATTCGGGTACGCCGAAGCGCTCGGGCAGGAAGACCTCGACTTCTTTCTCGCCTTCCAGCGCAATCACGCCGACGGCCTGTCCGGCGGCGACCACCTGGCCGGGTTCGCCGGTCACCTCGATCAGCAAGCCCTCGCGGCCGGCGGCGAGCTCCGTATAGCCGAGCTGGTTTTCGGCCTGGTCCAGCCGGGCCTGCGCAGCCTGGACGCGCTCGCGCGCGCTTTTCTCGACCAGCTGCACGCGCTCGAAAACCTGGTCGCTGATGAAATCTCTCGCCAGCAGGTCGCGGTTGCGCCGGGTCTCGGCCCGGGCCGTTTCAAGCTCGGCGCGCGCCGCCTGGAACTCTGCGCGTGCGACGGCGACGGCCTGCTCGAAGTCCTGCGGATCGAGCCGGAACAGCTCCTCGCCCGGGACCACGCGATCGCCGGCGTCGACACGGCGCTCCAGGATCCGGCCGCCGACCTGGAAACTGACCGGCGTTTCGTAACGCGCACGCACCGTACCCGAAAGCCGCGCGCTGCCGATGTCGGCGACCTTTGCCCGGCTTGTCAGCACCGGCCTCGGTTCATCCTTCGACGGCGCGGCGTCTTCATCGGCGCATCCGGCAATAAATGCGGCAATAAAAAGGACCGGCAGGGGCAGCACGATGCGCTTCATGGAACTGGATCCGGCTTGTTTGTGAACGGGAGCGTATCGTATTCGAATATACTCCGCCGATGGTGAAGACAAGCCCCGGCAGGCCCATCGACGTCAACAAGGACCGCGACATTCTCGCCGCCGGCCGGGCCCTGCTTTTCGAACACGGACCGCAGGCGGTGACCATGGAGGCGGTTGCGCGCACGGCCGGCGTGGCCAAGCCCACCTTGTACAGGCGCTACGCCAACCGCGACGAATTGCTGGCCGCCGTGGCGATGAACGAATCCGAGTCCATGGCCGGGCGCTTCAGCATGACGCCCGGCAACATCGACGACCTCCGGCAGGCCCTGGTCGATTTCGGCTGCGACCTGACGCGCTTCCTGCTCAGCCGCGAGCACATCCGCTTCATTCATGCCCTCGGTGCATCGACGGGGCTGCCCCAGGAAAGCCGCGAATCCATCTTCCGGCACGGCCCGCTGGCGACCCGCGACCGGCTGGCCGACTGGCTCGGCAAGGCGGCCGGCGCCGGGCTGCTGCGCTGCCCACATCCGGCCGGCAGCGCCGAGAAATTCCTCGGAATGCTGATGGGACTGGACCTGGTGCGTACGCTGTATCACGTCCCGATGCCGCGCGACGTCGGCGCCCTGAATGCGCATGTGCAAACCAGCGTGGACGACTTCCTGGCGCTGCATCGGCGAGTATGAACGGCCGTATCGACAGCGGTACGGTACAGACGGCGCTGCAGACCCGGGCACAGATCCGACTCGAATGAATGGGACGCCTGCCGCACCGAACGGCCCGGCAGGAAGAATGCTTACGCAGACATCATCGCTTCGATTTCTTCGGGGATGACGGGCCTGCTGAACAGATAACCCTGCACGAACGCGCAACCTTCCTCGATCAGCACCTCGAGCTGCGCCTCGGTCTCCACGCCCTCGGCAACCACCTTCATGCCAAGCGCCTGCCCGAGCCGCAACGCCGACACCACCAGTTGGCGCTGGCGTTGATCGCTGTCGAGCCTGCCGATGAAACTGCGATCGATCTTCAGGCTCGTGAACGGATGATCGCGCAGATAGCTCAGCGATGCGTAACCGGTGCCGAAGTCATCCATCACGATTCCGATGCCGCCGCGTCGAAGCGTCCTGAGCGCATGTTCGACTTCGCGCCTCCCGGGCAACAACAGACCCTCGGTAACCTCGATCTCCAGTGCGCCGTTCGAAAGGCCGGCGCTCTGCATCGCCGCGATGATTCTTTCGGCCAGCCTCGGCTCCCGGAACTGCCGGGGGGAAACGTTGATCGACACGCAGAAATCGCTTGCCACCCGATTGCGCCAGTCGACAACCTGCGCAATGACTTCATCGATCACGAAATCGCCCAGTTCCTCGATCAATCCGCTTTGCTCGGCAACCCGGATGAATTCATCCGGGAGGACTTCGCCAAGCGCCGGATGCCGCCAGCGCAACAACGCCTCGGCACCCACGCAGGTTCGATCCTCCAGCCGGATCACGGGCTGATATTTCAGATACAGCTCCCGTCGGGCAACCGCACCGCGCAATGCCTCTTCCAGCGCCAGCTGGCGCTCGACCGCTTCATTCATCGAGCGCGTGAAGAACTGATACCCGTCACGTCCCTTGCTTTTGGCGTGATACATCGCGGTATCGGCATTGCGCAACAGATCATGCGCCGTCGTGCCGTCGTGCGGAGACAGCGCAATGCCGATGCTGGTGGTCAGAATGAATTCACGATCATCGACCACCAGGGCCTGCTTGAACGCGTCGACGATCTTGCTGGTCGAGCCTATGATGTCGGAGACGTGCTCGAAATCGTCGAGGACGATGACGAACTCGTCGCCGCCGATACGCGAAACCGTATCCTGGGCGCGAAACAGCGACTGTAGCCGCGAAGCGGCATCCACCAGGGTGCGATCCCCTGCGTCGTGACCCAGCGTGTCGTTGACCTTCTTGAAATGGTCCAGGTCCAGGAACAGCACGGCCACCTGAGTACCGTTCCGGCGCGCACGCTTGAGCGCCTGCTGCAGCCGGTCAAGCACCAGCACGCGATTCGGCATGCCGGTCAGGCTGTCGTAGTGGGCGAGATCGAAAAGTTTCTTTTCGGTTTCCTTGCGCTCGGTGATGTCCTGGGCAAACCCGCGCAGGCTCTTGCGACCATCTCCGAGATCCACCAGTTCGGCGTGCACCGCAACCCAACGCGCTTCGCCATTGTCGGGACGCACGATGCGATGCTCGACGTTGTAGGAATGACCGTGCTTCACCGTTGAATTCAGCGCATCGACGACGTCCCGGCGTTCTGCTTCCGGGGTCAGCTGCAACACCTGCTCGCGGGTCAGCGGACCGTAGCCGCAGCCGGCAACCCGTCGCCATTCGGTGGAGGCCGTGAATTCCTCGGTACCGACCACCCACTCCCAGCTGCCCATGCCGGCCAGGGCCTCGGCGTGCGTGCGCAATGCCTCGCTCGCCCGCAGCCGGCGCGTCTTGTCACGCCGGTCCACGGCCATGCCGATGAGGTCGCCAAGCGCCTGCAGCAGTGCGGCTTCCTCGCCACTCCAGTCACGCCTGGCCAGCACCGAATCGAAGCCGATCAGACCGACCAGCTCATCATCGGCAAAAATCGGCAAGGCCATCAGCGACTGGATATTCCCGACGGCGAACAACGTTTTTTCGGCGGCCCATTCTTCACCCAGAGCCTGGATGTCCGGCAGAACGGCCCGCTGCTTGCGCTTGAGCTTCTCCAGCAACCGGGGAATGGTCGTGGATGGCACGTCCTGCAGGTCGTCACGTTCGCTGGAAATCCCAGCGGCCACCCATTCATGCGTATTGCTGTAGAAAGCCAGGTCCGGCGTGAACCAGATGAGGTAGGCACGATCGGCCCTGCAGCAGCTGCCCACCTTTTCGAGCGTCGAGTAAAGCGCATCGTCGATATCGGCTTCATCGGCCTCGAACAGCATGCGCGAAACTTCCACCATGAGTCGCTGGAGCCCCGACACGTACTCCAGATCGCGCTGAATGGTCTTGAGCTCGCTGATATCGATCATCACGCCGACGAGCTTTTGCGGCTTGCCGTCGATGACGACAATATTGACGACGTCACGCAGCCATACGGTCCTGCCTTCGGCATCGATCATGCGGTAGTCGAAGCTGTGCCTGCGTCGGTCGCGTACGGCCCGGCGACAGAATTCGACCGCCCATTCCCGATCATCCGGATGAATGTGGCGCGGCCAGAAATCCGGCTCGCTGGTCCACTGCTCCGGCGAATAACCCAGCAACTTCTTCGATTCCGGGCTCACGTATCGAAATTCCAGGGTGTCCGGATCGCCCTCCCAGATGATGGCCGTGGTCGATTCGACCAGCGACTGGTAATGCTGCTGCTGCCGTTGCAATTCCTTCGCCTTGTCGGCCTGTGCGATGCGCCCGCGGATGTGCTCTTCGGTCCTGTTCGCAAGCTGTCGGCTCATTACGAGCAAAGCGGCGACATAGATCACGATGAGCAGGGCGGTGGTATTGGACAGCGGGGTCTCCAGCAGCCAGAACCGCAGCGCGAAAGGCAGCAGGGCCGGCAGCAGAAACAGCCATGCGCATTGCCAGCGCGATGCAACGTTCACCACCCCGCCGGCGCCAAGACCGGCGACCAAGAAGGTCAACAAGGCCTGGTGGCCGGACGTGCCGCTGTCGAAGAAGACCCAGGCGCTGCTGCCCCACAGGATGCCCGAAAGCAGGGTCAGGGTGCGGTAACGGACGTACCATTTGAGACTGGCTTCGGGCAGGCCGAACTCGTTTTGGTATGCCCTGAAAAGCAGCATACGGCTTCCGGCAATCACGGCGAAAGCGATCAGCCATCCCAGCAATATCGGCTCGGCGACCAGGCCCCAGTGGGTTACGCACAGCACCACCGCCAGCAGTGCGGTGATGACCAGAGTGCCGGGCAGCGAGCCGTAAAGATGACGATTCTGCTCGGCCAGTACCCGATATGCGTGTTCTTGTTCGTTATGATGCTTTTCCATTTTGGACACGCAGCCAGCTTTTCCGGGCGCCGATGCCCGCCATGCAGTTTAACGTGTTCACATGCGGCGGCCGGCAAACGCCGCGCATGGCGAATGCGGCAAGATTATTGGAAGGCTGCGCGAAGTGCAAACCGCGCGGCTTCGCGCCCCGGACTGTGTTCAAAGGGCCGCTACAATGCGGTCATGAATCTCCCTTCCGAGCGCCACCTCGAAGTCGCGATCATCGGTGCTGGATCCAGCGGGCCCGATGCCGCGCGGCGTCGACGCCCTGGGTACGCATCGCAAACCACCGTGGATGATTTCCCGACACTGCATCGGCAAGTCTGACCGCGGAGATGGACGGCGGCACGGCAAAAACGGCATTGCGGGCGGTCTCGCTGCCGCTGATTGCCGGCGTGCTGGCCGCGCTGGCCGCTCAGCTGTTCGTTGCGCTGGTCCTGGCTCTCAACGACGTGCTGCTCATCACGCCGGCCCGACGGGCGGGATCGGCCGGCCCCAGTCTCGCCATTGCCACCATCCTGGTGCCGACGCTGGGCGGATTGCTGGTCGGGGGCTTGCGCCATTTCGCCGGCGCCCAGGTCGCGCGCGGCCCCGCCGACATCATTGCCGCAGTGCAAACACGCAGCGACGAACTGTCCGCGCGCGCCGGTTGGCTCAGCGCATCCTCCAGCCTGGTCTCGCTGGGCTCGGGTGCGGCGGTCGGCGAATACGGACCGCTGGTGCACATCGGCGGCAGCCTGGGCGCCACGCTGGCACGCATTTTCCGCAGCGATGTCACCACGATCAACATCACGATCGCGTGCGGCGTGGCCTCGGCCATCGCCACGGTCTTCAATGCGCCGATCGCCGGCATCCTTTTTGCCCACGAGATCATCCTCAGGCATTTCGCCCCGCGTGCTTTCGCGCCGGTGGCGCTGGCTTCGATCATCGGCTACATCCTGGCCAATGCGTTGAGCGTCCGCCGGCCGCTGCTGGCAGTCGAACAGGTCGGCCAGCCGCAGCTCTGGGAATTCGGCCTGTTCGTGCTGCTGGGCGTCGTCGGCGCAGGACTGGCCATTCTGTTCATGCAGGCCATCCTCGGCGCCGGAAAGGCGGCCGCGAAAATCCGGCGCTTCGAGCCGCTCAAACCTGCGCTTGCCGGGCTTGCACTTGGGCTGGCAGCGCTGGTGCTGCCCGAAATTCTGGGCATGGGTTTCGACCTGCTGAGGTCGGTCACCGCAGGCGAACTCATGCCGATCGGGGCCCTGGTCGCCATCATGGCAGCGCGCCTGCTGGCCACGGCGATGTGCCTTGGTATGGGTTTTACGGGCGGGGTGTTCAGTCCAGCCCTTGTCATCGGCAGCCTGCTCGGCGCGATATTCGGTCTTGGCATGAGTCAGGGGCTGGGATTGCCGGTGACCGATTCGGCCGTCTATGCGATCTGCGGCATGGTGGCGGTCACCGCGCCGGTGATCGGCGCACCGGTCACGGCGGTCGTCATCGTGATGGAATTGACCGGCAGTTATACGCTTACGCTCGCGGCGCTTGCCAGTGTGGCGATCTCGAACTCGATGGTGTCGCGCCTTTTCGGACGCTGCCTGTTCGACCGCCAGCTGCGACAGCGGAGAATCGACTTGTCGGCGGGTCGAACCAAGGCCATTCTCGAATCGCGCGACATCGCTCCGCTGGTCAGCGCCAACCTGGCTGTCGTCAGTCAGGACGCGACCGTGGCGCAGGCCGAAAAGGCCATGGTCGACAAGCATCTCGACCAGGTTTTTCTGATCGACGGCAACGGCCTCTACCAGGGCAGTGTCCAGCTCAAGGACGTTTTTTCCGGCGTGCCGGAACAGGCTGCAATCGAGCTGCGCAATCGCAACGACGTGGTGATGCTCGAACACCTCAACATCTGGCGCGCAATGCAGCGACTCAAGCGTTTCGACGGCGAAAGCGTCGCGATCGTCGACGAACGCGGCAAGCTCGTCGGCGCGCTGTATGCGTCCAGATTGATCAGGGCCTACCTCGATATCCAGACCGATCTGCGCGCCGAGGAACAGATCCGCGCCGAATGAACGACTGGCCACCTCCCGCTGAACGGGCTCGCGCGAAGCAGGCTTGCGCCGACATCACGGGCCCGGGGACTGTGTTCAATGGCCCGCTACAATGCCGGCATGATTATTCCTTCCGAGCGCCACCTCGAAGTCGCGATCATCGGTGCTGGATTCGGCGGCCTTGGGCTGGGCGCCAGACTGGTCCAGCGCGGCGAGCGCAATTTCCGGATATTCGACCGGGCTGGCGGCCCGGGCGGCACCTGGTGGAAGAATCGATATCCCGGCTGCGCCTGCGACGTGCCTTCGCACCTGTATTCGCTGTCGTTCGCGCCCAATCCACACTGGACCCGGCGGTTCGCCCCGCGCCGTGAAATCCAGACCTACCTGCAGCGCTGCACCGAGCACTTCGGCCTCGAACCGCACCTGACGCTCGAAGCCGGCATCGAGCATGCCCGCTGGAACGAGGAACGACAGGCGTGGCAGCTCACCGACAGCCACGGCCGGGGCTGGCGCGCCAATGTGCTGGTCTCGGCCATGGGCGGCCTGTCGCGCCCGGCCTGGCCCGATATCCCCGGCCTCGAGGATTTCCGGGGCCCGGTATTCCACTCGCAGCAGTGGGATGCATCGGCGCGGCTTTCCGGCAAGCGCATCGCGGTCATCGGCACCGGCGCATCCGCGGCCCAGTTCATTCCCGAAATCGCGCGGGAGGCCGAAAAACTGGATATCTACATGCGGTCACCGCAGTGGATCCTGCCGCGCCCGGATGCGGCCATCGGACCCGGCCGGCGCAAGCTCTATCAGCGCCTGCCGCTGCTCCAGAAGATGGTGCGCTTCGGCATCTGGATGGTCTCGGAAGCGCGCGTCCCCGGGCTGGCCTGGGACAACCGCCTGGCATTTTTTCATCGCTGGCTGGCACGGCGTCACCTGAAGCGCCAGGTTCCGGATCCCGAAATGCAGCGCGCGCTGACGCCCGACTACGACATCGGCTGCAAGCGGGTGATCCTTTCGAGCGATTTTTACCCGACGCTGATGCGCGACAACACCGAGCTGATCACCACCGCCATCGAGCGCATTGAAAAAGCAGCCGTCGTGGATGCCGGGGGGCGGCGCCGGCCGGCCGATGTGCTGATTCTGGGCACCGGCTTCCGTGCCACCGATCCGGTACCCGAAGGCATGATCGTCGGCCGCGCAGGCACCGACCTCGGCAAACTCTGGAAATCAGGGCCGGAGGCCTGGCGCGGGGTCGCCGTGCACGGGTTTCCCAATCTGTTTCTGCTGATGGGACCGAATACCGCGCTGGGCCACAACTCGGTCATCCTGATGCTGGAAGCGCAGATGAAATTCATACTGAATGCGCTCGATCATCGCCGAAAGACCGGCATGAAGTCACTGGAAATCAAACACCAGGCCCAGCAGCGCTACAACCGGTGGCTGCACCGGAAGCTCGCCGGCACCGTCTGGAATTCCGGCGGTTGCGCGAGCTGGTACCTGCACCGCGAATCAGGGCGCAACACCACGCTGTGGCCGGGCTTTACCTGGCAGTACATGCGCATGATGCGGCGCTTCGACTCCTCGGCCTTCGAATCGCCTTGATGCCGTCGTCCGACTCTCAACCCGCCTGGCTGTTTGCGGTGTGTCTCGGCGGCCGCGCGCGCGGCTGCAACGTGGAGCTGCACGACGTGGTTTTCGCCGTGGGGCGATCTCTCGAAGACCTTCATCACCAGCTCCTGGATCGCTGGTTCGGTCAACCCGAAGGCCTGCATGTGGACGCGTGGGTGCGGCTGGACCGGGTCCCCGGCTACCGGGTCGCGCTGAGCAAATCACCGCGGGCCGGCGGCCCCGGACTTTATTTCGTCAACATCGGCGGCTATGCCCGCGGCGAGTTCGGCGAACGCCACGCGTACGGGTTCTATGCCGGATCGGGAAAAAGCGAAGTCAAGGCGAAGGCAAGAACGGAATTGCTCGACGGAAAGCTTTCAGTGCATCGCGACGACCTGTTCGATATCGACGAGGTGATCGAGGTCGAAGCCGGCCAGGACTGGCATGTCCAGCTTCACGCCGACCCCGAAGCCACGGCCCCGGAGGTCATCAACGGCTATTTTCCGATCCCGAAGTCGACCGTCCGCAGCTGGATCAAGCGCCAGGGTCGATGATGCAGCGCCGGGCAGGTCGAAACGCCGCCCTGCGCGCGATTGCAAAGCGGGCCGGGCTGGTTCGTCCAGCTTCGACCCGCTAAACTGAACGGGATGAACGTATCGCGTATTTCGCCGGCCGTTTTCGCGTTTTTCGGCGTCACCTACTGGCTCAGTCTCTGGACCCCGGGTTTCGCCGGCGACTGGGCCGTCAAGGCCGCGCCCATGCTGTTGGCCGCAGGCGTGCTGGGCGCAGTGCTGCCGGCGCGTTTCGGCGTTCCCATGGCGATCGGCTTCATCGCCGCTGCCGCCGGCGACATTTTCCTCGCGCTGGATCGGCACGCTTACCTGATCCAGGGTCTGCTGTGCTTCCTGGTAACCCAGGTCGCCTACGCGGCCGCCTTTCTCGGCCGCGGCATGGCGCTTGGCGAACGGTTGGAATATCGCCTGCCGGTGACGGTCTACGGGGCGGTCCTGCTGGCGCTGATGCTGCCCGGACTGGGAAGCTTCATGCTTCCGGTGTTCGTCTACGTGTCCGCGCTGGTGGCCATGACGGTGCTCGCCGCAGGGTTCGAGTCGCGGCCGGGCCGGGTGTATTTCGGCGCGGTACTGTTCCTGATCGCCGATTCGCTGATCGGCATCGACCGGTTCGTCGCCTCCTTTCCCTTTTCGGAAATCGTCATCGTCGGTATCTACACGGCCGCGCAGTTCCTGATCTTCACCGGCATGCTGAGGACGCTGGCTCCGAAAAGCCGACAGGGAAAGGAACAGGGATGAAGACAGCGATCCAGTGCAGGACGGCGTCCGCGCTTTACTCGGTCACGCCCAGGCTGTTTGACAAAAAGAGGCACGGGGCCGAGTGAACCTCGTACATGAACGCACCTTCCATCGATCCCGATCCCGAGCGCGATCAGTCCATTGGATCCGGCGGCCTGGGCGAACGCCCGAAGTAAAGCAAGCCAAGCGACATGAACCCCACCATCAACACGCTCGCGATACCCAGTATCGGCAGCGGACCGAATTCGAAGATGAGCGGCACCGAAATCGCGGTAAACAAGCCGCCGCCGACAATCGGCTCGAAAAGCAGCTGCTTGTAGCCGAACGCCTCCATCGCCGGGGACTTGTGATCGGGGTCGGCCATGCGGATCAGCAGCAGGCCGGTCGCGGTCATGCCCAACGACTGGCCGGTATCGCCGATGCCGCGCTCGAACCAGTATTCGGGGATCATGCGCCGCGCCAGCTTCACGAACACGAACACGTTCCAGGCCACGCCGGCGGTCGCAAGCAGAAAGAACATCGCCAGGTTTTCGCCCAGTACCGTCAAGGAAAGCGTCGCGACCGCCGAGACGATCAGCAGGTCCAGCGCCAGATTCTGGATCCGGATCACCATCCCGCGATCGAGCAACTTGAAACGGTCGAAACGCGAAAGAAGCAGCTGCAGGATCAGACCGCCGATCATCGCCAGCGGAAACAACGGCACATAAGTCATGAACTCGCTGCCGACCAGGTACGCTTCGACCAGCACGAGGCCCTCGAGCAGCAATTGACCCAGCAGGATCGCGAAGCCCAGATAAGCGGCCGAGAGGGTCAGCACATCGATCGAGGAAGAACGGGTGGTCAGCCAACCGGCGGCTTCGCGGTCGGACGGGTCGGCCACGCCCAGCAGGTCCTGCGGATTGGCCTGCGACGGGCGGTCGAGCACGTTCGAGTAGCCACGCCGCGTGCCCCACTGGATGGCCCAGACGCCGAACACCAGCCCCGAGACGACGCCGACGGTCGCCAGGCCCAGGGCCAGGTCGGTCGCCTCCTCGAAACCGACCTGCTCGAAGGTATCCTCCAGGCCGGCCGCGGTGCCGTGCCCGCCCTGGAAGCCGATTTCGATCAGCGCACCGGCCATGGGCGGGGCACCCAGCAGCGGCGTCAGGACCACCAGTGCCAGCGTGATGCCCACCACGTACTGTCCCCAGGCCAGGGTCTGGCCGAACGCGACCTGCGGCCCGGCGACCATCCACACCTCGCGAACGCCGGGGATCTTCTTGCCGAGAAAAAGCCCGGCAAAAATGACGTTGATCAGCAACACCGGAAGCGTCGTCCAGACATCGACCACGTATTCGGGAAACAAGCCATTCGCCCCCCGGAATCCCGGCGCCAGCCGGCCGAGCACCTCGGGACCCAGCAACAGGCCGAACACGCCGGCAATGACCGAGCTCGGCATGAAAAGCCGCTGCAGCGGCGGCGCGGCCAGGCGCAGGAACTTACCGGCCAGCAGCAGGATGCCGAGCACAATCAGCGCAAATCCGACTTGCTCCGCCGTCATGCGATTGTCTCGAACACGGGTTTTGGAAATGGCTGGCGCACGACCCGCTCCGTTCGGCCTTGACCGACCTTAACCTATCATGCGCTTCTTACGCCTTTGCCCCGCTGCGCGGCCTCAGCCCGCGGAATCGGTCGAAAGGCCGGTCACTGGCAGCGACGGCACAGATACAGACGCCGGCCACTGATCGTCGCCCTGTCGATCGGCCCGTCGCAGTCGAAGCACGCCTGTCCGTCACGGCCGAATACGTAGTGCCGGTAGTCGCGCCGCCTCCAGCCGGCCGCCTTCAGTTGCCTGACGCGCGCGGGATCGTTGGTGATGCCGCCGGTCTCGGCCGAACGCCGCATCATTTCGCACGCCGCATCCGCCAGGTGTTCGACGGCCTGGACATCGAGATCACCGATCCTGCACTCCGGCGCCAGGCCGGCCCGGAACAGGATTTCCGAGCGCAGGTAATTGCCGACCCCGGCGAAAAACGACTGGTCCAACAGCAAATGGCCCAGCGCGCGGCGCGCGAATTCGGGGCGTGCGATCCATTGCGCAGCTTCCGGCCAGTCCGCGCCGGAGGAAAGAATATCCAGCCCGGCGCGGCGGATGAACGGATGTCGTTCAACATCTTCGGCCGCCAGCACGTCGATCTCCGAAGCGCTGTAGAGCAGCGCGGATTTCTGGTCCGTACTCAGCGCCAGCCGGAGCTGGCGACCGGTATCCGGCCTGCGGTCGGGATCGGAAAACATCCAGCGGCCGTAGAGCTGGTTGTGGGTGTAGATGGTCGTGCCTTCGTCGAACTCCAGCAACAACGCCTTGCCAAGCGTGCGGACCGAGCGCAGCGTGCGTCCCTCGAGCTGCGCCGACCAGGGTTCGAGGTCATCGAACGCGAACCAGACCTCGCGCAGCGGGCGGCCGGCCACGGCGCGCTGAATGCGCCGGGCGACGCGATACATTTCCGGCCCTTCAGGCAAGGCGGTCTTTTCCCGCGCGCAGCGCCGCCCCGGCCAGCGAGAGCCAGGCGATCATCAGCGTAATGCCGCCGACGGGCGTGATCCAGGTCAACAGCTCGACGCCGCTGACGGCCGCGGCGTAGATGCTGAACGAAAACAGCAGCGTCCCGGCGACGAACAGCCAGGCAGACCGCGCCAACGCGTTTGCAACGCTCACGGCCGGGCCGGCCAGCAGCGCCAGGCCGATCATCGTGGTCACCAGGGCGCCGACCTGGTGGTATCGGATCGCGGTCATGGTCCATCTCAGGACCTCGGCGTCGGCATTGCCGCGCAGGACGTGTTCGATCGAGGCACCGATGGCCACCGAGAGAAAACCCAGCAACGCGCCGGCTGCAAGCACCTTGTTCATGATTCGAATTCCGCATGCGTTAGGGTTTTATTATCTCCCGGCTACAGTAGACGCCGCGGCAAAATCGACCGAATGCCGCCGAACGGATCGATCTGCTAACCTGAAAATCCCGTTTGCAGTGGACTTCGAGGCATGACAACGATCCGGAAGTGGGCCCGACGCGTCGCACTTTCGCTGCTTGCGCTGCTCGCGATCGCCGCGATCCTGTGGACGACCTCGCGCGCCCTGTACCCCACCGCCGACCAGCGCGATGCATTGGCCGTGATGCAGCTCCCTGCACCGCCGCCGGGCGAAAACGCATTCGCGGCGCTGTGGACACTGGACCGGGCCGTGCCGCCGGACGAGATGGCTAGCGTCATCGCACTCGACGCGGCCCGGATCAAAAAGCTGCCGCAGTTTCCTGATCCGGATGCGCCCCTGACCGAATTCGCGTCCGCCGCGGAGCAATACCCGGACCTGTCACCATCGCCCGAAGATCGGGACCTGTTCTGCAACCACGAGCGCGACGACTGCCTCGACAAGGTCGGAGCCGATATCCCGGCCTACCGCGCGCTGATCGAGCGCAACCGCGAACTGCTCGACAGAATCGATGCACTGGCCGATTACGACTACG
>JAGXKW010000054.1:0-9919 GCA_018334995.1 Wenzhouxiangellaceae bacterium
GCTGATTGCGCCGATCGCGATGGAAGAAGGTCTGCGCTTCGCGATTCGCGAAGGCGGCCGTACCGTCGGCGCCGGCGTGGTGGCCAAGATTCACGAATAATTATGCGCGCCCCGGGGCGCGCAGGTTGAAGGTTTAAGGGTTAGGGATTAAGGAGAACAGGTTCGGGCTGAGATTCAGTTTAAAGCGACAATCGGGCACAGAGTTGTTCGTTCGCGCTTTTCCTTAAACCCTAAACCCTAAACCTTAAACCCGCTTTTAAAGCGAGACCGCCGGCGTCGGACAGACGGCGACACTGGCCCTGCCAAGTGCAGCGCCAATGAATTTTGTTCTTTGACAGACTAAAGGCGTAACGGCAATGGCCGAACAGAGAATTCGTATTCGTTTGAAGGGTTTCGATCATCGCTTGATCGATCGTTCGACGCAGGAAATCGTCGAAACCGCGAAGCGCACCGGCGCCCAGGTGCGGGGTCCGATTCCGCTTCCGACGCGCAAGGAGCGATACACCGTTCTGGTGTCTCCGCACGTCAACAAGGACGCGCGGGACCAGTACGAGATTCGTACTCACAAACGACTGATGGACATCGTGGATCCCAACGACAAGACCGTGGATGCACTGATGAAACTCGATCTGGCCGCCGGTGTGGACGTCCAGATCAAGCTGTACTGAGCAAGGATCGAGCAGTCATGGCAATTGGTATCGTAGGACGAAAACGAGGCATGACCCGCATCTTCACCGAGGATGGCACTTCCGTGCCCGTCACCGTGGTCGAGGCGGATCCGAACCGGATCACCCAGATTCGCGAGCTGGACCGCGATGGCTACGGCGCCATCCAGGTCACCACGGGCTCGCGCCGTGCGTCTTTGGTCAACCAGCCCGCTGCGGGCCATTACCGCAATGCCGGCGTCGAGCCGGGAGAAGGGCTTTGGGAATTCCGTCTCGACGGCGACGACGGAGATCTTGCCGTTGGCGGTGAAATCACCGTCGAGCGGTTCAGCGACGGCCAGAAGGTCGACGTGACCGGCACCAGCAAGGGCAAGGGTTTCGCCGGCGTCGTCAAGCGCTACAATTTCCGCACCCAGGACGCCACTCACGGCAACTCCCTGGCGCATCGCGCGCCGGGTTCGATCGGTCAGTGCCAGACCCCCGGGCGCGTGTTCAAGGGCAAGAAGATGGCTGGCCACATGGGTGCCGAACGCGTCACTACCCAGAATCTGGAAATCGTGCGGGTTGACTCCGAACGCAACCTGCTGCTCATTCGCGGCGCGGTGCCGGGTGCACCGGGCGGCCATGTGCTCGTGCGTCCGTCGGTGAAGTCGTAACAGAAGGAAGATCAGCATGGAACTCGAAATCACAGGCGGAAGCAGCAAGATCTCGGTCAACGAGGCGGTATTCGACCGGCCGTTTTCCGAGCCGCTGGTACACCAGGTCGTCGTGTCCTACCTCGCCGGTGCACGCGCCGGGACCAAGGCGCAGAAGAACCGTTCGGCGGTTGCCGGCGGCGGCCGCAAGCCGTGGCGCCAGAAAGGCACCGGAAACGCGCGCGCCGGCACCATTCGAAGCCCGATATGGCGCGGCGGCGGCAAGACCTTCGCGGCGACGCCGCGCGACCATTCGGTCAAGGTCAACCGGAAGATGTATCGCGGCGCGATCGCGGCGATTCTGTCGGAATTGGTGCGCCAGGAACGTCTGGTGGTGGTTGACGAACTCAAGGTGGCCGAGCCCCGCACCCGTCTTCTGGCCGAGCGCCTGGGCGAGCTGGACATCGAGCGCGGATTGATCGTGGATGCCGAACTGGACGGGAATCTGTTTCTCGCCAGCCGTAACTTGCCGCACGTGTTCGTCGTGACGGTCGATCAGCTCGACCCGGTCAGCCTGGTCGGTGCCGACAAGGTGTTGGTGACCACCGCCGCAATCACTGCAATCCAGGAGTGGCTGGCATGAATCGCGAACGCATGTACCAGATTGTGCGCCTGCCGCACGTTTCGGAAAAGACGGCACGCCTGCAGGCCGATTCGAACCAGTACGTGTTCGAGGTCGCACGTGATGCCGACAAGCAGGAAATCCGTCAGGCGATAGAAGGTCTGTTCGACGTCAACGTCAGCGATGTCCGCATCGTCAACGTCAAGGGCAAGGCCAAGAGCTTCCGCATGCGTGCGGGCCGCCAGAAAAACTGGAAGAAAGCCTATGTGCGGGTTCAGGCCGGACAGGCGATCGAACAGTTGAATGCAGATTAAGGACCAGCCGGGAATATAACCATGGCAATTGTCAAGGCAAAACCAACATCTCCGGGGCGCCGCAGCGTCGTGACCGTTCGTCATGACCACCTGTGGAAAGGCAAGCCGCTGGAGCCGCTGACCGAGGCCAAGAAGTCGACGGGCGGGCGTAACAACAACGGCCGCATCACGACGCGTCATCAGGGTGGCGGACACAAGCAGCGCTATCGGATGATTGATTTCAAGCGCGACAAGGACGGCATCCGGGGCACCGTGGAGCGGATCGAGTACGATCCGAACCGCAGCGCGCACATCGCTCTGATCAAGTACAGCGACGGCGAATGGCGTTACATTCTGGCGCCGCGAAATCTGCGTGCCGGAGATGAGGTGCTGAGTGGATCGGAAGCGCCGATCAAGCCCGGCAATGCCATGAAGCTGGGTTCGATTCCGGTCGGCACGACGTTGCACAACGTAGAAATCAAGCCGGGCAAGGGCGGACAGCTGGCGCGCTCGGCCGGCGCGGCGATGCAGCTGGTCGCGCGCGAGGGGCGCTATGCCACCCTCCTTCTGCGTTCGGGCGAGATGCGCAAGATCAACACGCAGTGCCGTGCAACCATCGGCCAGGTCTCGAACAACGAACACAATCTGGAGAAGCTGGGCAAGGCCGGCGCCAGGCGCTGGCTGGGCGTGCGTCCCACGGTTCGCGGCGTGGTAATGAATCCGGTCGATCACCCGCACGGCGGCGGCGAAGGCCGGACTTCCGGCGGCCGTCATCCGGTCACGCCCTGGGGCGTGCAGACCAAGGGCAAGCGCACGCGCACCAACAAGCGCACGACCAAATTCATCGCACGCACGCGCAAACGCAAGTAACAAGCGCAAGTAATCCGTACGGACAGGAATCAGAAATGCCACGTTCACTCAAGAAAGGCCCGTTCATCGACCATCATCTGCACGCAAAGGTGCAGACGGCGCTGGAGGCCAACAGCAAACGACCGATCAAGACCTGGTCGCGTCGCTCGATGATCCTGCCGGACATGGTGGGTTTGACGATTGCAGTACACAACGGGCGCCAGCACGTGCCGGTCCTGATCAACGAGAACATGGTTGGTCACAAGCTGGGCGAATTTGCGCCGACGCGAACCTTCAAGGGTCACGCTGCGGATCGCAGGACCAAGTAAGGCTAAGGACGAGTCAATGGAAACGACTGCAAAACTCAAGGGTGCCCGAATTTCGGCCCAGAAGGCGAGACTGCTGGCCGACCAGGTACGGGGTCTGCCGGTGGAGCGCGCCGACGAGCTGCTGGAGTTCAGCACCAAGAAAGGCGCGCAGATCGTGCGCAAGGTGCTGCTCAGCGCGGTGGCCAATGCCGAACACAACAACGGTGCCGACATCGATGAACTCAAGGTACGCGTGATCATGGTCGACGAAGGCCCGACTTTCAAGCGCGGGCGCGCGCGGGCCAAGGGCCGGTATACGCGGATTCTGAAGCGGACCAGCCACATCACGGTCACGGTAGCGGAGCAATAAGGAATAATTATGGGTCACAAGGTACATCCAACCGGAATTCGGCTCGGCATCTCCAAGGACTGGAGTGCCCGCTGGTATGCCGAACGCAAGGATTTCGCCGACAACCTCAACAGCGATCTGCTTGCGCGCCGATTCATAGCGAAGGAACTGTCGCAGGCCGCCGTGAGCCGAGTTCACATCGAGCGCCCGGCCAAGCAGGCCCAGGTCACGATCTACACGGCGCGCCCCGGTATCGTGATCGGCAAGAAGGGCGAAGACATCGAACGTCTGCGCCGCAAGCTTGCCGGTCTGCTGGGTGTTCCGACCGCGGTCAGCGTCAGCGAAATCCGCAAGCCGGAGCTCGACGCCAAGCTGGTGGCCGACAGCATTGCGCAACAGCTGGAGCGCCGGATCATGTTCCGTCGCGCCATGAAGCGGGCGGTCGGCAATGCGATGCGGCTTGGTGCGCAGGGTATCAAGGTCCAGGTCGGCGGTCGCCTGAACGGCGCCGATATCGCCCGGTCCGAATGGTATCGCGAAGGTCGGGTCCCGCTGCACACGCTGCGTGCGGGCGTCGATTACGGCACCTCCGTTGCCAGCACCACGTATGGCGTGATTGGCGTCAAGGTCTGGGTGTACACCGGCGATGTGTTCGATCTGCACGCCGAGAAGACCGAGGAAAAGAAGTCGTCCAGAAAGGGCGCGGGTCGGGAGAACTGAAATGCTGCAGCCGAAACGAACAAAATTCCGAAAGCAGCAGAAAGGCCGTAACCGCGGCCTGGCGCAGGTGGGCAACAAGGTCAGCTTCGGCGAGTATGCGCTGCAGGCGACCTCGCGCGGGTTCATCACCGCGCGTCAGATCGAGGCCGCGAGGCGTGCGATCACCCGCCACGTCAAGCGCGGCGGCAAGCTGTGGATCCGGGTATTTCCGGACAAGCCGATCAGCAAGAAACCGGTCGAAGTCCGCATGGGCAAGGGCAAGGGCAACGTGGAATACTGGGTTGCGCCGATTCAGCCCGGCCGGGTGATCTATGAAATTCAGGGCGTGAGCGAAGAGGTCGCGCGCGAGGCATTCCGCCGCGCTGCCGCCAAGCTCAGCGTCAAGACGACGATGGTAGCGAGGTCGCTGTAATGAAAGCGAGTGAAATCAGGCAGAAGTCTGCAGACGAACTCAAGGGCATGCTGATCGATCTGCGCAAGCAACAGTTCGACCTGCGGATGCAACTGGGCACAGGTCAGCTGGCGGCACCGCATCAGTTGCGCCAGGTGCGCCGCGATATCGCGCGGGTGAAAACGGTATTGAATACCTCGCAGGGTGAAAAGGCATGAGTAAGTCAACCAGAAGTCGCGTCGAACACAGCGCAATGGGCAAGGTCGTCAGCAACAAGATGGACAAGACCGTAACCGTGCGCCTCGATCGCCATCTCAAGCACCCGCTGTATGGCAAGTATGTCCGCCGTTCCAGCAAGGTGCACGCGCATGACGAGACCAACGACTGCAATGAAGGCGACACCGTTCGCATCATTCCGGACCGCCCGCTTTCCAAGACCAAGAGCTGGAAAGTCGTCGAAGTCGTCGATCGCGCCCAGTAAACGGAGCACTACAGACCATGATTCAGATGCAAAGCAGACTTTCGGCCGCCGATAACAGCGGTGCGCGCGAAGTGATGTGTATCAAGGTGCTTGGCGGCTCCAAGCGTCGCTATGCGAATATCGGTGACGTGATCAAGGTCACGATCAAGGACGCGATTCCGCGCGGAAAGGTCAAGAAGGGCGAGGTCTACAACGCCGTTGTCGTGCGTACCCGCAAGGGTGTGCGGCGTCGGGATGGGTCGCTGATCCGTTTCGACGGCAATGCCGCGGTGATTCTGAACAACAAGCTCGAGCCGGTAGGAACCCGCATCTTCGGTCCGGTGACTCGCGAGCTGCGCGGCGAGCGCTTCATGAAGATCATTTCGCTCGCCCCTGAAGTGCTGTAAGGAGTTTAGTGATGCAACGGATTCGCAAAGGCGACGAAGTGATCGTGATTGCCGGGCGCAGCAAGGGCCAGCGCGGCCACGTGCTGAAGGTTCTCGCCAATGAAAGGTTGTTGGTCGAGAACGTCAACATGGTGAAGCGCCATATGAAGCCCGATCCGCAGCGGCAGCAGCCGGGCGGGATCGTCGAGCGCGAAGCGCCGATCCACGCTTCGAACGTGATGCTTTACAACCCGGCCACCGACCAGGGCGACCGCGTCGGGTTCAAGGTGCTGGATGACGGCCGCAAGGTTCGGGTTTTCCGATCCACCGGCGAAGTAGTTGATATTTGAGGCGAATTGTGATGAGCAGGCTGAAGGATTTTTATCGCGAAACCGTCACCGGCCAGCTGAAGGAGAAGTTCGGCTATGCCAACGTGATGCAGGTTCCGCATATCGACAAGGTCACGATCAATATGGGCCTGGGCGAAGCTGTCGTCGACAAGAAGGTCATCGAGAAGGCACTGGGCGATCTCACCAAGATCGCAGGTCAGAAGCCGATCGTGACCAAGGCGCGCAAATCGGTCGCGAGCTTCAAGATTCGCGATGGTTACCCGATTGGCGCCAAGGTAACCCTGCGGCGCGAGCGCATGTATGAATTTCTCGATCGGTTGATCAATGTTTCGCTGCCTCGCGTACGCGATTTCCGGGGCATCAGCCCCAAAGGGTTCGACGGGCGCGGGAATTTCAACCTTGGAGTCAAGGAACAGATCATTTTTCCGGAAATCAACTACGACCAGGTCGACGCGATCCGAGGAATGGATATCGCGATCACGACCTCGGCGCAGAACGATGACGAAGGCAAGGCGCTGCTCGAGGCGTTCGGCTTTCCGTTCCGGACACGCTAAGGAGCAGGTAGCACATGGCTAAGAAATCAATGGTAGCGCGCGACGTCAAGCGCGAAAAGCTGGCCGGCAAGTATGCGGCCAGGCGGGCCGAACTGAAACGCACGATTGCCGATCCGGATGTGGATTTCGAGGAAAAGCAGGCTGCGATCTTCGCGCTGTCCAAGCTTCCGCGGGATTCGAGTCCGGCGCGCGTCCGCAACCGCTGCCGTATCACCGGTCGTCCGCGAGGCTATTACCGCAAGTTTGGCCTGGCAAGGAACAAATTGCGCGAAGCCGCCATGAACGGTGACATTCCCGGCCTGCGCAAGGCCAGCTGGTAAAGAGGTTACGCAAAATGAGCATGAATGATCCCATCGCCGATATGCTGACCCGCATTCGCAACGCGCAGTCGGTCCGCAAGAAGACGGTCTCCATGCCGGCCTCGCGTACCAAGCTGGCGATCGCAGAAGTACTCAAGGAAGAGGGCTACATTCTGAATTTCCGCGAGGCGGGCGAAGGCGCCGGCAAGGAACTGGAGCTGGAATTGAAATACCTGGCCGGCAAGGGCGTGATCGACCAGTTGCGTCGGGTCAGCAAGCCGGGTCGCCGGCTGTATTTCGGTGCCGGCGAACTGCCGCGAGTCCAGGACGGGCTTGGAATCGCTGTCGTCAGCACGTCCAAGGGCGTCATGAGCGATGCGCGCGCACGGCAAGAGGGGCACGGCGGCGAAGTCCTGTGCACCGTGGCCTGACGGAGTCATAGAAATGTCGAGAATTGCCAGTTATCCAATCGAGCTCCCGAAGGGTGTCGAGTTCTCACGGCAGGACCAGGAGATCCATGTCAAGGGTCCAAAGGGCGAGCTGTCCATGAACCTGCATCCGACGGTAGAGATGACCGACGAAGAAGGGGTGTTGTCGTTTACGGCGGCACCCGGCGGGAATCCCGCAATGGCCGGGACGATGCGCGCGCTGATCAACAACATGGTGGTCGGCGTCACGGATGGCTTTGAAAAGAGGCTGTCGTTGATCGGCGTGGGTTATCGCGCCCAGGTTCAGGGCAGCAAGCTCAACCTTCAGCTCGGCTTCAGCCACCCGGTTGATTTCGAGGTGCCGGAAGGTGTCACCGTCGAGACGCCGAGTCAGACCGAGGTGATCATTCGAGGCGCCGACAAGCAGAAAGTCGGGCAGGTCGCCGCCGAGATTCGAGGCCACCGCCCGCCCGAGCCCTACAAGGGCAAGGGTGTGCGCTACGCCAATGAGCGCGTGGTGATGAAGGAAGCCAAGAAGGCCTGACCGACGTTTTCGTGTGCGAAGTATTTTAGAGGAACGAGTAATGAGCGAAAAGAATCTGAGCCGATTGCGGCGTGCGCGGAAGGCGCGGGCGCGAATTGCCCGCGGAGAAAAGCCGCGGCTGTCGGTTTTCCGCTCCAGCCGCCATATTTATGCCCAGGTCATGACCGCGACGGGTGATAGAACGCTGGTGACGGCTTCGACGGTCGAGCCGACCGTGCGCAGTGATGTCAAGACGACCGGTGGTCGCGACGCGGCCGCAATCGTGGGTAAGTCGATTGCCGAGAAGGCGATTGCCGAAGGTATCAGCGAAGTAGCTTTCGATCGCGGCGGGTTCAAGTACCACGGTCGCGTCAAGTCGCTGGCCGATGCCGCGCGCGAAGCTGGATTGAAGTTTTAACTGATTGTAATTCTGGAAGATCAAGATGGCGAGAGACAACGAAAGATCGGACGACTTCATCGAGAAGCTGATAGCTGTCAACCGCGTGGCCAAAGTGGTCAAGGGCGGGCGACAGTTCGGCTTCACCGCGCTGACCGTGGTTGGCGACGGCAATGGCAAGGTCGGATTCGGTTATGGCAAGGCACGCGAGGTTCCGCTCGCCATCCAGAAAGCGATGGAGAGGGCACGCCGCGACATGAAGCAGATCTCGCTCAACAGCGGGACGCTTTGGCATCCGGTCAAGTCGAGGCACAGTGGCTCGCGGATTTACATGCAGCCGGCTTCGGAAGGTACCGGCGTGATCGCCGGGGGCGCCATGCGCGCGGTCTTCGAGGCGGTCGGTGTTCAAAACGTGTTGGCCAAGAGCGTCGGATCGAACAATCCGATCAACCTGGTGCGGGCAACCGTCAAGGGTCTTGAAGACATGGCTTCGCCGGAGGCAGTTGCGGCCAAGCGCGGCAAGAGTGTTGAGGAGATTTTGGAAAATCATGGCTAACAGCAAATCTGCAAAGTTGCGCGTAACGCTGGTTCGCAGCCCGACCGGCAAGATCGGCAAGCACCGGGATACCGTGCGTGGCCTGGGTCTGAGGCGGTTACACCATACGGTGGAGTTGGCCGATACGCGCGAAATCCGCGGCATGATCAACAAGGTCAATTACCTGGTTCGGGTCGAAGAACTCTGATTGCCGGGACTGTCCAACAGCGACGCATATAAACGGGATCTAGAACATGAAACTCAATTCGATCAAACCGGCCGAAGGATCGCGCACCGAGCGCAAGCGCCTGGGTCGCGGAATCGGTTCCGGCCTCGGCAAGACCGGGGGCCGGGGACACAAGGGCCAGAAGGCCCGTTCGGGCGGCTTTACCAAGAGCGGCTTCGAGGGCGGCCAGATGCCGCTCCAGCGCCGGCTGCCCAAGGTCGGTTTCCGTTCCGGCGTCAATCGCGATACGCGTGAGCTCCGCCTGTACCAGATCAACGCCAGCGGACTTGAAATCGTCGACCTGGAAAGCCTGAAGAAGGCCGGCATCGTCCCGGCCGGCACGCGCAAGGTCAAGCTGATCAACACGGGCAGCCTGGAGCGGGCCGTCACGGTTCGCGGCTTGTCGGTAACCGCGGGTGCGGCCAAGGCGATCGACGCTGCCGGAGGCAAGGTCGAGTAATGGCTTCCGGGTCGTCACAAGTGGCCGGGATGCTCGGGAGCATGGGCCGCATGACTGAATTGCGGAACCGGTTGCTGGTCGTGCTCATAGCGCTGGCGGTTTTCCGGCTTGGGACCTTCATCCCGGTTCCCGGTATCAATCCGCAGGCGCTGTTGCAGCTGATGGATCAGCAACGGGGCACCATCGTCGACATGTTCAACATGTTCTCCGGCGGCGCTCTGGGACGCTTTTCGATCTTCGCGCTGGGGATCATGCCGTACATTTCGGCCGCGATCATCATGCAGTTGATGAGCCACGCCGTTCCGCAGCTCCAGCAGCTGCGCAAGGAAGGCGAAGCGGGTCGGCGCAAGATCACCCAGTACACGCGTTATTTCACGGTCGTCCTGGCGCTGTTCCAGTCGTTCGGCGTGGCCGCTGCGCTGCAGAGTCAGAGCGCGGGGGCGGGCCTTCCGGTCGTGATCATCCCGGG
>JAGXKW010000054.1:10454-16815 GCA_018334995.1 Wenzhouxiangellaceae bacterium
ACCGCGATCGTATTCAACTCGCGCGAGACGGCCGACAACCTGAAGAAATCCGGCGCCTTCATTCCCGGCATCCGGCCCGGGCGCCAGACTTCGGAATACATCGATTACGTACTCACGCGGCTGACCGCGGTGGGTGCTGCATACCTTGTCGCGGTCTGCCTCTTTCCGGAGTTCCTGCGCATGCGCTGGAACGTACCGTTTTACCTGGGCGGAACGTCGCTGTTGATCATCGTGGTGGTCACCATGGACTTCATGTCGCAGATGCAGGCACATCTGATGTCGCATCAATACGACAGCCTGCTGAAGAAGGCGAACCTCAAGGGCTACGGGCGCTCGGGCAGCGTCCGGCGCTGATTGGCAAAACTGCGTCCCGGCCGAACCGCTCGGGGCGCACGCAGAGGAAACAGGAAAATGAAAGTACAGGCATCAGTCAAGAAAATCTGCCGGCACTGCAAGGTGGTGCGGCGTCGTGGCGTCGTTTTCGTGATTTGTTCCGATCCCAAGCACAAGCAGCGGCAGGGGTGAATTGCCCGCCGTCGAGCGCGGTGGATATTGGAAAAGTCAAGAGAAGCTGCTATAATTGCTGGTTTGCGTCGACTGGATTTGGGCAAGCGCCTTCCCGTTGGCCCGATTTACACGGAGAATAGAGATGGCTCGTATTGCAGGCGTCAATCTGCATCCCAACAAGCATGCCTGGGTCGCGCTGACCCAGATCTACGGTATCGGGCGCACCCGTGCGCTGGCACTGTGCGAGCGCTGCTCGATTCCGGTCGATCGAAGGGTCCGGGACCTGTCCGAAACCGACGAGGAAAAGCTGCGAAACGCTATTTCCGAGCTCAGCGTCGAGGGCGATCTGCGGCGTGAAGTCGGCATGAATATCAAGCGCCTGATGGATCTGGGCTGTTACCGGGGCCTGCGGCATCGCCGCGGCCTGCCGGTCCGCGGCCAGCGCACCCGTACCAACGCCCGGACCCGCAAGGGCCCGCGTCGTCCGATTCGCTAAGGAATACCGGCAACATGGCTAAGCAGACAGCTAAGGGAAAGAAGAAGGTCAAAAAGACCATCGCCGACGGCATTGCTCACGTGCATGCGTCGTTCAACAATACGATCATCACGATCACCGATCGCCAGGGCAATGCCCTTTCCTGGGCTACCGCCGGTGGATCCGGTTTCCGTGGTTCGCGCAAATCGACCCCTTTCGCGGCGCAGGTGGCGGCCGAAAACGCTGGGCGTGCCGCCCAGGACTACGGTGTCAAGAACCTGGAGGTCCGTGTCAACGGTCCCGGACCGGGAAGAGAGTCCTCGGTTCGCTCCCTCAATGCGCTTGGCTACAAGATCATCAACATCACGGACGTCACGCCGATTCCGCATAACGGCTGTCGGCCTCCGAAGAAGCGCCGCGTCTAGCGCCTTCTTGTCGTAGCGTCTAACTGGATACAACGGAATTTTCGATGGCTAGATATATTGGACCGACCTGCAAACTGTCCCGGCGCGAAGGCGTCGACCTGGGTCTGAAGAGCCCGGCGCGCAGTCTGGATTCGAAGTGCAAGCTGGAGCAGCCGCCCGGGCAACATGGCGCCGCGCGGCGCCAGCGTCTTTCGGACTATGCGCTTCAGCTGCGTGAAAAACAGAAGGTGCGCCGGATGTACGGTGTGCTCGAAAAGCAGTTCCGGAACTATTACAAGAAGGCCGCGCAGCGCAAGGGCGCGACCGGCGAGAACCTTCTGGTGCTTCTGGAAGGCCGGTTGGACAACATCGTCTACCGCATGGGCTTTGCCATCACCCGGGCCCAGGCACGCCAGATGGTGAGTCATCGGCTGATCGAGATCAATGGCAAGGTGGTCAACATTCCTTCCTGCCAGGTCAGTGCCGGCGACCGGATTTCGGTTCGCGAGAAGGCGCGCAACCATCTTCGGGTCAAGGAAGCGGTTGAAGTGTCGCGTGATCTCGACCTGGTGGCCTCCTGGCTCGAAGTCGATAACGACAAGCTTGAAGGCACGGTCAAGAGTCTGCCCGAGCGGGACGATCTGCCGCCGGACATCAATGAAAACCTGATCGTCGAGCTGTACTCGAAGTAATCGTCGAATCTTCGGCCAGCAGGCCGGATCGACCGGGTTTTATCGCAAGTAGAAACGAGAGAGGCATGCATGTCGAGTGCAACTTCACTGATTGAAAACATGCTCAAGCCGAAGGGCTTGATCGTGGATGAGCTTTCCGAGCGTCGCGCCAAGGTAACGCTTGAGCCCCTCGAACGAGGCTTTGGCCATACGCTGGGCAACGCGTTGCGTCGGGTGCTGCTTTCCTCGATTCCGGGCGCGGCGATTACCGAGGCCGAGATCGAAGGCGTTCTGCACGAGTACACCTCGGTGGAAGGCTTGCAGGAAGATATCGTCGAGGTCCTGCTTAACCTGAAGGAAGTCGCGGTACGCATGCACAACCGCGAGGAAGCGACCCTGACGCTTTCGGCCGACAAGGCGGGTCCCGTGACGGCCGGGGACATTCAACTCGATCATGACGTCGAGGTCGTGAATCCGGAGCACGTAATCTGCAATCTCACGAAGAACCAGAAGCTGCGGATGCAGTTGAAGGTTTCGCGTGGCGTGGGTTATCAGCCGGCGGCGACCTATCGGTTCGACGAGGAAGAGTCGCGTTCGATCGGACGCCTGAAGCTCGACGCTTCGTTCTGCCCCGTCAATCGAGTGGCCTACAGCGTCGAAAGTGCGCGCGTGGCTCAGCGGACCGATCTCGACAAGTTGGTACTGGATGTCGAAACCAACGGCACGATGTCTTGCGAGGATGCGGTCAAGCTATCGGCCGGCATTCTGGTCGACCAGATGTCGGTGTTCGTCGATTTTGTCTCGCGTGATCGCGACGAGGAAAAGCGCGACGAGCAGAGCTTCGATCCCGTGCTGCTGCGCCCGATCGATGATCTCGAGTTGACGGTGCGTTCGGCCAACTGTCTGAAGGCCGAGCACATCCAGTATGTCGGCGACCTGGTCCAGCGCAGCGAAACCGAATTGCTGAAAACGCCGAATCTGGGCAAGAAGTCGCTGACCGAGATCAAGACCGTGCTGGCTGCCCATGATCTTTCGCTGGGGACCCGTCTGGAAAACTGGCCGCCGTCGAACCTGGCGCGCGAAACCGTATAAGGAGAATTACCATGCGTCACCGTAAAGCGGGCCGCAAGCTGAATCGCAATTCATCGCACCGCCAGGCGATGTTCAAGAACATGGCCTCCAGCCTGTTCAAGCACGAGCTGATTCGGACCACGCTGCCGAAGGCCAAGGAGCTGCGCCGGGTCGCCGAGCCGCTGATTACCATGGCGGGCGATGATACCGTCTCCAAACGGCGTGTCGCATTCGCGCGGCTGCGGGACAAGGAAGCGGTCGGCAAGCTGTTCGGCGAAATCGGGCCGCGCTACCGGGAACGTCCCGGCGGCTATGTCCGGATTCTCAAGTGCGGCTTCCGTGCCGGCGACAAGGCGCCCATGGCCTACGTCGAACTGATCGGCCGGCCGGGGGCGCCGGAGGCAGAAGCGGCCGAATGAAATTTCCGGTTGAATACCGGAGGTTCAGGAAAGAGCCCGGCTTAGGCCGGGCTTTTTTTTGACTTGTTTATTTATGCATCCGCTGCATGCGTGATTTGCGACGCATGTCCGGACTCGGTTGCCGGACCCGGATACGGCTCGCCGGGCCATGAGCGTCTTCCATGGCGAGGATTCGGCGGGTCACGGTCGCTGAAGGGCTCGCCACGCGTCGAACTGAAGCGATCGACGCCGGTCGAAACCGGCCTCGCAGCCCCCCGAATCAGAAGATTACTGCAACCCGGCGGGTGTCAGAACGGTGCGTTGCCCGGGGTGCGGGGGTAGGGGATGACGTCGCGAATGTTCGTCAGGCCGGTGATGTAGTTGAGCAGGCGCTCGAAACCGAGTCCGAAGCCTGCATGCGGAACGGTGCCGTAGCGGCGCAGGTCCAGGAACCATTCGTATCTGCCCGATTCCAGCTGCTCGGTGTCCATTCGGCTCCTGAGCACCTCCAGCCGCTCCTCGCGCTGGCTACCGCCGATGATCTCGCCGATGCCGGGTGCCAGGACATCCATCGCCGCGACCGTTTGGCCGTCATCATTGAGGCGCATGTAGAACGCCTTGATTTCGGCCGGATAATTCATCACGATCACGGGTGCCTGGCAGTGCTGCTCGGTCAGGTAGCGCTCATGCTCGGTCTGGAGATCGAGGCCCCATTCCGGCTTGTAATCGAACCGGGTGCCGCTGCGCTGCAGTATCCGGATCGCTTCCGAATAGTCCATGCGCACGAACGGACTGGCGATCAGCTTTTCCAGCCGGCTGACGGCTTCGGACTCGATGCGCTCGACGAAAAACGCCATGTCGTCGGCGGATCGCTCGAGTACGCTGGTGAAAACCGATTTCAGGAAGTCTTCGGCAAGGGTGCCCAGTTCATCGAGGCCGGCGAACGCGACCTCCGGTTCGACCATCCAGAATTCGGCCAGGTGGCGGGCCGTATTGGATTTCTCGGCGCGGAAGGTCGGGCCGAAGGTGTAGACCTTGCTCATGGCCAGGCAGAAAGCCTCGACGTTGAGCTGGCCGGAAACGGTGAGGAAGGTTTCGCGGCCGAAGAAGTCCTGTCGGAAGTCGACGTTGCCTTCCTCGTCGCGCGCCAGGTTCGCCAGATCCAGCGTGCTGACCCGGAACAGCTCGCCCGCGCCCTCGGCGTCGGAAGCCGTGACGATGGGCGTATTGACCCAGTAGTATCCATTGCGATCAAAATAGTCGTGGATCGCCCGCGCGGTTGCATGGCGCACCCGAGTCACGGCGCCGAAAGTGTTGGTGCGCGGGCGCAGATGGGCTACGCTGCGCAGGAATTCGAAGCTGTGGTGCTTGGGCTGTACAGGATAGGTGTCCGGATCCTCGACCCAGCCCAGCACCTGAATCTCGGCAGCCTGCAGCTCCACCGACTGCCCGCGGCCCTTCGATTCGACCAGCGTCCCGGTGCAGCGTACCGAGCACCCGCTGGTCAGATGGCGGATTTCGCTGGCATAATTGGGCAATGATTGGTCGGCCACGACCTGCAGGTTGTGCAGGGTGGAGCCGTCGTTGACCTGGATGAAGGAAAAACCGGCCTTGGAGTCGCGGCGCGTTCGGACCCAGCCCCGGATGGTCAGCGGCGAACCGGTCGGAACTTCGCCGGCCAGAATGGTCTGAATGGATGCCTCGGGCATGTTGATACTCGTTTGCGTTTGAAATTTTGCTGCGGGACCTGAATAATAGATCATTGGGCCCGTCTTGACTGGTTTGCTTTATGACACACAAACAGATTTCGCTGACCGACGCGGCCGCGCGCCGGGTCGAATCCTTTCTTCAGCGCGAAGGCGGCGCGGGCCTGCGCCTGGGCGTTCGGCGGACCGGATGTTCCGGCTGGGCCTATGTCGTGGATCTGGCCGGCGAGGTTCTCGATTCCGATGAAGTTTTCGAGGATCGTGGCGTCCGAATCCTGGTTGATCGCGAGGCGCTCCCGTTGCTGGCCGGCACGCAGGTCGACTTCGTCCAGCAGGGCCTGAACCACACCTTCGAATTCAGCAACCCCAACGTGACCGACGAATGCGGCTGCGGCGAGAGCTTTGCGGTCGCCAGCAGTGTCTGATCCGGCCGTCGTCGGCGGGCGGGCGGCTGTCCTGCAGTATTTTCCTTCACGGGCTTGACTGCGAGCCTGTTTTGGCCGACAATTGCGGGCTTCGTCTTGAATTGATCGGGTGTCGGTACTGGAAGGCACTGGCAAGTTTCGACGGAGGGGTACTCAAGCGGTCAACGAGGGCAGACTGTAAATCTGCTGGCTATGCCTTCGCAGGTTCGAATCCTGCCCCCTCCACCAGTTTGTGCGGGTGTAGTTCAAGGGTAGAACCTCAGCCTTCCAAGCTGATGATGTCGGTTCGAGTCCGATCACCCGCTCCAGCTCCTGCCTCGTGGCGGGTGCCGGGACAGGCCCGTCGCGCTACGGTGGTGCGAAGGCCCAGCGATTCGGGAACGAAGGCAACCGCCCACGTAGCTCAGGCGGTAGAGCACTCCCTTGGTAAGGGAGAGGTCACTGGTTCGAGTCCAGTCGTGGGCACCAGAGTCTGGTTCGGGTGCAGGAATGCCGGGACCGCAGCGCTGACCGGGTTTTTTCAGCGCCAGATGGATGAGTGATAACGGGTTTCAACGAACACGGAGTTTCAAAAAGCATGTCCAAGGCAAAATTCGAACGCACGAAGCCGCACGTCAACGTGGGCACGATCGGTCACGTCGACCACGGCAAGACGACGCTGACGGCGGCGATGACCAAGGTCTGCGCGGAAGCGCGCGGTGGTG
>JAGXKW010000055.1:0-13312 GCA_018334995.1 Wenzhouxiangellaceae bacterium
TGCTGCTGATGGCCGAGTGGCTGGCGCTGCCGGCGATCCGTTATGTCGCGTTGATGCTCGTGCTCCTGGCGACCATCATTTCGCTGGCGTTCTTCGGCATGCCCGAGCGGCCGCCGGAGGATGATTCCGACGCCCGCGGCGCAGGCGAAGGCAATGATTGACCTGCTGGCGCTGGTGATGCTTCTGGCCGGGTGCTTCTTCGTCTTCGCCGGCACCGTGGGCATGCTCAGGCTGCCCGACGTTTATTGCCGCCTGCACGCGCTGACCAAGGCCGACAACCTCGGGCTGCTGTTGATCTGCCTGTCGCTGGCACTGCTCGCCGGCCGGTTGCGGATCACCCTGTTGCTGCTCCTGATCTGGCTGCTGGCGCTGCTGGCCTCCACCGTATCGGCACACCTGATCGCGCGCCATTCGCGCGCGCGCCGGCCGCCCACGGGTGAACCGCAATGAACGCGCAGATCGTCGTCGATATCGCCCTGGGCCTGATCCTGGTCGGGCTGGCCGCGCAGGTCGCGCTCGGCCGGCACCTGTTTCGCTCCATCGTCTTCTACGTCGCCTTCGGTCTGGCCATGGCGGTGATCTGGGCCCGTCTAGGCGCTGCGGACCTGGCGCTGGCCGACGCCGCAATCGGGGCCGGCCTGACCGGTGCGCTGATGATGGTGGCGTTCCGGCGCCTGGTCGGCATCGACCCGGAACAGGCCCAGGCGCAGATGACGCGTCACTCGCACGTGGCGGTTGCCGTTGCGGCGTTGACGGCCGGGCTGGTCGCCACCGTGGGCCTGGCCGCGCTGACCATGGCGCGCGCGCCGGAAAGCGCTGGCATGCAGGTACTGGCGCGGCTCGAAGAAACCGGGCTCGGCAACCCGGTCACCGGCGTGCTGCTGGTGTTCCGCGGCTTCGACACGCTGATCGAGATGGCGGTGCTTCTGACCGCATTCGTCGGTTCGCGCGTGATGACGCAACGCAGCCGGCTGAACGTAACTACGATATCGGGCTTCGAACTGCCGCTGGTGCGAACGCTGGTTGCCGTGATCTTGCCGCTGGCGGTGTTGATCGCCATGCACCTGCTGTGGATCGGCGCCGATCAGCCCGGCGGCGCGTTCCAGGCCGGTGCGGTGCTGGCCGGTTCCGGCGTGTTGCTGTTGCTCACCGGCACGCTGCTGCCGGCACCGCGCTCCAACGCCATGGCGCGGCTTGCGCTGGTCGCCGGCGTTGCTGCGCTGAGCCTGCTGGTGCTGGTGCCGCTGAGCCAGGGCAGGCCGCCCCTGGCCTTTCTCGGCAAGGGCTCGCTGCTGTTTGCCGAGGCGGCGATGATGGTTTCGGTGGCGGTGTCGCTGACGCTGCTGTTTGCCGGCGCGCCGGCGCTGAAGGCGGGTCGGCAATGAGCGGCGAGGTGGTTTTCGTACTTGCCGCGGCGGCGATTTTCGGCCTGGGGGTGCACGGGCTGCTGACCGCCGGCCACATCATGCGCAAGCTGCTGGCGCTGAACCTGATGCTCAGCGCGGTGTTCCTGTTGCTGATCGTGGTGCCGGCGCGCATCGACGGACTGCCGGATCCGGTTCCCCAGGCGCTGGTGCTGACCGGCATCGTCATCGCGGTATCGACGACCGCGTTCGCGCTGGCCCTGATGGTGCGGCTGTTTCGCCGCCAGGGCCATGCCGCCATTCACCCGGACGTCGATCCCCGAATGCTGGGACACGTGACGGGACGAACGTCTGCCGGACCGCAGGAAGAACACGACCGCGGATCCGGTTCGCGATGAACCCTGCTGTCCTGCTCGTCGGCCTGGTGTTCATTCCGCTGGTCGCGGCGCTGGTCGCCGTGATCTTGCCCGTTCGCTTTCGCCGGCCCGTCGCGCTGCTGGGCGCGCTGGCGTGGCCATTGCTGCTGGTGCCGTTGAGCATTGCCGTGGCGCGCGACCAGACCTTGACGCTCGTCTTCGGCGGCTGGACGCCGCCGCTGGGCATTGGCTGGCGGCTCGACGCGCTGGGCCTGGTGTTGCTCTGGGTACACGCGCTGGCCGGGATTGCCGCGCTGCCGGGCGCCTGGCACCGTTTTGGCCCGAAGGTCGTTGCCGCGGCACCGTTCTGGCCGCTGTGGCTGATCCTGTCGACCGGGGTCAACGCGGCGCTGCTGGCCGCCGATCTGTTCAACCTTTACGTGTCGCTGGAACTCACTACACTGGCCGCGGTGGCGCTGATCGCCACCGACGACGGCATCGCCGCGCTGACCGCCGCCATGCGCTACCTGCTGCTGGGCGTGTTGGGCTCGCTGATGTACGTGCTCGGCGTGGGGCTGGTCTACGCCCAGACCGGCAGCCTGGCGATGGACCAGGCCGACGCGGCGGCCATCCGGGATGTCGCGTTGGTGCTGATGTTGACCGGCCTGATGGTCAAGGCCGCGATCTTTCCGCTGCACGTCTGGCTGCCGCACGCCTACGGCAATGCACCGGGACCGGTGGCGGCGATCATGTCGGCGGTGGTCGGCAAGGTCGCGCTGGTCGCGCTGTGGCGGATCTGGTTCCAGACCGCGGCCGATCCGCCGGACCTGCTGGCCGACCTGCTGGGCCTGGTCGGCGCGGTGGCCATCGTCTACGGCGCGCTGGCGGCGTACATGCAGCCGCGGCTGAAGATGGTCATCGCCTGGTCGAGTATCAGTCAGTTCGGTTTCCTGATGCTGTTGCTGCCGCTGGCCAGCCAGACGGCCTTCCAGGGTGCAGGGTTCCATCTGCTGGCGCACGGCCTGGCGAAGGCCGCGATGTTCCTGGCCGCGGCCAACATCGTCACGGTGCTGGGCTCGGACAGCATTCGGCACCTGCCCGGCCTGGACAAGCGCATGCCGCTGGAGGCTTTCACGCTGGCGCTGGGCGGCGTGACCCTGATCGGCCTGCCGCCGAGCGGCGGATTCACCGGCAAATGGATGCTGCTGACCGCGGCCTGGGAGCAGCAGGGCTGGTTCTGGCTGGTCCTGATTGCCCTCAGCGGACTGATGAGCGCGGCCTACGTGTTTCGCATCCTGGCGCTGACCTGCTTCCACCCGGCCCGGCGCGCGGTGCATGAGCTGCACGCCCGGCCGCCGAAGATCACCAGCCTGGCCGCGCTGCTGCTGGCATTGCTGGCGGTGATCATCGGCCTGTATCCGCATCCGGCGCTGGAACTGCTGGGGCGCGGGCTTCCAGGGGGTGCATCGTGATGGCGCCGTGGCTGGCCCAGGCGCTGCCGCCGGCGGTGGTGCTGGTCTCCACGCTGGCGGCCCTGGTGATCTTCGTCGCCGGCGAAGCGCACCAGCGGTTGCGGATCTGGGTCAACCTGATCGCAGCGACGATCAAGTTGCTGCTGGTCGTGTGGATCGGCCTCGCGGTACTGGCCGGCAACACCTTCATGTTCCGTTTCGAGCTGCTGCCGGGACTGGAGCTCATCCTGCACGCCGACGCGCTGAGCATACTGTTCGCCAGCCTTTCGGCGGTGCTGTGGCTGGTGACCACGGTCTACGCCATCGCCTACCTGGAGCGTTCGCCGAACCGGGCGCGCTTCTTCGGTTTCTTCAGCCTGTGCGTAAGCGCCACCATGGGCATCGCCATGGCCGGCAACCTGATGACACTGTTCATCTTCTACGAGTTGCTGACGCTGACCACCTGGCCGCTGGTGGTGCACAACGGCACGCCCGAAGCGCTGGCGGCCGGGCGCTCGTATCTGCGCTATACGTTGACCGGCGGCGTCGTGCTGCTGGTCGCGATGGCCTGGCTGTACGGCCTGGCCGGCAACGTGGAATTCACGCCGGGCGGCTTCCTCGCGCCGCTGGTCGCCGAGCACCGAATCGCGCTGAGCGTGATCTTCGCGATGCTGGTGGCCGGGTTCGGCATCAAGGCCGCGCTGATCCCGCTGCACGGCTGGCTGCCCAAGGCAATGGTCGCGCCCGCACCGGTCAGCGCGCTGCTGCACGCGGTCGCGGTGGTCAAGGCCGGCGCGTTCGGCATCATTCGCACGGTCGAAGACGTCTATGGCCTGGAACTGGTCGCCGAACTGGGCATGCGCATTCCGCTGATCGCGGTGGCGGCGTGGACCATCATCATCGGTTCGCTGCTGGCGCTGCGCGAGCATGAACTCAAGCGGCGGCTGGCGTATTCGACCGTCAGCCAGGTGTCCTACATCGTGCTGGGGATCGCGGTCGGCGGCCTGCTGGCCACCTCCGGCGGTATGGTGCACCTGGTCCACCAGGGTTTGATGAAGGTCACGCTGTTTTTCTGCGCCGGCATCTACGGACTGTTGTTGGGCGTGTCCAGGATCGACCAGCTCGACGGGCTGGGCCGGCGCATGCCCTGGGTCAGCACGGCCTTCACGATTGCTGCGCTGGGCATGATCGGGGTGCCGCCGGTCGTCGGCTTTGTCAGCAAGTGGTACCTCGCATCGGGAGCGCTGGCCGCCGACGTGCCCTGGGTGGTGGGTGTGCTGATCGCGAGCGCACTGCTGAATGCCGCCTATTTCCTGCCGTTGATCCGGCGGCTGTGGCTGACCGAAGGCGGGGCGCTGGCCGAAATGCCGATCGAGATCGGCGCGCTGTCGCGATTGGCGCTGGTGGCTTCGGCGGTGGCGACCGCAGCGTTGACCGTCGTGCTGGGGATGCTGGCGGCGCATCCGCTGAGCCCGCTGAGCTGGGTCCTTGAAATTGCTTCGGGGTACGCGCCATGGTGACGCTGCTGGCCAACGGCTTGCCCGTCCTGGCGCCGATCGTCGTCGCGGCGCTGTTGGCCCGTCCGGGTCGAATCCGCGCGGCGGCCATCGCCGCGGCGCCGTGGCTGCCGCTGCTGCTGTTCTTTCCGCTGCTGCTGCACAGGCCTTCCGCGCTGTCGTTCGCACTGCTCGAGCTGCGGCTGGGCGCGGACCCGGTATCGGCGCCGCTGATCGTGCTGTGCGGCGTGGCCTGGAGCCTGGCCGGCTGGTTCGCGGCCGCGCGGGTGCGGCGCGACCGGGTGCTGTTCTGGAGCGGCTGGCTGATCAGCCTGGCCGGCATTGCCCTGGCGTTGCTGGCGCAGGATGTGGCCGGCTTTTACGCCGGCTATTCGGCGTTGAGCCTGGCATCGTGGCTGTTGATCATCCATGCGCGCAGTGAAGCGGCCCGGCGCGCCGGCCGGGTTTACCTGGTGCTGGCGCTGGTCGGGGAAATGGCGGTGTTTGCAGGCATCGTGGCCATCGCGTCCGAAGCCGGCAACGCGGTGCTGGCCGAGCTGGTCGACGGGACCTGCGCAGCCCCCGGCTGGCACTGGCTGATCCTGGCCGGGTTCGCGGTCAAGATGGGCATCTTGCCGCTCCATCTTTGGCTGCCGCTGGCGCATCCGGTCGCGCCGGTCCCGGCCAGCGCGATCCTTTCCGGCGTCATCGTCAAGGCCGGGCTGCTGGGCTGGCTGCGGCTGGTGCCGCCCGGCGCCGGCGGTAGCGAACTGTTCGGCCCGGCGCTGCTCGCGCTGGGCATGCTCACGGCTTTCGCCGGGGTGGCGCTCGGGCTGGCGCAAAGGCGGGTCAAGGTGGTGCTGGCCTATTCGACGATCAGCCAGATGGGCCTGGTGCTGGCGGCCTATGCCGCGCTGCTGATGGCGCCGGCTAGCTTCGAAGCCCTGCTGCCGTGGCTTGGCGTGCTGATCCTGCATCATGGCCTGAACAAGGCCGCGCTGTTCCTGGCGTGTGGTTGTGCGCCGGGGCGGAGCGTGCTGCGCGGTGTGCTGGTCGCGTTGCCGGCACTGGCGATTGCCGCGGCGCCGCTGACGACCGGCATGCTGGCCAAGACCGGGCTGAAGGCGATGCTCGGCGAAGCTGGCGTGGGGTATGGCTGGACGCTGGTGCTGAGCCTGAGTTCGACGGCCACGGCGCTGCTGCTGTGGCACTTCTGGCGGCTCGTGCGGCAAGAGCGCGAATACAGGACCGCGCACCCGGCCTGGGTGGCGATGACCGTGGCGGGTCTTATTCTGCCCTGGGCCTGGGCCGTTACGCATGGGCTGGATCTGCACCTGGCGGGCGCGCTGTGGCCGGCGGCCTGGCCACTCGCGCTGGCCGCCGCGCTGATCGCATCCAGGAGGCTGCTGGCGCCGAAGCTCGAAATCGACGTGCCCGCCGGTGATCTCGTCGTGGTGCTGGAGAAGGCCGCCGCCGGGTTGGGTGCGGCAACGCGGAGGATCGCGGGCAGCGGCCACTTCCAGATTCCCAATCTCTATCCGGTTCACGTGCGCCTGACCCGTGCGCTGCTGTGGCTGGAGCGCAAGATGACCTCGCTGCCGGTCGCCGGCCTGCTGATCCTGGGCCTGGGCGGATTGCTCTGGCTGGTCGCTCGACTCGCGGATTTCTGATTGCACCGACAAAGCCCGCGGCGCCCCGGCAGCGCGGGCATCGGCGTTAGAATTCCGGGCATGGTCCGGTCCGCTTCATCGAAGCCTCCGGCACCGGCTGCTTCGGGGTCGTTTCAGCCACTGCGCACGTCAATAAATGCAAGCCGGTAATTAAAAGCCGGGAACTGCAGGCCAATGACTGTTGGTCAATAACCGTTGGCCGATAACCATTGGTCGGTAACTACAGGAAAACAATCATGCGGATCGGGGTACCCAAGGAAATCAAGAACCACGAATACCGGATCGGCCTGACGCCGGCCGGCGTACGCGAACTCGCCAGCCACGGCCACGAAGTGATGGTCCAGCGCGAGGGGGGCAAGGCCATCGGCCTGACCGACGAGCTGTACGAGCGCGCCGGCGGCACCATCGTCGACACGGCCCGGGAGATCTTCGAGCGTGCCGAGATGATCATCAAGGTCAAGGAGCCGCAGCCCAACGAGTGCGAGATGCTGCGCGAAGGCCAGATCCTGTATACCTACCTGCATCTGGCGCCGGATCCGAAACAGACCGAAGGACTGGTGAAGTCCGGTTGCACCGCGATTGCCTATGAAACCGTGACCGACCGCGCCGGCGGCCTGCCGCTGCTGGCGCCGATGTCGGAAGTCGCCGGGCGGATGTCGATCCAGGCCGGCGCGCATGCGCTGGAGCGCGCCCAGGGCGGCTCCGGCATCCTGCTTGGCGGCGTGCCCGGGGTGCGGCCGGCCGAAGTGATGGTCATCGGCGGCGGCGTTGTCGGCCTGGATGCCGCGCGCATGGCCATGGGTATGGGTGCCGACGTGACGATCTTCGACCGCTCGCTGCCGCGCCTGAAGTACATCGACGAGCTCTACGGCGAGCGGCTCAACACGCTGTATTCCACCGAAGAAGCGATCGAGGAGCACCTCGACAGCGTCGACCTGGTCATCGGAGCGGTGCTGATTCCCGGCGCGGCCGCACCGAAGCTGGTACGCCGTGAACAGTTGAAACTGATGGACCCCGGCTCGGTGCTGGTCGACGTGGCCATCGACCAGGGCGGCTGCTTCGAGACCTCGCACGCGACCACGCACCAGGCGCCGACCTACGAGGTCGACGGCATCATCCACTATTGCGTAGCCAACATGCCCGGCGCGGTCGCGCGTACCTCGACCTTTGCGCTGACCAACGCCACCCTGGCTTATGCCGTCAGGATCGCCAACAATGGCGCGAAGAACGCGCTGCTGGACGATGAGCACCTGCTGGCCGGGCTGAACGTGCACAAGGGGCAGGTCACCTACGAGGTGATCGCGCGCGATCTGGGCTACGACTACGTGCCGGCCGCCGAGGCGCTCGCGCGCGGCTGACCGGATGCGTCGGGGCCGCCGTCCCGGCCTACGGAATCGGGACCCCATCGGCTACCATGCGGTTTTCCGTTCAAGAAAGGCACTTTATGAGCAAGCTCCTGATCCTCGTCCTGACATGGCTACTTGCCCTTCCGGCCCTGGCCGAAGAGAACGCCGGACCCGACAGCACGGCGAAAGCCCCGAAACCGGTTGCACACACGACCGAACACCAGGTGACGATCGACGGCGATCGGATCGACTACACCGCCACCGTCGGCTGGTTGATCATGGAAGAAGACGACGAGCCGATCGCGCGCTTCGGCTACACGGCTTATCACCGCGAGGGCGATTATGCGCCCGGCGAACGGCCGATCGTGTTCGCGTTCAACGGCGGGCCCGGTTCCTCCTCGCTGTGGCTGCACATGGGCATCCTGGGGCCCGAGCGCGTGGTGGTCAACGACGCCGGCTACGCCGACCCGCCGCCGGCCAAGCGGCTGGACAACGAATACTCGATCATCGACGTGGCCGACCTGATCATGGTCGATCCGGTCGGGACGGGATTTTCGAAGCCGCTGGGCGAGGCCGAGGGCGAGAAGTTCTGGGGCGTGGACCAGGACATCGAATCGGTCGCCGCCTTCATCAAGCAGTACATCAGCGAAAACGGCTTGTGGGCTTCGCCGAAGTTCGTACTGGGCGAAAGCTACGGCGGCATCCGCGGCGCTGGACTGGCGCACCATCTGCAGAGCCGCCACGGCATGAACCTCAACGGCCTGATCCTGGTCTCGCCATTCATCGATACTGCCGCCGGGCGCGACGGCGGCGGACTGGATCTGCCGCATGCATTGTTCCTGCCCTCTTTCGCGGCCACGGCCTGGTACCACGACGCGCTGGACGAAAAGCCCGACGACCTCGAGCCGTTTCTCGCCGAGGTCGAGGAATTCGCGCTGAACGAATACCTGCCTGCACTGACCGCCGGTTACACCATCGAGCTGGCGCGCAAGCGTGAAATCGCCGAACGGGCGGCCGGCTATACCGGTACCAGCACCGACTACTGGATGAAGGCCGACCTGCGCGTCGACCATCAGCAGTTCCTGCAGGAGCTCAAGCGCAACGACCGGCTGATCGCCGGACGCATCGACTCGCGCTTCATCGGCCCCGCGGTCAATCCGCTTTCCGAATCCATGGACTACGACCCGTTCTTCCCGTCGGTGGGCCCGGCCTACACCGCGGCGTTCTTCGATTATCTGCACAACGAGCTGGAATTCGGCCGCGAAGAGGAATACAAGACCACCGCCTGGCCGCTGGACTGGGAATGGAGCCACCGCGATCCCGACGGGCGGCGCCAGGTGGCGGTCAATCTGCTGCCCGACCTGTCGCGCGCCATGATCATGAATCCGGGACTGCAGCTGCACATCCAGCAGGGCTATTACGACCTGGCCACGCCGTTTGCCGCGACCAACTATTACATCCGGCACCTCGACATCCCGGTCGAGGCGCGCCAGCGCATCCGCTACGACCTCTACCCGGCCGGCCACATGATGTATCTGCACGAGGAATCCATGCAGGCGTACCGGGATGACCTGGCCGCGTTCATCCTGGGGGCTATTCCCGAATAGCGCGCCGCCAGCGCTGGATGAGCGGGTTTCACGCCGTGGCCTCCCGCGGCGTGAAGACCGCGTTGGCTGAACCCGTACATGCCCGCGCTAGACTTCACTTATGTCAACGAATCTCGGAAAGCGCTTCGGGCGGACGTGCCTGATCGTACTGTTGCTGTTGTTGCTCGCGGCCTGCGGCTCGGAGTCGCAACCCCAGCGCCCGGGCAGCCAGGAGCGCTCGTCGCTCCCGGTGCGTGCCTATGAAGTTTCCCGGCGTGATCTGTCGCGCCGCGTCCAGCTGTCCGCGCCGGTCGAAACGCTGCGGACCATCGAACTGGCCGCGCGTACCGAAGGCATCGTGCGCGAGGTGTTCGTCGAGACCGGTGATCGGATCGAGGCCGGCCAGCTGCTGGCCGAAATCGACGTGCGCGAGCAGCGTGCCGAGCTGGCGCGCGCCGAGGCCACCCTGCGCGAGGCGCGGGCCAACTTCGATCGGCTCAAGCGCCTGCGCGACAGCGACTACATCGACGAGGCCAGCTTCATCACCGCGCGATCCACGCTCGACATCGCCCAAAGCGAGGTCGATTTGTGGCAGACGCGGGTGGATTTCGGCCAGATCGTCTCGCCCATCGACGGCCACGTGATCGGTCGCATGGTCGAACCCGGCGCGTCCATCGGCAGCCTTTCGGCGGCGTTCGAAATCGCCGACCTCGACGAGCTGGTCGTGCGCATCGGCGTGTCCGAGCTCGACGTCGGAGAACTCCTTGTGGGCACCGAGGTGCCGATCCGCATCGACGCGTTGTCCGACGTCGACAGCATGACCGGCAAGGTTCGCCGCATCTTTCCGGCCGCCGACGGCGCCAGCCGCCTGCTGACCGTGGAAATTTCGCTGCCCGAAGCTTTCGACCGCGGTGTGCGCCCGGGTTTCCTGGCGCGTGCCGACCTGCTGGTCGACTTCAAGAAAGATGTGCTGGCGGTTCCCGCCGGCTCGGTCGGAATGGGCGAGCGGAAGTTCGTGATGGTCATCGACGAGGCCAACGAGCTCGTCCGGCGGGCCGTGACCACCGGCATCATCCGCGGCGACTGGCGCGAGATTCTCGGCGGGCTTCGGCCCGGCGATCAGATCGTGTCGTCGAATCCGCTGGACCTGGCCGAAGGTGACCTGGTGCGCGTGGTCGAGACCGTGAACAACGAAGCATGAGCCGTGACCGGAAAAAACCCGAAGCTACGGAACACGATTCGAGCGATCCGGCGCGTGGCACCAAGTATTATCGAGGCCTGACGCATGCCGCCATCCGGCGCCCGGTGGGCACCACGGCGCTGGCCACGGTCGTGCTGGTCATGGGCCTGTTCTTCGTCGACCGGCTGCCGGTCAACCTGCTGCCCGAGGTGGTCTATCCGCTGGTTCGGGTCAGCGTCAACTATCCCGGCGCATCCCCCGAGGTGGTCGAGGAGCAGGTGACCCGGCCGCTGGAAAGAGCGCTGGCGTCGACCGAAGACCTGGTGCGCCTGTCCAGCGAAGCCGAGGAAGGCCGCACCAGCGTCAGCCTGATATTCGAATACGGCACCGACCTGGACACCGCGCTGCAGAACGCCTCGAGGTTGATGGAAAGCGCCCGCACCCGGCTGCCCGACGACATCGATCCACCGCGCATTCGCAAGTGGGATCCCGGTTCCTCGTCGGTGTTCGAGGCCGGCTTCTCGTCCGACCTGCGCACGCCGCGAGAAGTGCGCGATTGGGTCGACAACCGCCTGGCCCCGCAGCTGCAGTCCATCCCCGGGGTATCCGGCGTCGAGGCGATCGGGGGGCAGGAGCGCGAGCTGGAAGTCATCATCGACCAGCAGCGCCTGCGCTCTTACGGCCTGACGCTGACCGGCGTGGCCGATCAGCTGGCGCAGGAAAACCTCAACGTCGCCGCCGGCAACGTCACCTCGACCAGCATGGACGTGATGGCGCGCACCGACGGACGGTTCGAGTCGCCCGAAGACATCGCCAACGTGCAGATCGCCGTGCCCGGTTCGGACCGCAGGATCCGACTCGACGAGGTCGCCGAGGTGCGCGACGGGTATCGCGAGCAGCGCCTGTTCGTGCGCCTGAACGGCGTGCCCGCCACCCAGGTTTCGGTGTTCAAGCAGCCCGACGCCAACACGGTAGCCGTGGTCGACGAAGTCGTCGATACGCTGGCTTCGCTGAAATCGTCGGGCTTCATCCCGGCCGACATGAATTACAAGATCACCGAGGACGCGGCCTATTTCATCCGCGGGTCGGTGCGGTCGGTATCGGCCGCGGCGATTCTCGGCGGAACGCTGGCGATGCTGGTGGTGCTGGCTTTCCTGGGCAGTCTGCGCAAGAGTTTCGTCATCGGCCTTTCGATTCCGCTGGCGGTCATGGCCACCTTCGCCATGATGGGCGCGGCCGGGCTGACGCTGAACGTGATGAGCCTGGGCGGACTGGCGCTGGGCGTCGGGCTGTTGCTCGACAATGCCATCGTGATGCTGGAAAACATTTCGCGCCACCGCGAGAAGCTTGGCAAATCGGCCGACATGGCCGCGCACGAAGGTGCCGACGAAGTGATGTCGGCGATTACCGCCGGTACCCTGACCAACCTGGCCGCGGTGGCGCCGTTCCTGCTGATCACGGGTCTTGCCACGCTGGTGTTCCGCGAGCTGCTGGTCACGATCTCGTTCGCGGTCATCGCCTCGTTGGCCGTGGCGCTGACGCTTGTGCCCATGCTGGCCGCGCAGTTCGCAAAGATCCGCTTCGAGTCCGGCTTCAACCGGACTGCATTCTTCCGCGGCTTCAACGGGCTGATCGAATGGCTGGCCGAAAAGTATCGCAACCTGCTCGGCGGGCTGATCCGCTGGCGCTGGGGCGTAGTCGCCGGCGGCGTCGCCGTCTTCGTCGCCAGCCTGGTGCTGGCCGGCCGGCTGGGCAACGAATTCCTGCCGCAGCTCGACGACGGCGAACTGGGCATACGGATGCAGTTGCCGGCCGGGGCCACGCCCGAGGAAACCGACGAAGCGACCCGCTTGATCGAAGCCGAAGTCGGCAAGATGCCCGAAGTTGGCAGCATTTTCGCGCTGGCGGGCGGCAACGTTTGGGGCGGCGTGGCCAACGAGCGGCCCGGTCGCGGCTACGTGCTGGTGCGCCTGACCGACGCCGAGGACCGGCCCGACTGGCCGGCCAGCCGCTGGGTGGCCGAGGCCCAGCAGCGCATGCGGCAGCTCGACATTCCGGGCGCGCGAATCTATGTCTGGTCGCCCGGCATTCGCGGCCTGACCTTCGGCGTCAGCGGCGAGGACATGGAACTCAAGATTGTCGGCGAGGACATCGGCGTGCTGCAGGACCTGGCGCGCGAGATCATCGATTCGATCGAGGACATCCCCGGCCTGACCGGCGTGGAGATGGACGACGAGGATCGCACGCCGCTTCTGAGCATCGACGTCGATCGCGAACGCGCCGCCGCGCTCGGCCTGGATATCGGTAGCGTTTCGCAAAGCCTGCGCTACGCGGTTTCGGGCTACGTACCCACCCGCTACAGCACTGGCGTCAACGAGTACGACGTGCGGGTTCGGCTGCCGCGGGACGAGGTCGACGACATCGACGCGCTGGGCCAGGTGATCGTTGCCAACGGCGTCAACGGACCCATCCAGGCACGTCAGGTCGCGGATTTCAGCCTGGAAGAGGGACCGGCGGAAATCTCGCGCGAGAATCAGGTGCGCATTCAGCGGATCGTCGGCAACTTCGAGACCGCGCAAAATGACGTCGGCACGATCATGTCCGAAATTCAGGCGCGCATCGCGGGCATCGACATGCCCAGCCAGTACGGCGTGATTCTCGGCGGACAATTCGAGACCATCGAGGAAACCAACCGTGAGATGGCGATCGTCATCGCGCTCGCGGTATTCCTGGTCTTCGTGGTGCTCGCGGTACAGTACGAAAAGCTTTCCAACCCGCTGGTCATCATGACCGCGGCGCCGTTGGCCACCGCTGGCGCGGCGCTGGCGCTCTGGGTTTCCAGTACACCGATCAGCGCGCCGGT
>JAGXKW010000055.1:13850-16416 GCA_018334995.1 Wenzhouxiangellaceae bacterium
CTGGCGCGCGCGGCGCTGACGGCGACCGCGATCGATCCGCTGAGCTTCACCGTCATCCGCATCGTCTCCGGTGCGCTGATGCTGTGGCTGATCGTGCGCATGCGGCCCGGGCTTGCCGACGGGCGCGGCAGCTGGGCTTCGGCGTTGGCGCTGTTCGGCTATGCGGTGGCGTTCTCGGTAGCCTATCTGTCGCTTACCGCCGCAACCGGCGCGCTGTTGCTGTTCGGCGCGGTACAAGTGACCATGATCAGCTGGAGTCTCGTTACAGGTGCACGGTTGACGCCGCGCCAGTGGATCGGCTTCGCGCTGGCGATGGCCGGCCTGGTCTGGCTGCTGTTGCCGGGCCTCGCTGCGCCGCCCACCCTGCCGGCGGCCTTGATGATTGCCGCCGGCGTGGCCTGGGGCATTTACACGCTGCGCGCCAAAGGCGCCGGCGATCCGACCCGCGTGACCGCATCGAATTTCCTGCTCGCCAGCGTTCCCGCCATCGTCCTGGCGCTTGCAATGCCGCTGGGATTCGTTTCGGCCGCATCGATCGATCTGCCGGGAATCGCGCTGGCCGTCGCATCCGGCGCGCTGGCTTCGGGCCTCGGCTACGCGGTGTGGTACGCCGCGCTGAAGCACATCCAGACCTCCACCGCCGCGGTGGCCCAGCTCAGCGTGCCGGTCATCACCGCCGTCGCCGGTGTCGCCCTGCTTTCCGAATCGCTCACTTTGCGACTGGTATTCGCCGGCGCCGCCGTCCTTGGCGGCATCGCGCTGGTGGTGCTCGAGCGAAAGGAATGAAGGAAGTCCTGGTACGACGATCCTGAGCGTTCCGGGATTCGGCTTGCGCATTTTTCGGTGCGCCGCGGACAAATCCCGATCAAGGTGGCGGCCACGTGGCGCAAATCGAAACCTTCGGCTTGAGGGCGCGGGCAATTCGTCGTGGCGCCGTAGATCAGAAGGCTGTAATTGCTGCAATAAATCTGTAACAATGCCAATTGAAAACGCAAAGATTCTGCTTTGCGCCGCACCGCGCACCTTCATAAATCAAACAATACCGGGAAAGATCAAGCCATGTCGAACTGGAAGAAAATCGTATTGATCCTTGGCCTGGGCATGCTTTCGACTGGTTCCGTGCAGGCCGATGAAAACGATGCCTTGAACGAACTGCTCGAGGCGCTGCATGCCAATGGCACGATCGACGAGGCGACCTACAAAGCCATTCGGGCGGTCGCCGAAGCCGATGACGCGACCCAAGAAGACGATGAAATGTCTTCCGAAGCGCGCACGGCGGAGACGGGTCGGGAGTCCGGTCCGGACCCGGCTGGATCACCGCGCATCGATACCCGTGGAAAGTTCCAGGTCACCTCGGCCGATGAGGAATACAGCTTTCGCATCGGCGGCCGCGTTCAGGTCGACGGCACCGTATTCGACGAGGATATCGTGAGCCATGGCAGTGGCAGCGAAATGCGCCGTGCCCGGTTGTTTGCCTCAGGCACCATCGGGGGGGTCTGGGGCTACAAATTCCAATACGACTTCGCCAACAGCGGCGCCGATGGCATCAAGGACGCCTATGTCGAATACAAGGATCTGGGCCCGGCGAAGATCAGGCTTGGGCACTTCGAGGAGCCGTTCAGCCTGCAGAACATGACCAGCTCCAAGCAGGTCAATTTCATGGAGCGTGGACTGCCGCAAGTGTTCGAAACCGGCCGCAATCTTGGCGTCGCAGTGATCAGCGGAACCGATCACTGGAGCGCCAGCGCCGGATTTTTCGGCACCGGTATCGACAACGATTCGTCCGGCGAGGACGAAGGCTATGGTTTGTCCGGTCGATTGACCTATGCCCCCGTCAACAGTAACGGCCGGGTGCTGCACATGGGCGGTTCCCTGTCGTATCGAGACACCGGCGGCGCGGATGGCGTGAGATTCTCCGAAAGGCCGGAATCCCACACCACCGACATCCGGCTCGTCGATACAGGTTTTATCGACGCCGATGAATTCTATCGCTATGGTCTCGAAGCGGTCTGGGTCCACCATCGGTTGACGCTCCAGGGCGAATTCCTGAGCGCCGGGCTGGATCGCGGGAACCGCGGTCCGGATGCTGATTTCGAGGGCTACTACGGCGAGATCATGTGGTTTCTCACCGATGATCGACGCCCCTATAGCGGCAGCGGCGGCGACTTCAAGGCGGTCAACCCGAAATCCGCCGTCGGCCAGGGCGGTGTCGGCGCCTGGCAAGTGGGTGCGCGCTTGAGCAACGTCGATCTCATCGATGCCGGAATCGATGGCGGCGAGGAAGACAACCTGACGCTGGGCCTGAACTGGTTTCCGAATCGCAATCTGCGCTTCTCGTTCAACTACATCAAGGTGCTCGAAACCCGCGGCGGCCCGTTTCCGGGAGACGAACCGGATATCTTCTCGCTGCGCGGCCAGCTCGAATTCTAGTGAGCCACCAGGCAACCCGGTGCATCGAAAGAGGCGGGCCGATTGGGTGATGAAGGTTCGAAATTCGCCCGCGTGAATTTCGTGCAATAATCGCCAAAGGTAACGCTACCGAACGGGGCTGCAATGTTTACCGCCA